>NZ_JBHTVA010000013.1:75976-169835 GCF_042793325.1 Embleya sp. NPDC056575
GGTCGCCGAAGGCGAACAGTTGGACGGCTGACGGCGGGCGGAGCGCTCCGCACCCGGCGGTGCGGGGCCTGCGGTGCGGGCGGTCGCTTCTGCGCCGTTTCGACCGTTGTCGAACCGGCGGCCGCTTCCCCCGGCACCGATGCGGACCGCCGCCCCGCCAGGGACACCGTCTCGCTCACGACCCCTCCCCCTGCCGCCGGGCACGCCGAACCGAGGTCAGGTCGTCCAACCGGCTGCGCAACTCGCGCTCGTCCCGGCCCGCCACGGCCATGTACGACGCCTGGACCTCACCCGCGTCGTCGAGGAAGTCCTCCATCACGTTCAGCGTCTCCGGCGCGAACGGGTCGGTGACCAGCCGATACGCGATCCGGTACGCCTGCCGCCGGGCCCGCGCCAGACACAGCTCGTCCGGGTCCAGGCCCTCGACACCGTCCCCGACGAGCCCGAAGTCCGGCTCGAAACCGTCGGGTTCGAAGCCACCTCCTTCGAACCCCTCGGGCAGTGACCACGTCGGCTCGGTCATCACCACTCCCCCACTGCGCCGGACGAACACCGACGAAGGTGCGCCCACGCGCGGGGATGTGACCGACCCGCACCCACCGATCTCAGGCGGCGCGCAGGGCGACATGCCCGGCCTCCCGCAACCGCCGCACCGCGCGGCTGTGCCGCTGCCGCAACGACGCGTACGAAATCCCCCGCGACGCCGCGATCTCCGCCACCGGCGGCGCGCTCTCGCGATAGTCCTGCGCCAACATCCGCGCCTGCTCCACGGTGAGCACGTCCGCCTCCACCGCCCCCACCAACAGCGCGATCAGATCCCCACGCGCGGCATCGACGGCGTGTACACCCGCCAACCGCCACTCCGACAGCGCCGAATCGCCCGCGTCGATGAGCCCCAACCGCACCGCACGCACCAACGCCGCCCCCGTGTCCAGCCGCGCCTCCACCGCGGGAAACGCCGCCGAAGCCCCCGTGTCGGCAGCCGGATCCGGCGTCAACACGAGCGCGACACGCGCCCGCCGCCCCGACCCGGTCCCGTAGACCACCCGGTGCAGGGTGTCGCAGGCCAGATTCGCCGCCACCCGCCCGGTCCGCCGCCGATACGGGTAGGTACGAATCACCTCGTACAAGCACCCGAGCACATGTCCGACCGCGTCGTCGAAGCTCTGCCCCACCACGCGCCGCGCCGACGCCAACCGCACCGCGTGCGGCAACATCTGCTGCACCAACACCCGACCCGCCAGCGCGTCCCCGGAGTCCGCGAGCGCCAACAACGCGATGAGCAAGGCATCCTGCGTGGCCGGCGCCGCCGAACTGATCCCCCGCTGAAGCGCCGCCAGATCCCCGTACGCGCCCAACACGGCGAACTCCCGCGCCCATGCGGCCAACGCGTCACCGCCGCGCACCCCGCACGCCAACCCGTCCCACTCGTCGTTCAACCGCCCGACCAGCCCCGACCGCAGCCGGGTACCGGAGTCCGACGAAGCGGCCCGCACCTCGCCGTCCGCCACGACCGAAGCCCGGGACCGTGCGTCGACCCGTGCGCCAACCCGCCCATCGCCTCGAGGCGTGGTCCGCGTCCGACTCCCCGTCATGTCCCGTGTGGCGGTTCGTACTGCCCCACCCCGTGTCTCGATCACCGCTGCTCCTCCCGTAGCCGATGCCGAGAACGCTGGCCGCCCCACCTAGCCCGTTGTCTGGCCCAATCAGGCATCAACGCAGGTCAGGGGCGGGCTAGAGGGAGAGGTGGCCGCACGGCAACGGCCGGGCAAGCAACCGGCGAGGGCGCCTCGACCGCGTCGTCCCGCTGCGCGCGTCCGGATCCGGACGCCGGGAACGGACCGGAACGGCGCAAACGGAGAGAACGGCGGCGGCCTCGCGTCCCGCGACCGAACGCGCCTGCGGCCGGGAACATGCCGCTCGACGTCGAGATGGGCCTCCGGCACGAGCCGACCGCGCGGAACGACCGTGCCGAGCACGATCGCGATCCCGGCTCCCGTCCGGTCGGACGCCGAATCGGGGGTGTTGCTCGTTCGTTGCCGAACGTGGGCCGAATTCCGTTGCGGGGCCTGCAACACACGCCGACCAAGCCAGAATCGTGTCCTCAGGCGCGACATCCGGCGTAGTCCGGCCGCGCACATCGGCGAACCGAGAAGAGGCCATGAACCGTCCCCTGTTATCCCTCCGCGCAGCCCTCGTCTTCCTCTTCGCGGGGTTGACCGGTGCCGGGAGCGGCGTGCTGACCGCCATGTCGGGCTCGGGCAACGCGCAGTCATTGCTCTACGGCGCGACGGTATTCGGGTTGGCGGTGAGCTTCTTCGACCGAATCATCGGCCCGGGGCACGAGTGCGCCGCTCCCGTCACGGGGCCCTCGACCGGGGAACCGGTTCATCTGCCCTCCATCCGCGACTGACGGGGGGGACGCATGGGATCGCTCCGTCCCTTGGACGCGGGAATCACCAAGGAATGCCGCGACTTCGCCGAAGCTCTCCGGTGCCTGTTCGGCATGCTCGACGTCTCCGTTCGCGGTTACGGCGCACAGCGCTTCCGCGACGCCGGGAGCATCTCCCGGTTCCTCGGCGGCGCGCGCATCCCGCCCTGGAAGTTCGTCGCCGAGCTTCTCGAGGACGTCGCCGAACACCAGGGACATCCGGTGCCGCCGGAGGAAGCGGCGCGAGTACGACGTCTCCACCGGGCGGCACTACGACACAGCGGAGCAGCGGCCGGCCCGGTCAAGGCCGCGCTCGAACTCCAACTCGCGGAAGCCGAACTGGACGCCCGACGATCGACCGTGGAGGAGGGAGTGATCGGCGACGCCCTCCTCGACCGCAGTCACCGAATCGTCGAACTCGAGGCACGCCTGACGCGTCTCGAGGCGACCTGGGCCGGACCGGAGCCCCCTCCACACCACACCGTCCTGGAATCGGAGCACGGCGCACTCGCGACCCAGGTACGCAGGCTCACGGCCGAACTCGAGACCGCCCGACGCAGGGGAATGGACGCCGAGGCACGCTGCGACCTCCTGGAACGTCAACTCGCCGCGCTGGAACGCACCTGGCCCCGCCCCGCCGGTTCGACCACTTCGACCACTTCGACCACTTCGACCATCGGAGCACAACCCAAGATCCTGCTGGTCGACGACCAGCCGAACAACCTCCTGGCACTGGAGGAGGTCGTCGCCGCGCCGGGCCACGACGTCGTCTCCGTCAGGTCGGGGCAGGAGGCGCTCAAAGCCCTCCTCGACCACGACGACTTCGCGGTGATCATCCTCGACGTCCAGATGCCGGGCATGGACGGCTACGAGACGGCGGCCCACATCAAACGACGATCCCGAACCCGCAACATCCCCATCATCTTCCTGACCGCGATGGGCCTCGACGCCGAACACTCGATCCGCGGCTACTCGGCGGGTGCCGTCGACTACATCGTCAAGCCCTTCGACCCGTGGGCACTCCGAGCCAAGGTCGCCGTGTTCATCGAAATCCATCTGGAACGCCGCGAACGCGGCACAAGCCCATAAGCCCGATCGCTGGAAGCGGAGTTCGCCCCGGCGAACCCCTGCCAGCCACCGTGTCTGAAGGAATCCGCCATATGCGGCACGGCGGAGCGATAACAACTGCTGCTCTCCTGGCTGCCTCCGAGCGAGATTCGCGCCGTTGACCTCCCCACGCCTCACCTCCACCCGCGTGGGGACTTCTCACGTTGCCTGCCCCCGGAGCGGGCGTCGGTCCTTGCCGGCCGCCTCCGCAGCGAGCACACCGAGTGGGTCGAGGGCGTGGCCCGGGAAGTGGCCGTCGCGCCGCGGACCTGGCGTGACCACGTCGCCGCGGCGCTCGGCATGGGCGTGCCGGCCGACGGCGACCTGTACCGGGTGTAGGTCACGTCACCCGGACGCCCTGCTTGGGTGGGGCGTCGGGCATGAAGAAGCCCCACCGATCTCGCCGTCCAGGGTCGCTGTCGTCGGACCGAGCACGTCGCCCAGGAGCGTGCGGTCCGGGGTAGGCGGGCGTGATGTCCACGCCGGACCGGGAGCGCAGCAGGATCGAGCCGTCCCCGGGCAGATACGCCGTCGCGCGTTGCCCGTCCCACTTGGTCTCCGCCAACCATTGATCGTCCTCATCCAGGGTGGGCGCGTTGCCAGGCGTCGCGAGCATGGGGGCGATCCGAGGCAACGTGACCATGATCGGGACGTTCGTCGTGTCCCCGAACGCTCACACCGCTGCGACATCGTTCTCCCTCGGATGGCATATACGACGTCGCACTCGGCACGTGGCCGATCGGCGGCCAAGGCGAGACTTCCCGACAACGGCACTCGACTCGTCCCGCTTCGCAGGGGATTCCGTCGCACCGCACACGGTCCTACGGTGGACGGGTACCGCATCCGTCACGGACCGTGTCGGCGCTCGCCGGGGCGCATGCCCCGCGCAACGGATGCTGCCGACTGCTGCGAAGGAGTCGAACATGGGTGATCACTCCAGCCCCATCGAGAAGGACGGGAACCAGCCCGGTCGGCCGATACCGCCGCCGATCCTGCCCGACAAGCCGCCGAACCCCGGAACTCCCACAAAGGACAAGTGAGTGACGAGTGAAGCAGCGGAGCGGGCCCCCGAGGGTTTGCTCCGGCTCCTGGAGCGGGTGACGGGTCCGTTGCCGGCTCCCTGGCGCGACGCGTTCGAGCGCGTTCCCCGTGCCGCGTTCCTGCCGGACGTCGTCTGGGTGCAACTCGCCGACGGGCTGCCGGATCACGTGCCGTGCGACCGGGCGAGGGATCCCGAGCGCTGGGAGGCGGAGGCGTGGTCGGACGCGCCGGTGGTGATCCAGGTCCGCGACGGCCGCGACGCCGGGCCGGGGGAGCCGGCCTGGCCCTCGTCGTCGGTCTCCCAACCGTCCATCGTCGCGGCCACCTTGATGACCCTCGACGTCGCGGACGGACACCGCGTGCTGGAGATCGGCACCGGTGGCGGCTGGAACGCGGGACTGCTCGCCCATCGCCTGGGCGGGACGAACGTCGTCACGGTGGAGGTCGACGCGGAGTTGGCCGCGGCCGCCCGCGAACGGCTCGACGCACTCGGGCTCCGCCCCACCGTGGTGGCCGGCGACGGCGCCGAGGGGTGGGCTGCGGGCGCGCCGTACGACCGGATCGTCGGCACGTGTGCGGTGGCCCGCGTCCCGGCCGCGTGGCTCGGGCAGACGACGCCGGGCGGCCTGATCATCACCCCTTGGGCCACCGCGTGGGCCGCATACGGGAACCTCGTCCTGACACCGGATCACCACGGCGGCGCGCGCGGCCGGTTCGCGCACGGCGGGGCGTTCATGGCGATGCGCAGCCACCGCTCCCGCGTCCGCGACGTCGCCGCGACCGTGGTCGGACCGGGCGACGTCCCCGACACCGGCACCACCACGCTCTCCCCGTGGGACGTCGCGGGCGGCGACCGACGCGCCGAGGCGGTCATGGGCCTGATGCTGCCCGGCCTGCGCACACACTGGAACGACGACCCGGAACCGGGCGACGACTTCCGGTCCCGGTTGTGGATCTGGGACGACGCACTGACCTCTTGGGCCACGGTCGACTACGACGGCCGCCAACTCGACACCTTCCACGTCCGCCAGCACGGGCCCCGACGCCTGTGGGAGGAAACCGCGGCGGCCTGGTCCTGGTGGACGGACGCGGACCGACCGGCGTTCGACACCTTCGGCCTCGACGTCGGCGTAGACGGCACCCAGACCGTGTGGTGTGGCGAACCCGGCGGCCCGTCGTGGCCGGTCCCGTCGGGCGGTTGATGCCGAACGCGGTACCGACCCCGCCACTCGACACCGGCGCCCGACTCGGCGAGCTGTGCGCAATGCGGCTGGACGACTTGGCAGCCGACCGAGAAGGCGTGGTGATCACCCGCCGGCTCCAGGCCCGTTCGGTGAGCCCACCGGTCACCTCGCGGGCGGCGATCCGGGGGTGGTCGAACAGCACCCGGTGCCTGCGGTAGTGCGCCAGCCCGGCCAGGTCCAGGATTTCAACGACCGCGCGCTCAACCCGCCCCGTCGTACCTGGCACCAGCGAGCTGGTCGACCGGTGCGGGGGCGGCGCATCCGCTCCGGCTCCATCGACGGGGTGAGTACGGCGGCCGTCGCGCGGGTCGCCGCGACCCGTTCGGCCAGGCCGGGTCGGCCGCGAGAACGTGGCCTCCACCGCTGCCGCGTCGACTGTGCCCGAATCACCCACGTCAATGGGGTGACAACCTGGAGGAAGCCCGGAGATATCAGCCATTGCGGCAGCTCACCCCCACCTGCGTGGGGACTTCCTTCAAGGCGCTGGCGAGGAGCGTCGCCACGGCGGCTCACCCCCACCTGCGTGGGGACTTCAAGGCCGGGCCGTATCTCCGCGACACGTGGGGCGGCTCACCCCCACCTGCGTGGGGACTTCTACATCATCGATCGCGCGGAGGAAGCGCGAGCTGGCTCACCCCCACCTGCGTGGGGACTTCTCGGGCTGACGCCGGCCAGGGTCCTGATGCGGCGGCTCACCCCCACCTGCGTGGGGACTTCGGCACATCACCCGAGGCATCGAACCGAGGAGACGGCTCACCCCCACCTGCGTGGGGACTTCTCGACCCGGGTCCGGGACCCGATCGGTGCAGCCGGCTCACCCCCACCTGCGTGGGGACTTCGGCGCCGACGAGATCACCCTGGTGGACGTCTCCGGCTCACCCCCACCTGCGTGGGGACTTCGCAGGGCGAGTGGGTCGACCGGTCGACCCGGTCGGCTCACCCCCACCTGCGTGGGGACTTCGGCACGCGGCGGTCGACCGCGCCGCGCAGCTGCGGCTCACCCCCACCTGCGTGGGGACTTCCGAGACGATCTCGTCGCGGGACTCGACGAGTGCGGCTCACCCCCACCTGCGTGGGGACTTCAGACCCGCGTTGCGTGCGGCGGTCTTGATCTCCGGCTCACCCCCACCTGCGTGGGGACTTCAGACGTGCAACCTGTTCCCGCTCCAAATGCCCCGGCTCACCCCCACCTGCGTGGGGACTTCCACCTACGCGAACACGGGGCGATCACCACCCACGGCTCACCCCCACCTGCGTGGGGACTTCCCTTCTTGACCTGTAGGTTCTCGAGGGCTTTGCTGATTCGTGATCTCACGAAGGTCATTGCGGCAAGATCTCTGCCTGTATTCGCTTTCGGGCGACAACCGGGCCCAAGAAAGCGGCAATATTGCATGGTTCGCCCGGGTGGCGGCCATAGCTGTTGAGCGTTTGGTGGCGTCTTAAACAGTGGCCCCAGAGGACGGTCCCGGTGGCGTATCCACGCTGATTGAATCCGGGCATGGGCATGCGGCAAGCATACGAACTCGGGATCGAGTCGGATACATCGAGCAGATGGGTGTCCAGGGGCTCAGGAGCCGGGGCTGGAGAGGGTTCGGTGGCCGGGTCCGACCTCCTCAAGGTGGGATCGACTCGCCGCCGGTTCGTCCGCCTCACGATGTCTGTAACACACTGGGACAACGGAGAACGGCGTGGTTCGGGAAGACGCGCGCTACACGGGATCCGCTGACGCGAAACCGACCAGCCAGGTGTCGCCAAGTCGAGTAGACCGACTCCGGCACCTCATCGTCGCGCGATGCCGACCCTTGGTCGCTCAGGCCACCGCTCTCGACCTGCCGACCGTGTGGCTCACCATGGGGCGTCCGAAGTGTCCGCCTGTTCTGATAGACAACGCCTTCATGAGCGCACCCAGGAGCGTCTTCAGCGGAACGATCGCCGAAGCGGCAGGGCTTCCGATCGACGACCTCGTATCCCGCTCCGCACGGGAGTTTCGACGCCTTCGCCGCGAGTCGGTCGGCGCGTCCGAACGAAAGAGCTGGCAAAACAGTTGGCCGCCGCTGTTGGCCGCGCTTCGCGACGCGGGATTGGGTGACCTGCACCTGCTGCTCGAATACGAGCTGCCGGGCACTCAACTACGCCTGGACGCCCTCCTCCTGGGCGACTCCGTCTCCGTCGGCCGCCTCGGGGCGCTGGTCATAGAGCTCAAGCAGTGGTCGCATGCGGTGGCCGTTCCTCGGATGTCGGGCGTGGTGGAGGTCTCCGGGAGGCAGGTGTCACATCCCGCGCGACAGGTCGGGGCGTAGGTGAACTACCTCCGCAACTGGGTCGATCCGGCCGTCCCGCTCGACGTGCGCGGCATCGCGATCCTGCACAACGCCTCCAACGACCTCATCAACGAACTCCGCCGGCAGGTCGCAGGCGGCCCCAGCGCCGACTTCCACCTGCTCGGAGCCGACGACCTCGCCGCCGGCCACCTGACTCGTCACCTGTTCCCGAACTCCGGCGTCCCCCCACGGCTTTCACCAGCCGAAGCTCTCCTGGCGCAGCTCCTCAGCACGCCGTATCGGCCTTCGCGCAAACTCCTGAAGCGCATGCAGGGCACGATCCGGGCGCACGACCGGTTTCAACTCGTCGAGAATCAGGACCTCGCCCGACAACGCATCCTGCGCGTCGCCCGCCATGACCCGGACCGACCCAACGGCTCGGTGGTCGTCGTCAAAGGAGGCCCCGGCACCGGCAAGACCGCCATCGCCACCCGCGTGCTCGCCGACCTGTGTGGATTCGAACACGCCAACCCACGCCTCATGTCGCCCTCGGGCACCGTGACGCAGCAACTGCAGCGTGCCCTCGGCGAGGACGCCACCGGGCTGATCGCCACCCTGGGCTCAGGCCTCCCATCGGGGATCACCCGCGAGCACAGTGTCATCCTCCTCGACGAGGCGCACCGGATCCGGCGTGGCGGCGGTGTCCTGGAGGCGATGATCGAGCGCTGCGCCGCGACCGTTTTCTTCCTGGACGAGCGCCAGATCATCCGACCCGGCGAGGGCGTTACATCGGACGAACTCCGGACTCTGGCCGCTTGGGCCGGGCGTGCCTTCGAACCCGTGGACCTCACCGTGCAGTTCCGATGCGGTGGCTCCCGGCTGTACCAAGAATCGGTCGACGCCTTCTTCGACCGCGACGGCCACGCCCACCCATGGTCGGGGGGAACCGAGGACTACGACGTCGCCGTCGCCGACTCCCCGCTTCAACTCGACGCGTGGACCGCGGCACACGACGAGGGAGGCGAAGGCGCCGTCGCCCGGATCACCGCCGGGTTCTGTTGGGAGTGGACGCGTGCCGACCGCCCACCGCTGGCCCCGGACGTTTCGATCACCTGGGCCGACGCCGCCGGAACGCAACGCTGGTCTTGCCCCTGGAACAGCGGATTCTCCACGAACGCCCACGAGGGCGTCCCCGGTCGGGTGTTCTGGGGCACCGACCCGGGCGGCCGCCGGCAAGTCGGCTGCATCTACACCGCCCAGGGCATGGAATACGAGTACTCGGCCGTCATCATGGGCCCCGACCTCATCCGTACGCCCGACGGGTGGCAGGCGAGCCCCGCATGCAGCCACGATCCCGTCATGAGGAACGTCACTGCCGAGGAGTATCTGCCGTACGCCCTCAACACCTACCGCGTACTCGCCACCCGCGGCATCCTCGGCACCCGCCTGTACTCCACCGACCCACAGACACAGGCGTACCTGAAGTCACTCATGCCAGTCCGCACGAACGCATAGAAGTCGAAGGCAACGACCGGCGTCCGACCACGATCCCAGGGCCGGCCATCGCCACGGTCACGCAAGCCTCGTTGCAGCAGCCCACCCACTTCGTCGGGGACTTCACCCGCTGCGGCACCACGGTTGACGCAGGCGACGGCTCGCGCTCACTCGCGTAGGGAACTTCAAGTGGGAGCTCCATGCCGCATTGTCAAGATCTCCCGATGGCCGACCGACCGCAGTCCACAAGGCCGTGGTCTCAAACCGCACGGACGGTCTCTTCCGGACCGAGATCGCGGCAATCGTCGGGGTGAGTGTGTCTCGGATCACCGACATCCTGAAGGCGTCCGGCGGTACGAGCCAACGAGCCTGATGCGTCGGTTCAAAACGGCATGGCGAGCAACGCGCGGGCCCGGTGTTGTCGGTGTCGGGTGCAGTCGGGCGCGCATGGTCATGTGGTGTGCGTCCACGCGTCGTGGATAGTCCAGCATCTGCGCGGGATCATCCCTGTATGCGCGGGAAACAGCGAGTTCCGGGCGCTCCGGACGGAGTTCAGGTCGAACCATCCCGCGTGCGCAGGGATCGAGGCGATCGCCGTGCACTGTGCGGGCGGGACCATCCCCGCGTGCGCGGGGAGCAGTGGTTTGCGTCGTGCCTCAGGCGGCGGCCCCGGGGACCATCCCCGCGTGCGCGGGGAGCAGGCTTGGTGACCTGCGCCTTTAGTTCTGGACGAGTGTGTTTCTGAGTAGTTTCATTGAGTCGGGCATCAGTGATGTTTCATTGCCAATGGGCCAGTGTGATGTGCATGGCACATCTGTCGCATTCCAGTCATAATAAGCACGGATGGCGGTCATGATCTCGGCTCCTCGTACATCGGGATCAGCAACGTAAGCAGCTCAACTCCCCACTTGTGTGGGGACTTCGGTTGTCGGCCTGCGAACTTTGGGGCTTTTGCCTAGTCATGATGCAGATCGCATCGATACGGTGGGATTTTTTATGATTCGTCCCTTGAGTCACGAGTCATGAGAGACAGCGCTGCTACGGGCGGGGGTTGCGGTGGTCGTCGGACGCGTTGGTGGGGCTGTGTAGCGAGGTCTTCGCTGATGCCGCCGTTGGAATCAGGCCAGGGGCTACCGGACGGCGATCAGGGTGGGTAGGGCGCCGGTGCTGTTGGCGGGGTGTGGGAGGACGGTGATCTTGGTTGGGGTGGCGCCTGGGGTGTCCAGGCGTAGGTCGTACAGAGCCGAGTCCACGCTCGTTGCCTCGGCGATGAACAGGATGGATTTGGCGTCGGGGGCCAAGTTCGCTTCGGTGATGTTGCGTTCGTTGCCTGGCGGGAGGAGGCTTTCCACGTTCGTCACCGAGGCGAATCCGTCCGCGAAGGTCACCCGGTACAGGGAACGTCTGTCGGCACACACGAGCGTGTTCGGTCCCGGCCAGAAGCGTGGCGCACAACCGTCAGGGATCGTTTCGGCGCCGGGCAGGGCCTTTTCCGCGTAGCGGCGTTCTCCGATCCTCGGGCCGTCGGTCTCCTCTTGGCCATTGCGCACCAGGCGTAGGCCGTACGTGGTGTTGTAGACGGCGGCGACCGTCCCCGTGGGGTTAATGGATTCAACGCCCGTGCTGCCCATTTCCCAGACGAGTGGCGACCACGGCGTGCTGTCGGGGGCCAGCAGGAATCCGTTGCCGGTCGAGCGACCGCGCTCCACCGCGGATGCCGGCGCCGCACGCGAATCTCGCGCAAGTATTCGACGGTCGCGGGTCTGGTACCACAGGCTGTTGTCGGGGGCGAAGACCGGACTTCCGTCCTGCGGCGCGGCGTCGAACGTGTCGGGTTGGGACGCCGGCCCGACGGCCCGGCCCGAGGCAAGGTCGAACGCGATCGCCCGCTTGCCCCGCGTCCCGGCAGGCGCGGTGCCGGCGACCATCGTGTAGTCCCGGTCGAACAGTTGGCGTACCTGTTGTTGGGAGCGGCGGATGGTGGAAGGCGAGCACAGATAGTCGGGTTTGCCTCCTTGGGGCGTGAAGGAGATCGAACGCTCCCCGGTGGCGCGACCCGTTGTTCGAGAGTACGAGGCGAGGGCCGCCCCGGCCGAAGTCGGCCCACCGGCCGTGCCGTTGCACCACATCAGGGTCACCGTTCCCGGCCCGAAGAGTCCGGTCGAGCCACCGTTCGCGGCGGGCGGGGGCTGTCGCGCGGAATCGGCGGACGCCGCACCGGTAGCCGCCATGCCGGGAAGCGGCGCACCGCCTCCGCTGTCGCTGCAGGCTCCCAATAAGCCCACCATCAGCGACAGACCGGCTATCGCAATCCCGCCTTGCCATCGACGTTTCGTCATGACACCCCCATGTGATCAACTCATCGTAACGATGCCGGTGCTGGTGGTTGTTTTGGTTGGTTGTCGCTCGAGGAAATCCAGCTGTGGTGCGGTCGGTCGGGTTGGCCGGCAGCGGGCGCCGATCGAGCACGTACCACGGCGTCGGCTCCTGCGTGCGCCGGCGAAGCCGACAACCTTGCTGCGTCATCTCTCGCGCCCGGACATCGAGGCGTCGTCGCACTCCAGGCCCGTTGCCTGCTCTCCCGGCCGTTTCAGGAGGTAAGCGCCTGCATCTCGCCGGTGCGGATGCCGGGGATCGTGGTGGTCCGGGTGGTGGCGAGGGTGCCGGTCTGGCCGCCGCCTGACCAGGTGATGGTCCAGTACGTGGTGGCCGTGACGGTGCGGACGCCGGGGTGGGTGTAGGTGTGGCCGCAGTTGGGGCTCGGGTGGGCGCCTTCGGCCGCGGTGTAGGGGGTTCCCGGGGTGGTGCAGGTGACGCGGGTGCCGTCGCCCATGTCCCAGACGATGTGATCCACCGTCGCGGTGGCGGTGACCGACAGACCCGGTACGGCGGCGGTTGCCGAGGTTGGGCCCCACGATGTCGGGGTGGCGTCGACCCAGAGCCAGGTGGGGAGTCCGACGAGGCCCGTCTTGCCGGGGCCGGGGGTGAGGTGGACGGTGGGTGCGTCGAGGAGGATTTGTGCGGAGGCGCGGGCGCCGAGTTCGGCGGGGGTGGGTGGTGTGGGCGCGGTGCCCGCGTTGCCGCCGCCGGGGTCGATGGTGTTCATGCACGAGGTCGCGTCCAGGACGACGGCGGCGCCGGGGCATTGGGTGTCGTTGGGATCCCTCGGATCCACCGGCGTCGGTGCCGGACCACTGCCGGTCCCCGTCGGCACGGTTGAACCCCCACCGGACGGCTGCCCACCGGGCTTGCTGGGTTGCCCCTGTCGTGACACGTCGATCGTGATGTTGTCCCGGGAGTCCTGCACCACACTGATGTCCGGCGGAGTAGTTGGTGGTGTGGTGGGATCCGTCGCTCCGGCCGTACCGGGGGTCAGAACAGCGGTCGTCACTGTTGCCGCGATCCCGACGCACCACCTGCGCATCAGCATGTGCGATCCCGTTGAGACCGGGCATCGGAGACGAGCCATGTCCCCGTCGTCTGCTGGACCGTGTAGACCTTGATGTAGCGGGTCGACTGCGTCGGGACCGGATAGGGCCGGCCATTTTCGCGGTAGACGACGACACGGCTTGAAATGTCCACACAATCCTCCAGAGTGATACTCGGCGGAGTGCTCGTCAGAGACAGCGTCGTGATTCGTGGGGCGCGAGTTCCGGGAGGACCTTGGATGATGGTGCCTTCGCGAGCGCTGTCATCGACCACGGCCCGGAGCAGAGTCACGGCGCGCGCCGTGGCAACGCCGGCAACGGCCGCCTCGTCGAAGGGCGCCCCCTCCTCAAGACGAGTCTGCAACGTGCGGTACTTGTCGTAGACCGCCAGCGCCTGGGCCCGAGCGTCGTCTTCACCGGACGGCGTGGGCGCCTGACTTGCCGAAGGTGCGGAGGTTGAACCTCTCTTGGGCGGCGCCTCGTCCTTATCGCTGCAGCCGGCGACCAATATCAGCACGGCTGTTGCGGCCACACCCATACGTTGCCTCACATGAACTCCCCCGATCGGCTGATCACACACCGTACCGAGAAGGTGTCCGACGGCCCATACTCGTGACCGCCTCCACCCCATGTGTGTGTGATTTCGGTTGCCTCCATCGAGCTGCGTCTCGGACATCCTCCGCTACCCCGCTGCGCGGGAGTTGGGGGCTTTGCGGCGGGCGTCGAGGAGGGAGCGTAGGAGGTGGATCGTGTCGTCTTCCATGTCGCAGCCGAGGTCGTCCAGGAGGCGGTTGAGGCGGGCGGCGTAGGCCTCCAACTCGGCGATGTCGCCGGACAGGTAGGCAGTGCGGAACATCAGGCGGTAGAGCATCTCGGACTCGGGGCATACCTCGAGGCCCTTGCCGAGGGCGAGTTTGGCGCCTCTGACGTCGCCGTCGCGCAGCCGGAGTTCGCCCAGGCGGGCGGCGACGTCGACGATCGAGGACGTCATGTCCTGGCGCAGGTACTCGGCCCAGATGTAGCGGCGCGGGCTGGTGCCGCCGAAGGGGCGGCCGCGGACCATGGACAGGGCCGTGGTCAGGTCGGGGCCGCCGAGTGGGCCCAGGCGCATGCCCTTGCGGGCCAGCCGTTGGAAGCGGGTCCAGTCGCAGGTCACGCCTGGGGCGAAGCGGTATCCGCCGTCGCCGATCATCGGCAGGTAGGGGTCGCCGTGGGGGTCGTGGCCCAGCCAGCGGCGGAGTTTGCTCATCGCGGTGTGCCGGTTGGTCGCGGAGGCGCTGTCGGGCCAGATCGCCGCGTCGACGTCGTTGTGGCCCAGGCCAGGGTTGAGGACGAGGAAGGCGGCGAGTTCGGTGAGTCGGGCGCGCTTGCTGGCCTCGGCCGGGTCGCCCACGCCGACGATTTCGACCGGGCCGAGGACGCGGATCTCCGGTCCGGGGTGACGGGCGGTGGGGACGCCGGTCAGCGTCGATTCGCCGTCGGTGCGCGTGGATGTGGATGCGGTCGCGGGCATCGGGGACGTGGATTCGGCAGGTGCGGCGGAGTCCGTCGCGGTGGGCGTGTTCGTCGCGGGCAGGATCGTGGATGACGTTGCCGCCATCGTCTCCTCCCAGGCTTGGGCCCAGGCGGCGTCCTCGTCGTCGGGTGTCGGCAGGGAGTCCAACCAGGCGGTGACGTCGGCGTGGTCGCTCGGGGTCGGCGAGGTCGCCGGGGCCGCGTCGACCGAGCCGCCGTCGTCTCCGGTTTCGGGTTCGCCGGAGCCGAGGAAGGACCTGAACGGCGCGACGGACGGGACGGGCGGAACGGATGGCGCAGCGTGCCCCGGGTCGACGTCGGCGTTCGCCTCCGGGATGTCCGCTTCCTCGTCCGATTCGGTGTCGGTTCGGGGCTCCGCTTCGGGAGTCGGGTCCGCCTCGGGTTCCGGGGCGGGTTGCCCGGGCTCCTTGGCCGTCGTCTCGACGGCGGATTCCGTTCCCCGGTCTGCGTCGTGGGGGACGGCCTCGGCCGCGTCCATTGGTGCCGACTCAGGCGCGGGCTCGGTTGCCCCCGCTTCGTCGGTGGCGACGATGTCGTCGCCTCCGGACGTCGTGTCGTCGTTCGCGACGGGCGCCACCACGCCGATCGTCGGCTGGTGGGTGGGCTTCGTCGGTGGGGTCGATGCGGTGAGGCCCACCGGGATCGGGAACGCCGGTACGGCGGTCGGTGCGCCCGGTGTGGCCGTGACTTCTCGGTCGGAGACCGGTTCGATGTAGGTCGTCACGGTTACGGGACCCCGCTGGGACGCGGTGGGTGGCGCGGGGCTGACGGCCTCCCCCGGCGCGGTCGTCCCGTCCGGTGCCGGACCGCTCGACGCCTCCTCGTGGGGCTCCGCCGGGACGTGCCCCTTCGTGTCGGCCGCTGCGGTGAAGATGCCCACCAGCGCGGCGAGTTCCTCGTCCGGCAGGCGGTGGATGGTGACGTCGCCCTCGACGCCCGCCAGCGCGGTCGGGTCGGGGCCGGTGGGCAGGGTGTACCAGTGTTCGGGGGTCTCGACGCCGTCCGCCGCCGGGGCCACGACGGTCCACGCGGTGCGGACCCCCTGTGCCTCTAGGCGTCGCAGTGCGGCGATCGCGTCGGCGTCGAGGGGTTCCCGGGACAGCACGATCTCCGGCGGCCACGTGTCGGGCGCGGCGCCGATCGTGCGGGCGGCGCGGGCGGACGGGGTGTACTCGCGGGTCAGGACCTCCGCGCACGCGTCGTGCCAGCCGGCCAGCCGGGACAGCGCCTCGGTGAGCGACGCGACACGGGAAATCCGCTGTCCCGGGAGGGATTCGAGGGAGCCGAGGTCGTCGTCGAGGCCGACGGCGGTGACCGAGACGTCCTCGCCGCGCGGTCCGGTCAGCAGTGCCACGGCCAGCGTGCGCAGGATCTGCCGCCGCTGCTCCGGGGTGCCGTCGAGGACGGTGACGGGGCACGACTCCAGGTCGAGGAGGATCTCGCCCACCCCCGTACGCCCGACCGGGGTCAGGGTCGGGCAAGGCGCAGGCAAGGCCCGGGCGCGGTCGGCACTCACCAGGGGCGCGTCGACCGGGCAGAACCAGCGGGTGGTGTCGCCGTCGACGGCGTTGAACGGGGCGATGGGCGGTTCGGCGGTACGCAGGCGCAGTTCGAGGCCGGCGACGGTGAGGTGGCCGGTGGTGAAGGCGGGCATCCGGCGACCCGCGTCGGCGAGTTCGATGCCCACGGTGCTCAGGGCGAGGTCGAGGAACTCGGCGCCTTCGGGGCGTTCGGCCGCGCGCAGGCGCTGTTCGTACTCGGCCGGCCCGGAGGCGGGCACGGTGATGCGGTGGTGGGCCCGGCGCTGCCGCTGCTGGAGGCGGCGGCGCACGCCGACGGCGGCGATCAGTCCGGCGCCAGCGAGCGCGCCGACACCGATGCCGATCGGGAGCAGCGCCGATTCGTCGTCGCCGTCCTCGTCGACGGTGGTCGTGGTGCCGGGTGCGGCGGGAGCGGCCGGGGCCGTTGGTGCCGTCGGGGTGTCGGCGGCGGGCGGGCGGGTCGCGGGTGCCTCGGCGCGCGGCGGCGCCGGCGGCGCTTGGGCCGTGTCGTCGGGGGCGGGCCGTCGTCCGGTCGGATCCTGCACGGGCGGTGCGGACGCCTGGGCGGGCGGGGGCTGTTCGGCGGTGGGTGGCTGACTCGTCGGTGCCTGGCCGGTCGGTACCCGACCTGCCGGCGTCTGCGCGGGTGGAGCCTGCCCGGTGGGCACTTGATCGGTCGACGTCCGACCGGGCGGTGTCCGCCCGGCGGGCGCCCCACCCCCCGCGTCCTGCCCCGCGGGCGCCCCATCCGGTGCAGTCGCCGTGTCCGGCACCGCCGGGGCGGTCGGCTTGTCGGGCGTCGCGCCGGGATCACTCGCCGGGGGCGCCGGCGGCACCGCGGGCGGAGCGTCCGCGTCGGTCCGCGCGCCCGGGGCGTCCGGTGTCGGCGCGATCCGCGTGTCCGGGCCGGCGGGCAGGACCAGTACCCAGCCGGTCTCGATGACGTCCGGATCGGACAGGCTGCCTCCGTCGGCCTGGGCCCGCCCCTTGTTCGCCTCGAACAGCGGCGCCCAGTCGGCGTCGCCGAGTTCGCGGTGGGCGATGTCGGAGAGGGTGTCCCCGGCGCGCACGGTGACGGTCCGGGGCGCATCCTCGGCGGGCGCCCGCGCGGGAGCGACGGGGTCGGGGGTCGTCCCGCCGGCGGCGGGCGGCGCGGTGGTCCGAGCCCCGGCCGGCATCCGCAGGATCCAACCCACGTCGATGTCGTCCGCGGCGCGGAAGGTGTGCCCGTCGGTCATCACCCGGCCGTCGTTCAGGGACGCGATCTCCTGCCAGCGGGCGCCGTCCCCCAGGGTGCGTTCCGCGATGTCCCAGAGCGTGTCCCCGCGTTGCACGGTGTACGTCGGCCCCTCCGCCGCCACCGCCCCGGCACGCGCGACGACCGGCGCGGCCGGCCCGCCCGAGTCGACCCCCGTCGGCGCGGACACCGCCGCCACCGGGGCCGCGTGGGAGGCCAGCGCGGGTCCGGCGGACACGGTCAGCGCCAGCCCGCCCAGCAGGAACGCGGCCAGGCGCTGGCTCCACCGGAATCCCCGAACCGCCCGGCGGGTTCGCCCGCGCAGCGCGGCCGGGATCTCCCACAGCAGCGCCCCGGCCACCATCACCCACGCGAGCCAGCCCACCGCGAGCACGACGACGTAGGCGACGCCGGCGTCGGCGGGGCGTTCCAGGAGCGCGTCGAAGGTGAGGTCGTCGCGGTCGGGGAAGCGGGAGGAGAGCGTGCGTGTGGCCAGGTACAGGACGGTGGGCATCGCGGCCAGGACCGCGACCAGCGCCAGCAGGCTCGCGAGTGCCCGCAGGGGTGCGGCGGGGCTGCGGCGTCGTTGGTCGGGGGTGGGGCGGCGGGTGGCGGTCATGGTGTGTTGCCCTCCGGTGCGAGAACGCCGTGGACGAGGGTGACCCGGGCGGTGGCGGAGACGGATCCGTCGGTGAGCATCCCGCTGAAGACGGGGTGGAACGGGACGGTGACGGTGACGGTGAGCGTGACGCGGTCCGCGCCGACCGAGACGGTGCCGTTCGCGCCCGCGCGGGCCAGGTAGGCGCGGGCGGTGGCGGCCGGTACGGCGGGGTCCGGGGTCATGTGGATCGCGCCGTCCTGGATCGCGGCGGCGGGGTCGATGGATTGGGCGGCGGCGCGGGCGGCCTCGGCCGCGAGGCCGTCGGCGCGTTGCGCCGCGCGCAGTCGTCCGCCGCCGTCCACGACCAGCGCGATCAGCAGGAGGACGGCGATCGCGACGCCCGCGAACAGCAGGCTCACGCTGCCCTCGTCGCGCGGGCCGGAACGCCGCCGCGCCCCGGAAAGCCGTCCGGAGCCGCGACCTCCGGTTTGTCTCGAGCCCCGGTCGCGCCCCGACTCCCGGGCGGGTTCCGGGGCTTCGGTACTTTCCCGGACTTCGGCGTGTCCGGGTACTTCGGACCGCAGCCGCGCCTCGGGACTCCTGCGGACAGCCGGCCACGACATCCGGGCGACCCCGCCTGCGTCGGCTCCCCCGACGCGACCACGCCGCGTCCCCCGTCCCCGGTGCTCCGGGCCGACGCCGCTCATCCTCGTGCCCGATAGGTGTCCAGCGGCGACACGAACGTGGATGTCATCGACTTGGTCCCCAGGTTCGGCAGGCCGGGCGCGGCGAGGTCGCCGAGCGGGAGGCGGCAGGTGACGGTCGCGGTGACGGAGGCGGCGGTGCCCACCGGCGCGGCGAACCCGGACGTGTCCACGCTCACGGTCGTGCTCGCGCAGTGCAGCCCCTGCTGCGACAGGGTGGCCCCGGCGGCCGCGGTGGCCCGGCTCTGCGCGTCGCCGGGTGTGCGGGCGGACGTGGCGGCGCGGGCGGCGGCCTTGGCGGCGGCGTCCACGGCCGACCCGGCGAGCGTGACGCGGCCGGCCAGTACGCCCAGGATCAGGAGCGCGAGCAACGCGGGGACCAGGATGGCCACTTCGAGGGTGACCGAACCCGCGTCCCGACGATCCGCGAGGCGGGCGCACCGCATGGGTGCCGGCGGGGGCGCGAGCCGCGGCGCGGGCTTCGCGCTCTCGGGGTGGCTTTCGGGTCGCGGACGGGAGCGTCGGTTCGACACGGGCGTGGTCCTCCTCTCCATGAAGCGGGTCGGCAACAGGTCTTCGGACTCAGGGCTTCGGGGCCCGGGGTTCACCACTCACGGCCCGATCGGGCTCCACCGCTCCACCGGCGCCTGCGCGTCCTGCGTGATCGTGATGTCGGGCAGCAACGGCACGATCGACAGGCACCGGGCGGTGACGCGCACCCGAACCGTGTCCGCCGTGCTTCCCGCGGTGGACACGCTCGGACCGCGCAGCCCGAGGTTGTCCGCCGCCTGCCGCGCCCGTTCGGCCGCCGTCTGCGGCGTGCCGATCCGGTACGCGCGGCCCGACTCGACGCCCTCGCGGGCCGCCGCCAGGGCGGCCTCGCGGGCGAACCACCACAGGCAGCCCTGCAGAGTGACCAGGATCAGGACGAGAACGACCGGCATCAGGATGGCCAGTTGCAGCGAGGTGGTCCCCGAGTCGGCGGGCAATTCCCGATACCGCCGGCGCAGTCGACCGAACGGGCGGAGCAGGCGGGACACGTCAGAACCCGCCGATGATCGAGATCTTCCCGTTCACGACCTTGGTGATGACCGCGATCAGTCCGACCGCGAGCACCCCCACGCCGGCCGCGATCAGGGCGACCTCCAGGCTGGTGAGCCCGGCGTCGGAGCCTTCCTCGTCGACCTTGCGCCGGTAGCGGTCGCGCACGTTCAGGGCCACGGTCAAAACAAAGTGGAGCGCGGCGTCGTACATGGTTCCCTCCGTTGGTTGTTCGGTGGTCCGGGGTCCGGATCGCGGCGATGCGCGGGGGGTTCAGATCGCCACGATCTGGAGGATGGCGGGCATGCCCAGGAAGATCGTCAGCAGGATCACCAGGACGGTGCCCGGCACCACGAGGCGTTCGGAGTCGGTGTTGGCGCGTTCGTGTTCCGCCGACAGCAGTTCGGTGCGCAGGGCGGCGGCGCGGGCGCGCAGGGTGCCGTAGACGGCGGCGCCCTCGACGCCGGCGAGTTCGATGATGTCGGCCACGTCGGCGAGTTCGGGCAGGTCCAGGTCGCCGGCGAGGTCGCGCAGCGCCTGCCAGGGGTCGGCGCCGTGTGCCCGGGCGCGGGCGAGCGCGTCCTGGATCCGCAGGAACGCCCACCCGTTGCCCACGCGGGCGGCGTTCTCCAGCGCCTCGGCGGGTCCGGCGTCCCCGGCCCGCTGGAGCGCGACCAGGTCGAGGTAGGTGGCGGCGGCGTGTTGGAACTCCACCCGCGCGGCCTTCGCCTTGACCGCGAGTTCGCGGTCGGGCGTCTGCCACATGACCACCGCCAGGACCAGGCACGCGCCGACGGGGATGACGAACGGCAGCGCGATCCCGAGCATGGACACGGCGGTGGAGAACAGGATCGGCAGGAGGATGCCGAGCAGGCCCATCGCGGCCTTGGTGCGCAGGTGGTCGCCCGCGCTCTGGCCGACCAGGGCCAGGCGGGTGTGCGGGACGGACACGCCCGGCACCCGCTGGGCGAGCCGGGCGAGCGCGTCGCCGAAGGCGCTGTCCGTGCCGGTGTCGCGGGCGGCGATCGCGGCGGCGGTCGGCCGCCCGGTCAGGCGATCCGCGGCGGCGGTCAGGTCCGGTGGCGCGGGCCGCAGTTCGCGGATCAGCAGCGCGACGCCGGCGCCGACCAGGGCCCCGGGGATCAGGTACCAGGTTTCGATCATCGGGCCGCCTCCGGTTCGGCGACCGGGGCCACGACCGTGACGACGCTGCGCTCGTCGTGGACCAGGATCCGCGGCGCGGGCTTGTACGCGGTCACCGACCGCATCCACAGCAGGACGCCGGTGAAGCAGGCCATCAGCACGATCAGGGACGTCTGTCCGATCGCGCTCGCGTAGGGCTTGGCGTAGTCGCGGTTGAACGCCATCAGGCCGCCCATCGCGACGGTGAGGTAGGTGATCCACCGGACCGTGGCGCGGGCGCTGGCGCGGTCGGCCTCGATGGAGCGTCGCTGGCGTACCTCCTCGCGCACGGTCGTGGCGAAGTCCCGTAGCGCCACGGCCAGTCCGGGGCCGCGGTCGTCCGCGCGCAGGATCAGCGCGGCGGCGATCTTGTCGGCGGTGGCGTCGCGGAACGCGTCGGCGAAGCGGTACAGGGCGTCCGCCGGGCGCCACTGGGCCTGCAGCCGCGAGACCAGGTCGCCGACCTCGGCCTCGATGGGCGCCGGGCAGGTGCCGCGCGAGGTGAGGATGGCGTTCTCCAGGCCGGCGCCGAGTTCGACCAGGTCGGCCAGGCGACGGGTCCACTCGGCGAGCGCGTCGAGCCGGTCGATGCCGGTGTAGTCGGCCCGGGTCGGGGCCATCAACCACGGCCAGCCGAGCACCGCGACCGGCACCAGGACCACCGCGACCAGCCATCCGGTGACCAACCACGCCGCGACACCGGCGACTGCGGCCACGACGCGGCGGACGTTGCGGGCGCGCACGGCGGCCGGCGACAGCGGCGGGCGGACCCGGCGGGTCCGGCCCGGTCGGGGCGGGGCGTCGACGTCGGTGCCGCGCCACCCCCACCACAGCAGGACGAGTCCGGCGGTGACCACCGCCGTGCACACCCCGGCCCACAGGGCCTGTGCGTCCATGTCGGTCATCCCCCCACGAGATGCATCGGCGCCCACTGCGGGGCGGCGTTGAGCCACAGCGGGTCGAAGCCCGCCCGGCGCAGCGTCGCGGCGTCGGTGGGCGCGGTGAGCGGTACCGCCCGCGGGTCGTCGCCGCGCGGCCCGAACACGGTGTTGGTGGCGGGGCGTCCGTTCTCGCCCATGCCGGCCATCTGCAGGACGTGCGAGACGAAGCGGTGTCGGCGCCCGCCGATGCCGCTCTCGTCGATCATGCGGACGAACACCAGGTAGTCGACGGCGTTGGCGGCCAGCCGGTAGGCGAGTCGGTCGCTCATGTGCTGTCCGTACTCCAGGCACAGCTCCGCGATCCGGTCGAAGATCATGTGTGGTTCGCGGACGTGGAGGGTGCACATGGAGCCGCCCTCGCCGTTGGTCATCACGCGCAGCATGGGCACGATCTCGCTGGAGCGGACCTCGCCGACGATCATGCGGGACAGGGTCATCCGCAGCGCCGGGGGGATCATGTCGCCGATGGTGATCTCGCCGGCGGAGCGGCCGTCGGCGCCGCGTTCGCCGTTGCCCTCGCGGGCCTCGAACGCGACGACCTGCTCCAGGTGGCCGAGTTCGTGCAGGAACAGTTCGTACTCGCTCTCCAGCGTGCCCACGCGTTCGGCCGCCGGGATCTCCCGGGCGAGGGCGCGCAGGAGCGAGGTCTTGCCGACGCCCTGGGTGCCGCAGATGATCACGTTCTTCTTGGCGCGGATCAACGCGCCCAGGAATCGGGCGAGTACGGGTTCGAGGGTGCCCCAGGCGACGAGGTCGTCCAGGGTCACGGTCTTGACCCGGTGCCGGCGGATGGTCACGCAGGTGTGCTGGGTGACCTCGATGACCGCCTGCAGGCGCGAACCGTCGGGCAGGCGCAGCGCCAGGAACGGCGACGACGTGGACAGGGTGCGTTCGCCCGCGCCGCTGCGGCGGGCGAGGTTGCGCAGGAGTTCGCGAAGTTCCTCGTCGGAGGCGGTGAGCGGGGCGACTCGGCGGCGGGGGCGGTCGGCGTAGTCGACCCACACGGTGGCGTAGCCGTTGATCAGGATGTTCTCGACGGCGTCGTCGTTGAGGTAGGGCTCCAGGGGGCCGGCACGGAAGAGCCAGTCGAACACCGCGCGGCCGTAGGCGCGGTCCTCCGCCGGGGTGGTGGCGGTGCCGCGTTCGCGGGCGGTGACGTCGGCCCATTCGGCGACGACCTGGGCGATGAGCGCGCGGCCGCGTTGTTCGCGGTCGGCCTCGGGCAGGCCGGGGCGGGCGCGGTCCTGTTCGTGCAGGCGTTCGGCGGCGCGTTCGCGCAGGACGCGGACGGCGGCGAGGTCCAGGACCAGTTGCGGCGCGGTGGAGCCGACGGCGGGGCCTGCGGCGGTGCCGGCTGTCGGGTCGGTCGCGGCGGGGGCGTGGGTGGTCGCGACGGGGCCGGTGGGGAAGGGGGTTCCCGCGTGGCCGGGCGCGGTGGGCGGGGCGGGGGCGCGGCCGGCGGGCAGCGGGGCGCCGGTGGGCGGCGGAGGGGGTGGTGGCGGAGGCGGGGCGGTCGTGCCGTTCGGCGGGGCGGCGGGGGTGGGGCGGTTGTGCAGGGGGGAGGCGTTACCCAACACGAGAGTGTTCCCCCGTTCCGGTCCAGGGGTTCGGACCGGTTCCGGGCCCGGTTCCCGGGGCCTGGAGGCGCAGTCGCCGGGTCCGGGCGTGGACCAGGATCTCGTCCGCGCCGGAGGCGATCTGCCGCATCAGGCGCGAGCGCATCGCGCGCTTGTCCACCTCGCCGCGCCCGTCGGACAACGCGTCGGCGGTCCGCGGGTCGTGCGGCAGCGACATCAGCAGCGGCAGGCCCAGCAACTTGGCGACCTCGCCCGCCGGATAGTCCGCGCCCTCGACCACGACCAGGCCCAGCGCGTCCGCCCCGGTGCCGTGGGCGTCCAGGTCCCGGCGCAGCGCCTCGACCCGAACGCGTGCCGCGGTGGCCGAGCGCAGCGTCCCGCGCGCGACGACCAGGACCACGTCGGCCCTGCGGGCCAGTACGGCGGAGGAGCCGAGGGTGCCGGAACGGCCCAGGTCCACGACCACGTCGTGCCCGATCTCCTGGCCTTCCAGCCAGGCCAGCAGCCGGGCCAGCGGCTCCCAGGTGTGCGCGAGCGAGGCGGCCTGGGCGAAGTCGACGAGCCCGGGCAGGAGCAGCCGGGTGCGGTCGCCGCCGGTGAGGTCGATCAGCTGCTGGAAGAAGAACTCGTCCAACTTGCCCTGCCGGTGGGCCAGTCCGAGCTGGTGCAGGCCGTACTGCGCCGACACGCGCCCGCGCAGCGCGCCGGCCAGGACCGCGCCGCCGTCCGGGTCGGCCTCCACCAGCACGACGCGGCCGGACGCGGACAACGGCCAGGACAGGGTCAGCCCGAGCGCCGTCGTGGTGGCGCCCGGCGCGCCGACTCCGCCGACCACGGCGACCACGGTCACGGGCGGGCCTCCGGCTGCAGGACGACCAGCGCGACGAGTTCGGTGGAGGCGCGTGCGGCGACGGTGGCCGCGTCCCCCTTGGGCACGGCGACGTCGACGACCACGCGCCCGGACTGGTCGGGCGCACCGACGGCGAACACGGTGGCGGCGACGGTCGCGGGCGGCGTCAGCGTCTGCCCCTTGGCCGCGTCCGACACCTTGCCCGGCGTCGACACCACCAGGACTCTGCGCCCCGGCTGCAGCGGCGTGGTCGGCAACTGCCCCGGCGTCAGGGCCATCCCGACCAGGATCTCGTCCGGCTGCAACACCAGCGCGTCGGTGACCTGCCCGCGCGCGATCAGCGTGTCCGGCCGCAACTCCACCGCGGCGCGCTTGCCCACCACCGCCCGCTTGTCCTTCGCCGAGACCGTCTGCACCCCGCCGCCGACCGACACCATCACGGTCCGCACGTCCGCGTCGCCGACCACCGCGCCGTAGGGCACGGTCCGTGCCACCGCGAGCACCTCGACCCGCTTGTCCTTCGCGGTGAACAACGCCGCCCCACCAACCCCGCCAACCGCGACGAGGGCCACCGCCAACGCCATCACCCCGGGCCGACGCCGACGCTGCCCCAACCCCTTGGGCGGCGTCACCAGCGAAACCCCCGGCGCGGCTTGGTCCCCCGCGTCCCGCCCCCGACGCGCCGTCGCGGATTTCACGCAGACTCCCCCTATATCCCGATACCCAACATCGGCGACCGAACAGGGCATAACGAATTCCCCTGTCGGACAAGCCAACATACTGTTTCAGCCAAGCGGACGCGATCGATCTGTGACGCAATCCCCACACCGGGTAGGTACACCGGACACCCCGACTGTGACAGCCCCCAGAAAAACCCCTCGACCGCCCACATCCCCCACGAACCACAGAAAACCCGGCCACCCCCACCGAATCCCCACACCCTCCAACTCCCGCCAACGGCAAGGGAGTCCCCCAGGGCCAACACACGAGACCCCCAGGGCCAGCTCATCCACTCAAACCCAACACAGAAAACCCAAAATCAACCAAACCAGCAACGAAGCCTCAACACCAATCCCCTAATCGACAAACACACCCACCGCAAGCAGACAATCCCATTGGCCACCCGAAAAACCCGCCATCGCCGGCCAACCAAACCACCACCCCAATCAGCCGGATGACGCTCCCGCGCCATCCCAATCCCGCAACTAAACGCGGAGAGACACCCACGGTCCGACGGCTCACCCTTGGGGACTTCCGAGGGACCGACCGGACCGCCCTCGGCCCGCCCCAACTCGCGTGGGGACTTCGATGCTCCCTACCGCGAACTCGGCGCCGACTACTCGATCGAACGTCACCCCGCTCGGCCATGCGTCGCGTGATCAAGGAAGCCGGGCGGCCTCGGGCCGACAGTCGACTTCGACCTCACGCGGCGGCCTGACCTGCACAGGTGCACCGTGTTCTCGTATCAGACCGCGAATGTGTTCGGTCCGGTACACGTGAATGCGCTCGCGTCTCGGGACGGGGAAAGGCCTGTGCGGCCCATCCTCAGGTCGCCCAGGGCAGCTGTACCGCCTCGACACCGGTGTCGTTCAGCAGTGCCTCGATGAGAACCGGAGGCCCGACGACTTTGGTGGCCGACAGGTCGTAGTCGGTGCACAGGACCCATGAGCGGTCTTCGGCCCAGAGGTTGGCGGGACTGAAGTCGGCCTCGGACATGTCGTAGAGGATCTCGGCGTCGCCGAGGCGCCCCGCCCGCACATGGAGGTTGTCGAAATCGACGGCCCCGAGCGTCAGCGGGTTGTAGTAGGCCAGGCAGCGGGTGTCCGGACCTGCGGGGCTGTGCGCGGTGAGGATGTCGATCAGCCGGATCCAGGTCTCACGGTCCAAGCTCCCCTCGGTGGGAGGGACGATGCCCAGCGGCCAACTGCCGTTCTTTATGGCCGAGGAGAGGCAACGAGAGGAGGGCAGGCGCCCGTCGGGAACGATCGGACTACCGGTCCGCCGGGCGAGCTCCGCCCAACGCAGCCGCCGCCAGCCGGGACCAGGGTGCTCGGCGCGACCCAGCCCACCCCCCCCGTGGCGACGCCAACGGCATCGAGATCGATGCCCGCGACAATGTCGCGCGGGATGCTCCCGTCCGCCAGACGCATCTGCCGGTACTCGTGATGCGATACGTCGCCCGGCCCGTGCTCATGTTCGTACATGGCGTTGAGCACCCAGACCGCATCGGACATCGCCGGCGGCATGAACCCGGTCAAACCATCGCCGCACAGCTCAAACAGCCAGTCCGTCGCACCAGACGAAGCGACCGGCCACAGGGCCGACAACGGGTTCGATTTCTCGGGCATGGATTCATGATCCCAGCCGCGACCACGGGCCACGCGAGGGACCGGCATCATGTAGCCGCCTCACCACTGGGCACGTTCCGGTGTACCTGGCCGACATCGTGACCTGCACCTCGACAGAAGCAGCAAATTTCGCGCCGAACCGGGCATTGACAGCCCGCAAGCAGCGCGAACACAGCCCACCCCCACCTGCGTGGGGACTTCCGTGGTACGTGGTGGACGATGATGAAGGGGGGCGACTCACCCCCATCTGCGTGGGGACTTCTCGTCCAGGTGCGCCGTGAGCCACACGGCCGCCGGCTCACCCCCATCCGCGTGGGGACTTCGGCGTCGGCGTCCTGGTGACCGGCCCGGCCGACGGCTCACCCCCACCCGCGTGGGGACTTCGCCCGACCCTGCTCGACCACGGTGAACATCCGCGGCTCACCCCCACCCGCGTGGGGACTTCGCAGGCCGCGAGGTTCGGCGACCTCGGCGCCCGGCTCACCCCCACCCGCGTGGGGACTTCGCACGCAAAGCGCCGGTGTCCTCGCCCGCCGTCGGCTCACCCCCACCCGCGTGGGGACTTCGCTAGCTAGCAAGCGTGCTCGCTGCCTAGAACGCGGCTCACCCCCACCCGCGTGGGGACTTCCTCTCACGGGGTTGACGGTCAACACGGTGATGCGGCTCACCCCCACCCGCGTGGGGACTTCAGGCCCTGGGGATGCGCTGGCAGTACATCGACCGGCTCACCCCCACCCGCGTGGGGACTTCGGCCCTTCAACCCGATCCGCTGCGCCGTGGTCGGCTCACCCCCACCCGCGTGGGGACTTCGCCGGGTCGATGGCGTCGAGGTCGGCCACGTACGGCTCACCCCCACCCGCGTGGGGACTTCACTTGCTGACCTGCGGGTTCTTAGAGGCTTTGCCGATTCGTGATGTAAACAGGGTCATTGCGGCAAGCTTCTTGCCTGTTTTGCTCTGGGTGTTCTGGTGATCGTTTCCGAGTGGAGCGTTGTCGCTGAGTGCGCTCCGCGCCGCCGCCGAACGCCTCCTGGCTGGCACACCCCTGCGTTCCATCAGTGGAAAACTCACCGGATCCGAGCTCATCACCGAATCCGCGCTGCGGCGCGACGTCGTCTACGGCAACCACAAAGACCTCGTTGAGGAGAACACCAAGCTCAAGGCCGACCTCGCCGCCGAGCGCGAGAAGAACAAGGTACTGGCGAAGGTCGCCGTTGATCTCTCTGGAACTGGAGCAAGTCAACGAGGAAATCGCTGCACTGAATCAAGTGCCGCGTCTGGCATCAGCGGCAAAGGGTTCGGAGTCGTTCCATACTCGGCCCGGTCGTTGAGGAGGTCGTTCTCTGGCCTGTCCTTTGCACCGTGCTGACCATTGGCAATGGGCAGTGTGTAATGGGTGGACAGGAACGCGTTGAGGAGGAGAGTCTCCATACGTTGCGCTGTCATCCTGTCCTCTGGGGCCTCCGAGAACAAACAAGTACCCCCAGCCGCATTGATCCACTCGTAGCGTGGGTAGTAGATGCGACCTGCCGTCTCCTCGCGGCACTGCTTGGCATATCGGCGGTGATCGCGCAGTCGCTTGTCGAGCCCCCCAGCTCCAAACGCGCAGCCAAGATAGATGACCGCAGACCGACTCCGGGGGTATCGAAGAGTCTCACCATCATTGATGAGGACCACGTACACGCCAGGTGTGGTGGGCAGTTCTGGGAACCTTTCCTCGAACAGGTCGAACTCTCCTCCGAACCCAGGCCATCCATGCCGGTCGAGCACCGACTCGCTGAGTTCACGGACTGTGGCGTCAGGATGCATCTTGAAGCACTCCCCTTCGACAGGCGACTGCGGATGACCCGCAGGCTAGTCCACGGCAGTGACAACAAGACGGGCCCTATTTGCCCCAGGACCCGTTCCCCTGAATGTGAGCGCTAGCAGAACCGAAAACACCGATCCTGACACAGGACTAGCTTAATGAACGCACAAGGCCTGGCAGGCGCGGCTAACGTCCAACGACAAGCTAATGACCTATGCGCGTGGATACGAAGCCGCACGGTACATGAAACTCGTTCGGAAGGACTCGCCGATCCTCCCGGTCTTTACGCCGTAAAGAACGAGCCCGGTGGTCGGTTTCGTCGACTCCACCGACGTGGTCAGGCGCCGACGGCTCGCACGAGGTCACTCACCCCGACTACCCGTGGATGACGCTGCACAAGGTCTCGGGTCAAATTGAGGATCGACGGCCGGTTGCGAACTTCCGTCGGCGCCTCCCTCAGTGCCGTCATCAGGGCCGCGATCGTCTGGTCGGGCTTGTTCCACAGCCACCATGCACGCGCCATGTCGGTGTGCAGTCGACCCCGTCGTTCAGGGGAATCGAAGTGCTTTGATTGCAGGTCGCGTCCGGCATGGACGGCGGCTCCGGCGTCACCGAGGGCCCAGTGGACTCCGACCTCATAGAGGGCGACCGATGCCGGTGTGACGGTGAACGTCGCACGGCCGGCGCGAGTTTCGGCGAAGCGATCCGCCGCCTTGCGAGCGTCCCGCATGAGTTCGAGTGCCGCCCCACGGTCCTGGGCAGTAGCGGCCGTATACGCGGAAGTACATAGCATCTGTGCGTACGTTGCGGCCTGTTCCGGCGTCCGCAGACCCGTCTCCTCGACCCGCGCGGCTGCGTCGAGAGTGATCCGCTGGGCGATGCTTTCCTGCTCCCGGTGGCGGAGCACGATGCTCAGCATGCGCGCCGACGCGGCCTGCGCGAGGGGCGATCCGGATTGATGGGCGTAGACGGTTGCCCGATCGGCGGCGCTTCGTGCCGCGTTGTGGCGGCCGATCTTCGACAGAGTCTGCGTGCACAGGTCGTAGCACGCGGAGAGTCGAGTCAATGCCGCTTCGTCGGCCACTTGTTGCGCTGCGGTGTGAGCGGTCGCGAGCAGGTCCGGCATTGCCGCGGCGAGCCGGGCGTGGTCCCCGGCATCGAAGTACCCGCGAGCGCGGCGTAGGCGTTGAAGTACATCGGCGGGGCTTGCGGGACCGACGGTGGTGGGAATCGCGGCGAGTGCGTCGTCGACGCCGGCCAGGAGCGCCACCGGGACGGCGGCGAGCGAGGCGGTCAACAGCGAGCGTCGGCGCATGGGATCCTCCTCGTCGTCCCGCCGGTCGGCGGTTGCAGCCACCCTAGCGGGTAGCTGTTCGGTCACGCCGAGTACTGCTGCGAGAATGCGCGGCGGCATGCCCACAGCAACGGCCGCCGCCCGGACCTTCACGAAGTCGTCCCTGCCCCGCCCCGATTCGAGACGCGAGACAGCCGAAGCCGAGTAGCCGATCAGGAGTCCCAGATCCGCTTGGCGCAAGCCCTTCGCTGTGCGTCCGGCTCGCAGGAGCGGGCCGATCCGACGCTCATGGACGAGCGTCTTCACGCGCGGCGAGTCCCACAGATCTGCCATCTCGCGCCCCCGAGCGAATGCAGGGATATTCGTCTCACCGTAGCCAGATGATCACACTCCGTCGAGATGATTTGCAGGATTCGCACACCGCGTGCGAGACCCGCACATCTCGTACACAGACCCGGAGATCGATGCTCTGCTGGATCGCAACGGCATCCCGGCCGTTCCGATCCAGGAGGCATCCAGATGAAGCAGCCCAACGTTCGCGACGCCCGGAACCCGCGTTCGGTACTTCCGATCGTCGTGGGCACTGCCGGCGTCCTGACTCGCGGTGGCACGGCCAGCAACAACGAGAACAAGCGCAAGGTCTACACCTCGACCATCCGCTGATCACTTCTGGCTCTCGGCCCGCACCCACGAACCCGAGGTGCGGGCCGACCCTGTTGGCCTCATTCGGGACATGAAGGAAGTACGACCGGATGACGATCGTCGGCGGTTTCGTTGCCAAGCAACACCGCGCGCCCCTGCCCGTACCCGTGTTCGCCGCATTGCACGACGAACTGCCCGTGTGGTCCATGTCGGACGGGCCGATGCCCCCCGCTCGAATCGCGCGATCGCGATGGCGGGCCGTGTGCGTACTGGGCACCTGCGGCGCCGACGAGCACGCCGTAGACACCATGGCGACGCGCGGTGTGCGTCCCCCGGACCTCACCCGATGGCCCGGCGCCTACTCATTGATCGAGATCACCTCCACCGGGGTGACGGTCCACGCCGACCTCGCCGCGGCAGTACCGATCTACTGGACGGCCATCTCATCCGGTCTCGCATGGTCCACCTCGGCGCGAGCCCTTGCCGGATTGACCGGCGCGGGGGTCGACCCGACGTGGCTGGCCGTCCGCATCCTCACTCCCGCCAGCCCGGACGCGTTGGCAACCCGCTCGGCGTTCATCGACATCCACCGAGTCCCCGCACATCATCGCGTCGTCCTGACCCCCATAGGCACGACCACACCCGTGCCCTTGTGGAACACGGAACCCACGGCCACCCGCGCCGAGGCCGCGTCGCGGCTCGGTGATGCCCTGACCGCCTCCGTTGCCCTCCGAGTCCTGGAAACCGACGGTCGGCCCACGAGCGACCTCAGCGGCGGCTTCGACTCCGTCACCCTGACAAGGATCGGCGCGCGGACCCTTGCCGAACGAGGCCGCACCATCGGCGCCATCACCCTGCACCACAAGGCCGCCACAATCGGCGGCGACCTGGACTACGTGCCCGCCGCAGCGAACCATCCCGCAATCAGGCACCACATGCTCGCGCTCGACGACAGCCACCAGCCCTACACCGACGTCGCCACGGTTCTCCCCGCCACCGACGAGGCAGCGCCCGCGACGGTGGGACACGTCCACTTCTCCCACCAACTCAACGCGGCACGAGATGTGTTCGGTAGCACCGCACACCTCACCGGCGACGGAGGAGACACCCTGTTGTGTCCGCCACTGGTGTACCTCGCAGACCTCCTACGAGCAGGATGCCGACGCACCGCAATGCGCCACGCCCTGGGCTGGGCCCATCTGCACTGCACCAGCCCCCGCGAGGTGCTGCGACAGGCCCGCGAAGCGGCACGTACCTCACGCTCCCTCGCCATGCGACGCGTCGCCGACACGCTGACCGGGGACACCAACGGACCCGGGGGCATCGCCCTACTGCCCGTCGAAAACCCCCCACCATGGACAACCCCCCACGCACGCCACCTTGCAGCAGGCGCCTACCTCGACGCGGAACGAGCCACCCGGCACGAACCCTCGATCACTGACCTGGGAAACGAGGTCACGTGGCGGCAGATCGGCGAGATCGGCCGCACAGCGGCGGCGGACGCTCATCTCGCCCGCGCCCTTACTGGCGTTCGCCTGCACAACCCGTTCGTCGATTCCGCGGTGGTCGCGGCAGCGCTCGCCTGCCCGTCCCGCGATCGCACGCGGCCGGACGCCTACAAACCCCTCCTGCTCCAAGCTCTACCCGGTCTCCTCCCGCCATCGATCAGCGCACGGAAGACCAAGGGACAATCAACCGGCGACCACCTCCGTGGCCTGCGCACACACCTGACCCAGGTCCTGGACCTGGTCGACGGCCGCCTGGTCGAACTCGACCTCGTGGACGTCCACACCCTCAGAACCGCCATACGCCACTCTGCGGCGGGAATCGGATCCGACGCCGTCGAATCCGTCATCGCAAGCGAGATGTGGCTCCGTGCCCACCACGCAGCCCGCGCCCTGACCTGGCACCACCGCCCCGCCCCCGCGCCGGCACCTCGGGAGACGGCATGAGCCCTCCCGTCACCATCGCCGCCGGCGCTCGCGCGGTCGAGTTCGACGGCCCCGGCGTGATCGTGCTCGTGGACACCTCCGGAGGCACCGTACAGACCCTGATGGAACCCGCCGCAACTTGGTGGCGAACCCTCGCAGCAACCGGAAACCGGCACACCGCCGCGCGCACGGCCGGCATGTCCGCCGGCGAGGCGAACGGATTGCAGGCCGCCCTGCTCGCCGCCGGAATCCTCACCCCAGCACCACGGTCAACCCCCTGGCCCGCCCCCCTGGCCGGACACGACCCCGGACCCAGTTGGGGCACCCGCACCGCCCCCGTTGCACTCGCAGTATCCCCGCAGCCCCGCCGTCCGGCCCGAATCGCAGCTTCCGCCGGCTTGATCGCTGCGGTCCTCCTGACCCGGATTGGGCCGTCCCATCGCTCCCTCGCCCGGCACTTGACCTTGGTCCGCGCCGTCACACGATGGAATGCACTGCGCCGAGCACCACAAGCCGACATGGCCACCGCCACCGAAGCCGTGCAAGCGATCCGCCGCATCGCCCGCTGGTGCCCCACCCGCGCCGCATGCCTGGAACAGACCACCGCCGCTCATCTGCTCCTCGCGCTACGCGGCTACGGCGCCACTTGGTGCCAGGGAGTCGCACCCGATCCGGTCCGGTTGCACGCCTGGGTGGAGCAGACTGATACCGGGCGCCACGTCGACGAGCCGGCGGAGACCACCGCCTACACCCTTATCCTGCGCATCCCCGGGAGGCGATCCCCATCAGCTTGACCAACCCCGAACTCAAGCGCGCTACCGACACCGTCGCCATTGGCCCACTGCGCCACGACCTGCTGGACACGTACCTGCGGTGGACGAACGATCCGGTCGCGATGCGCGGCAACGGCCGCTTCGAGCCGGAGGACCGCGAAGCGCTCCGTGCCGGACTCGAGGTCATGATCCCGGGTGCCAACGCCCACTTCACCGTGTACGACCGCCTCGGCACGGATCCAAACGGCGGGCCGCTGCCCATCGGCACCGCGACGCTCTCGATCGACCATCCCGTTGCCGCAGCCGAGTTCTTCATCACCCTGGGCGAGGAGGGACGAGGTCGCGGACTGGCCGCTCCCGCTACGCGCCTGGTGCTTGACTTCGCCTTCGAAGAAGGCGGTTTGGAAAACGTCTACTTGGCGGTCCTTGCACCCAACGTGGCGGCGATTCGGGCCTACAGGCGATCGGGATTCCAGCTCATCGGCCACCGCCGCCGGAGCGCGCTGTGGGGCGGTGCACGCGTGGATGAAGTCCTCATGGACGCGATTCCCGCCTCGCGAACGGCTCCCGCCTGAAAACCTGACCCTGCCTCCAGAATGTGGGAGCTACCGGCATCACGCCGATGGCCCCCACACTGGTTCTAAACGAATGGTTTTGCACCTTGATCTCGCCGAGGGACGGGCACAGCGTCATCAACGAAGGTGCCGAGTCAGTCCCATGGCAGTCCCATTGGGTGTAGGTCAGCCGACGCTCGGCTCCACTGACGAGGTCGAGGACATCTTGTGAGAGGAACGCACGTGTACCGGCACATGCTCCGCCTCGCACTTCCTTGACCGCGACCATCCCGGCCCCGTGCAGTTCTTCCAGAACTGCGGATGCAGCGACGAAGGACACCTTCAGCAGGCTCTGCACAGCGCGCGGTCACGATCGGCAGGCCGGGCCTCTGTTCCATGCATCGCAGGACTACGGCGCCCTTGCCTGGGTGGGCACGACGGCCCTTCTCTGCGCGATGGGCCGATAGTTGGCGGTGCCGCTGTTCCTGCAATGCGGTGAGTTCGGCGGTGAACCGCACAGCTTCCGTCACCGCGTCCCGGGTCGCAAACAAGAACACCCGGATCCAGGCTTCTGTGCCGCAGATGGCCTCCGAACCGGTCGCGGGTACCAGTATGCGTTGAGCCCGGCGATGTACTCCCTCGGGTGAGCCGGCAAGACCAGCGAATGGGCAGGACTTCCCCAATCACCAGCCCCTGCCTGGCGAGCACGGTGTAGATCAGCTCTACTCGCGCGCCCGTTGCCGTCGGCGTAGGGGTGGATGGTCTCGAACTGCGCGTGCGCGAGGGCAGCGGCTCACCCCCAGCTGCGTGGGGACTTCGCGCGAGCCCGAGTGGCAGGCGCTGCTGATCGTGCGGCTCACCCCCACCTGCGTGGGGACTTCTCACGCGGCGGCCCTCCGGCTCCGGTTCTCGGCGGCTCACCCCCACCTGCGTGGGGACTTCACCTTCACGGCCTCCATCACCCGGTCCGTGTCCGGCTCACCCCCACCTGCGTGGGGACTTCAGCCGGCGGTTGTCGTGGATCGCCGCCCAGGACGGCTCACCCCCACCTGCGTGGGGACTTCGACTCCGTAGACGGCGATCCCTGTCGTCACGACGGCTCACCCCCACCTGCGTGGGGACTTCGGTTGGCGGTGCAGGACGCGGCGCGGATGCCTCGGCTCACCCCCACCTGCGTGGGGACTTCGCCATCCTGATGGCTCTGGTCCTGAAGGGCGACGGCTCACCCCCACCTGCGTGGGGACTTCGGTCAGAGCCAGAGCAGGAGGTAGTCGGGGCCCGGCTCACCCCCACCTGCGTGGGGACTTCCGTAGTGATCCCTGATGGAACAGACGCGCCTCCGGCTCACCCCCACCTGCGTGGGGACTTCCCCTCAATTTTGCGGGTCTCGTGTCCCTCATTCGGCTCACCCCCACCTGCGTGGGGACTTCCCTTGCTGACCTGCGGGTTCTTGGAGGCTTTGCCGATTCGTGATGTAACCAGGGTCATTGCGGCAAGCTTCTTGCCTGTTTTGCTTGGGTGTTCCGGTGCACGTTCGCGAGTTGAGCGGTATCGCATGGTTCGGTCCTGTATGCGCGTCGGTCGGACAGGCGTACGGTGTCGTTCGAGACATGTCTGTCCTTGAAATCCCGGCCATCATGGATGTGTCCGGAACGAGATCGGCTCGATTCCGCCGCGGTCACGAGGCAAGGATACGAACCCTGCCTCCGGTCGCTCGGCGGCTGGACGTACCGGTCAAGGCCGACGATCTCGCCGGTACAAGGGCCTCTCCTGGCGGAATACCGCTCCGGGTCAAGGCACCCGGGCCGCTCCCCCGTGCATGTGGACCTGCCGACCGCCTTGGTGGACGGTCCGGTGGGGACCGATGTCGTCGGCTCTCCACGCCGCGACGTCGCACACTCCCGGTGGCAACACGTCGAGCCCGGTGAACAGTGCGGCGGCCTCGTCAGGGGTGGCAACCCGACCCCAGGCTCCCCGGGTGCCGGTGTGCATGGCGTCCGTGATCGTGCGGCGGATTCGCGGGTCGTCGGCGACGAGCACGCTCACGACGGCGTACGAGCCGGACGGCAGCCTGTCGACGAGGTCGGACATGAAGACCGCCGGTCGTCGGAGGCAGTTCAGAACCGCCGTCGCCAGCACCGCGATCGGGCCTTCGCCGAGGAGTTCGGCGACATCAGGGACGCGGACCAGGGCGTCGACGTCGGTGATGTCCGCAGGGACGACGCTCGTATGGTCGTTCTGGTCGAGGAGCATCCTGGCCTGCCACGACGAGCGGATCGCGGTCGACATGGATGACGCGCGTCGCCCGAGCGATGCCTTGGGCCACGGTGTGGATGTAGGGCGTGGCGGGGACGCCGCAGCCGAGGTCGAGGAGGCGGCGGACGCCGTGGTCGCGGACGAGGGTTCGGGTGGCGCGGCGGGCGAACGCCCGGGAGTTGAGGATGGCGGGTCCGATGTCGGGTGCGACGTGGAGGATGGCCGAGCCGGTCTCCCGGTCGGACGGGTAGTTGTCGTGGCCGCCCGCCAACCAGTCGAACACGCGGGCGTCGGAGGCGGCGTCAATGCCGGGCGGGATCGGCTCGTCGGGGGTCACAGGGCCGCGCTCCGGATCGGGGCCGCAGCGTGTTCCCGGTCGGGGTGCGGTGCCGCGGCCCGGCGCAGGATGTCCGCGAGGGTGCCGCGGTGGAGGCGGGCGCGGACGGCGTGGTGGTCGGACAGGCCGCCCATGTCGATGACGTCAACGTCGACGAGTGCGGGCAGGAGGATCCGCGACATCCAAAATCCGTCGACGGCCATGGCGGGACCTTGCGATGGTTTGTCGATGACGGTGGGGGCGAGCGCCGCCATGCGTCCGTGGGTGCGTGCGATGTGGCGGGCGGCGTCCTCGGCGCCGACGGCGCGCATTTCGCGGTCGGTGTGGGTGTCGGGGATGCGGACGCCGTCGGGGCCGCGGCGGGAGCGGTGGATGCGGTGCACCGCGTCGGCGATGGCCTCGAGGTTCGGGAGCGCCGGGCCTCCCGGGATCGGGACGCGGTAGCTGTTGCGGTCGCCGCCGAGGATCGCGGGCAGCTTCACCGTGGCGCCGGACCCGGTGATGTGGTCCTTGTCGAGGAAGCGGGTCAGGTGCTCCCCCTCGATCGCTCGTGCGGTGCAGGAGGAGTGGGTGAGGTGGTGCGAGACGCAGACGATCGGCAGCGTCTCCCCGCCGGTGTCGCGCAGGCGCAGGGAGCGTGCGGTGGGCTCGAGTTGCCATCCGGAGTCGGCCCAGCCGCGCGGGGATTCGAATACCTGCGGGTCGGCGTACAGGGCCGTGGCACTGCCCCGGCCGACCCAGCCGCGCATGGCGAGCACGGTCTCGGCGCGCTTGGCGAGTTCCCCGTCGTTGTCGAGAGCGTCCCACATCTCCTGCCTGAAGAGCGCGGCGGGCCGCAGCGAGGCGAGGAACGCGTGGGCCTCCCGCCACTTCCGGCGATCGCCTCCCCCGTTGTCCTCGAAATTGCAGGTGACGAAGTCGATGGTGGTCACGTCGTCGTGGGCCCTTTCGTATCGGTGAGAAAATGAACCCGTGTTGGATCGGCTCGGGTGGCCCATCGCTCTGAGCTGGGAGGGTGGTGCGGGGGTGGATTTCGATCAGCCGTGGACGCGCATGCGCAGGTGTGTGTGTGGGCACGCGTATCGCATCGGCGCGCCGCCGAGCGGTGTCTGGTCCAGGCGTGCGCGTGGCACGTGCAACTCCGTTGAGACTGCCGCCACGCCGCGTTGGAGCGCCATGGATCCCGGAGCGGCACTCCGGAGCCAACTCCGTGGGGACAGGTGTCAGCGCGGAGATCAAGGTGCGGGCGGGAGGTGAGGTCGGCCGCAACCTGAGTGGACGGCTCGCATCCGACTGGTCACTCCAGGAACGAGAAGTGCGATCTGTTCCCGAAGCGGCGTCGCTCGGGCGTTTCCGACCGTGGGGAGCTCAGGCAACTGGCCCCAGCACTCACCAACCAATGCTGTGGCCTGCGACGCGTTCCACCTGGTGCTTTCACGCCTGAGTCATTCCTATTCAGAGGAGCCCGGCTCGGCTGCGATGGTCATCGGTTCAGGCAGCGGCAACAGGGCCGGGGCGTGCTTGGGGCATCCGTACAGGGTCCAACCGCTTGCGCCTCGACCGGACTCGATCACTTGGACCGGGACCAGTTCGGCCACGCTCTCGCACCGGCAGCAGTGGCGGTGGATCGGTTGATGGATCATGCGAACGTCGCCCTCGGCGTGGTGGCACGGGATGGCGAAACGGTCTGGCCAGGCGTGGTCGCTGAGGCATCCTGCTTGATCCGTCCGTAGCGACGGGCCCAACGCCTGTCGTCCTCGACTTGGTCCTGTGCCCGCTGCTCCCACAGTCGGGTCACGTATGGGCGAACGAGGAAGTACTCGGGGTCCCGCTCGGGTTCGAGGGCCTGGGCGTGCGAATCAGCCGGGCCACGCGTATCGACGGCATCGCGCTCCGACGGGGTGAAGTCGTGCCACGTCACAGCGATCTCCTCACGGGTGTACCTGGGCCCGCCGGGTCCGGCGGGCAGGGGCCGGTTGGGGCGGTCGATACGGCGGAGGCGGTGCCTGCCGGTCGTCCTCGTCCGGTCCGGGCGTCCGAGCACCCATGCGAATAGGCGGGCAATAAGCTCTGTCATGGTTGGTCAGCTCCTGCTCAGGGATGGCTGATCGGCTATGCCCGGGGACCGTTGGCGACGATCCCCGGGCGCTTTCAAGACCACCTCCGGTCGGCCCGGGACGGGCTCACAGAGGAGGAAGCGCGTACATCAAGGACGGCCGGTCACTCGATCAACTCGGCCCAGATCTCTTGCTCTCGCACCGCCGTGGTGCTCGATCGCATCCAGCGGGCGAGAGCCGTGATGCGTTCCGGGAGCGCCGTACGCCAGGCGGGCATCCGAGCGAGCAACGTCAACGCGTCCGCCGGAGTGTGCCCGGCGCGCCGCAACTCCAGGTAGAACAGGACCGGTTCCACCCACGCGGGCCCCACCACCGCACGTCCCCAGCCCGTCACCCGAACTCTCGGATTGCTGCGGCACTCCGAGGTGACCAGAAGGTTCGTCCGGTGCAGGTTCGTGTGCAGCAGATCCGGTCCCCGAAACAGGCGCCGATCATCGCGGCCGAACGAGCCGGACCATCGATCGGACAGACACGGAAGTGGTGGCCCGGCGTATCCCCGCTTGACGGCGGACAGGGCACGGACCACCCGAGGCAGGTCCGGTGAGCCGGGTGTCAGGTCCGCGAACCGCCCGCGATGGTGGGTGGTGAGCGTGGCGACCCACCCGCCGACCTCGTACGCGGCGAGCAATCGAGGGGCGAGTTGGAAGACGTGCGGCGTCACGGCAGCTTCGCGGCACACGTACTCGGCCGCGGCGTGGTCGTCGGGCGAAGCCTTCATAACCACGGACGGGTGGTCGTGCGTCGTCAGGACTGCCGCCATCGGCACGCTACGTGTCCACTTCAGAGGAGTGGATCGCTTCACGGCGCCTATGTCGGACTCGACGGCGTCACGTAACGCGAAGGGCACCTTCGCCCAGGGATAGTTCATTCTCGACCTTCGGCGATGTTCGGATTCGCGGTGCTGGGAAGGGCCCTGGGCATTGCTTCAGCCGAGTCGGTATCGCGCCCATCGGCGGGCGGTGTCGGCGAGTGCCCGTGCGTGGGGGCGGGCTCGGGAGGAGCGGGCGATGTACTCCCACATGCCGGCCAACTTCGCCGCGAACGCCGTGATCACGGGTTCCGGTGCCTTGGCGAACGCGGGCACGTGCATCGCCCATGTCTCGGCCGCCTCGGGCGTGTGGCCTTCGTGAATGAGCCGGACGACGACATACGCCGTGTCGATCCAGGCGGCGCCGCGGGCCGACCACGCCCAGTCGATCACCCGCACGCGCCCGTCCTCGGCAAGCATGTTGGCCTGGTGCAGGTCGGAGTGCACAAGCGTGTCGCCATCGAGCCGAGCACCCCGTTCGAGCGTGGCGAGCACGCCCAGGTGCTCCCGCGCCCACGGGTCGAGATCGGCGGGTGAAGCGGCATGGACGGCGGACCATCCCGGCGCCCCGCCCCACCGGTCGGCGATCGAGTGTCGGGCGGCGGCCGGGCACGGCGTCAACGTCTCGGCCATCGTCACCACCAGATCGCCGATCACGTCCAGGTCGCCGGACGTCGGCGACAGCGACGGATGATGTCCGGGCACGAACTCGAACCCAAGCATCAGCCACCCGTCCTGCGTCACCTCCCACAGCAACCGCGGAGCGAGCGTCGCGGGCAGGAACGGGGCCACCGCGGCTTCGTTGCGATGCGTCCACGCATACGTACGATCGGCCCGAACGCCCTTGCAGAACACCAGTCCGCAGGCGGTGTCGAGCGTCGCCGAGAACTCCGACGACTTCCCGAAATCGGGTGCGCGGGTCGACCGGACGGGGCCTGTGTGGAGTTGGATCTTCTCTCGGACGGATAAGGGAAGTTCGGTCCAGGCATGGCGACGGGGCATCGTCGGTACTCCCTCGCTTCGAGGCGGAAGGGAAAGAGAAGCGAGTACCCCGACCCGACACGGGAAGAGGGCGCCATCGCTCCGTTGACGATCACGGACTTTCGGTGCAGTCGCTGTCGTGCGGGGCCTCCTCGCCCATGCGAAGGATGGGCTTGGTCAGTGGATTCTCGGCGTCGAGCCTGTACCCCATGGCGGACATGCGGTCCACGCGGATGCGCTCGTCCTTACGGACCTCGTCCCGCAAAATGTCGGTCCGCACGTTCTGGTCGGCCCGCATCAGGACTGCCGCGACGAGCGCACCGACGGTGCCGTCGGGAATCCTGAACCGCTCGAACTCGTACGCCTCGCCGTCCGCCGTCAGATAGCACGAGACGAGGGTCTGATCGCCCATCCCGCCCGCGACTTCGTACTCGAGCCACGTGCTGTCGGGTGATGGCACGCCGCCTCCAGGGTGTGAATCGTGGTTAATGATGAGGTAGGACTACGGCGAAACAGGCCGTAGTGGTGGCCCCGTCGGCCGCCGACGAGGCAACGACTGGGCGGGAGCCGGCCCGGCACCGACTCTCGGCCACCACCGGGCCGGGGTCGTCCATCGTTCGCCAGGGACGGACCCGGGAGGCGATCCGGTGCGGCGGAATACACAGCCCGCGCCGGACGGCCGAGTGTGATGTCCAGTCGCAGCAGCCGAAGAGCGGCTCGTCCTCGTCAACCGCCCGAGACAGGTGCAGCGGGCGATCAGCGGACTCCCGGAAGAGCACTGGCTGCGAGCGTACGCACGGCCACCCCCATAGCCGCGCACAGGTGCGCGCTGTTCGTGAGCCGCACGGTGCCGTCGACCAATCGAGGATGCTCGATCCACCAGGCCATGGGCGTCCACGGTGCGGGCGGTGGGGCAGGAGTGGGGAGCCACATGTAGGTCCCCGTGGACAGGTACCGCGCCTGAGCAACGGCCGAGAGGCCGGAATCGGCGACGAGTTCCCTCCACCGGTCACTGCTGCGGGGTTCGATGAGGAACGAAATCCTGCCCAACTCGGTACCGACCACCGGGCCGAGATCAGCCGCAGCCTTGAGGAGTGAGCACGTCTCCCGGCCGAGATCGGCCTCGACGACCACGACGTCGAACAGGGGGCCGACGCAGACGACCCGAACCGCAGGCCCGTGAAGCTGACCCGCAATACCCCCGACACCGGAAGAGGTACCGACTCGGGCAAACCACTCGATGACGTGCTCGTCTTCCACCCTTGGCTCCTTGGGTCGACTGCCGACGACGGCACGATAGGAGCGATCGAGGGGGACTATCCGAGCTGTGGGTTCGGGTAGTCCCGTGGTTCGGTGGTCAGTTCGCGAGCATGCCCATGCGTGCCGCGAGCGCGGCAACCTCGCGCAAGTACGAAGGCCGCGCCCGTTGCCTCAGCCCACGCACCAAATCCCGCACCAACAGGCTGTTGTGGACATCCTCTGGTGCCACCCGCTCGGCTTCCTTCAGGTGCAGGAGCACAGCCGGATCCTCGCGTCGTTGCTCGTAGCAGCGGGTCAGTTCCAACAGGTGCGTCGCCTGCCGTTCGACGGAGGGCATCACGGAGGGGTTCACACCGCTGGCGATGCGCAATGCATGCCCGGTCTCACCCGCCTCCATCTCAATGGAGACCCGGTGCAACAAAACGTTCGTCGGCCCGAACGCTGTCCACTGCACGTTACCTTCACCCGCGACCCGAGCCGCAGGATCGGCGTGCTCCCGCAGAACCTTCCGAGCATCCGACCAACGACGTCGCCGAGCGAGTGCCACCGCAATGACCAAGTGCAGGGATCCGTACAGCGCGGCTACGTCGGACACCGACTGCCAGTCACCCAACTTTGCCGCAGCGCGGCGGGCCACGAGTTCGGCTCCCTCGGGCTCACCGTCCGAAAGTAGAACGTGCCCGAGGTTCCAGTCGGACGTCGCGATCCGCAGGGGATCGTCGGCTTCCACGGCCGAGCGGCGGGCCCGGTCTGCAGCCAGCAGGGAAAGGTCCATGCGGCCGGTGCGCTTACAGTAGGTACGCAGCAAGCCGTAGAGGTCGGCGGCGATCCGGTGTGCCTCGCGGAATTGCCGCGTCTCGCCCGAAGTCCTCCACGAGCGCAGGGCGTAGTCCGTGTCGGTGATCAGCGGCGGCAGGAGCACTCCGGTGTCGGAGAATCGGGTCGGCGACGACTGATACGTGCGCCACGCGGACTCGACACGCTCTCTCAGGATCGGCAGGTCGGGAGGCGGATCGTCCGGCGAGGGGCCAAGGCCCATCAGGGCCCGCTCCACCACGTCGAGCCCGTTGCGGACCCTGTCCTCCTGCACCTGATGTGGTTCTCCGAGCAGGGCTGAGGTCGGTACCCCCAACTCCTTTGCCAGGGCGTGGAGAACGGCGATCGTCGGAGTCTTGAGGCCACGTTCGATCTGTGACAGATAGTCCTCGGCGATGCCGACCAGGCCCGCAACGGCGGCCTGGGTCCGTCCTCGCCGCGTTCGGTGAAAGCGCACGCGTTCCCCGATGGGGATGTCCGCGGCGTTGTAGCTCATTCCGATCCTCATCTCGCGCGTTCGGCACTTGTCCCTACGGTAGGCGGGCAGACCATGCAACGCTGACCGGACCGACCGATACACAACCGGAGAGTGACCATGGCTCGCCATCGCCTCGTCCTTTGGGACATCGACCACACTCTGATCGACACCGGAGGTGTCGGCCGCGAGGTCTTCGCCGACGCGTTTGGGAAGGTCACGGGCGTGACCATGCGTAAACAGGCGAGGGTGCACGGGCGCACCGAGCAGGTGATCTTCGGCGACACCGCACGCCTCCACAACCTCGATCCGAACGAGTTCACCTTCTCCGACTTCGCCAATGCCCTGGCCGATGGCTACCGCGCCCGTGCCGCAGAAATGCGCGAGCGCGGGCACGCGTTGCCGGGCGCAGCGTCAATCCTCGCCGCCCTGGACAAGAAGGATGGTGTCGTGCAGACCGTCGTAAGTGGCAACCCGCAAACCGTCAGTCGCGTAAAGCTGGAGGTTTTCGGACTGGACGCGTGCATCGACTTCGGCCTCGGAGCCTACGGTGACGACCACGTCGAGCGGCCCGAGCTGGTCCGCGCAGCCCGCCGTCTTGCCGAGGCGCGCTATGGCACGCCGTTCGGCGAGGCCAACACTCTCATCATCGGAGACACGCCTGCGGACGTGGACGCCGGACGTCACGGCGGAGCCAGGGTCATCGCGGTGGCCACCGGAGCGAGCGACAAGGACGCGCTATCACGCGCGGACCACGTGCTCGACGATCTTTCCGACACGGCTGCGGTCGTCGAACTCGTATGCAGATGAGACTCGACGTGCGATTCCCGGCGCGTGCACCACCCGGGTGCGTCGGCCGCCGATCGCGGATCCTGCGGTGCCGTCCTGACAGCACCGATGACAGCCTCCGCAACCCCGACCGCCCGACGATCGACGACGTACCCACCGAACTTCCCGGCACTCTCGCCGCCATCGCCGTCCGCTGGGCCATCTCGCCGAGGAGCACACCCCATCGGGGCCGGCAGATCGACGTAGCCCTCCCCCACCTCGTCGCGTTCTCGCCCGACCGATACCCCGTCGCGACGGCGAACAACAAAAACTCCCTCGCGAGCGTCACGACGGTTGTGGCGGTTCCCGATCAGGTCGCGCCCCGGTACGGTGTGTGATCTCGACCGAGCGAGGGGGACTCGTGGTACGGAGCACGGCCGTCGGAGCAATAGCCGTGGCATTGCTGGCCGTCGCCGGATGCAACAGCAACGACAGCGGCGACACGAAGGCTTCGCCCACCAACCCACCTCCGACGCCGTCTACTCAGGCATCAACCACACTGAACTCGGAAGACGACGCCCGCATCAAGGCACTCGACGTCTACAACCGATTCGGCGATCTGCAGATCCTGGTCTCAGGCGGTACACCGCTGGACGAGGCGGGGTTGGGGCGAATCGCAACAGGACGGGCTGCCTCAGTGATCCGACGTCTGGCAACGACGACGGCGGAGGACGGGATCACGATCAAAGGACCCATCGTCCACGCCCCACACAACGTGGTCGTCTCTCTCACAGCAACGGTACCTACCGTAACGTGGGAAGACTGCGTAGACGTGAGCCAGCGACGTGCCACCAACAAGGACGGAACACCGGCGGAAGTCGTGGCTTCCCAGACACGCTTCGTCCAGGCGGTAGTCGTGACCCGTGATGCGACAGCCGGCGGCTGGCGAGTGACCGACGTGAACGCCCAACGGGATCGCGCATGCTGAGCCAGAGTCGTCTGCTGGCCGGGGCATTGACTTCGGTCCTGCTGGTGGCCTCCGGTACACCTGCTGCGGCAGAGGGCGCGGATGACGACGAGATATCCGTAGATACCGTCGGCGACATCGTGATCGGCGCTCGTACAGGCGGAAAATCTGGCAAACCCGGTGGTAGCAATACTGTTCCGGCCGGAACCGGTGCAACTGCGGCTCCGGCGCCGGTGGATCCGAGGGACCCCGACGACACCCAATGCCCAGGCGCCGCCCTGGTCCTGGACGCGACGTCGTGCATGGGCACCATCGACCCCGGCGGAGGCAACACCGGTGCGGCACCGACACCACCCACCCCCGCCCAACTCGGCGCCCAAGCCTCCGCACGGATCCCCCTCGACGCGCCCGCCCTGCACCTGACCCCAGGCCCCGGCAAGACGGGCCTTGTCGGACTCCCCACCTGGTTGTGGGTCGACGCCACCCCGACGTCGTGGGGCCCGGCCACCGCGACCGCCGCCGTCCCCGGGCTGTCCGTCACCGCCACCGCGGCCGTCGACCGCATCACCTGGACCATGGGCGACGGCGCAACCGTCGTCTGCACCACCCCAGGAACCCCCTACACCCCCAACCGAGGCGCACAACCCAGCCCCGACTGCGGCCACACCTACACCCGCCCCGGCATCCACACCGTCACCGCCACCACCCACTGGACCATCACCTGGGCCGGCGGCGGACAGACCGGCACCCTCGCAGCCACCCGCACCACCACCATCAACAACATCCGCGCAGGCGAAATGCAAGCACTCACCTCCTGAAGCTCGCGCACAGCCTCACCCAACCGAGACCGCAAGGCGGCGGTGGCCCGCGCATTGCTCGCGACCGGTGACGTGCTCACCGGCTCCCCCAACGCAGGGGCGCGATGGGTGATTGAGCACATGTCGCCTCACCCGCCCCAATCGCTCCCCCGCCATCGCTCCATTCGCGAAGAAACGGGCGCCGTACGGCTCACCCCCCACCTGCGTGGGGACTTCGGGAAGAAGTCCACGACCGGCGGCTCACCCCCACCTGCGTGGGGACTTCTCTTGGGGACCAGAAAACCCTAGGGTGCATCGCGGCTCACCCCCACCTGCGTGGGGACTTCATCCAGGCGGGCACGTCGTGGATGACGCCCCGCGGCTCACCCCCACCTGCGTGGGGACTTCGCTCGCTCTGCCTCCTCGCGATCCACTGTGGTCGGCTCACCCCCACCTGCGCGGGGACTTCCCGCATTGGGCCCCTGACCTGCGCGGGTTGCACGGCTCACCCCCACCTGCGCGGGGACTTCGAGCGCGAGGGCGACGGCCTCCGCTCTCACCTCGGCTCACCCCCACCTGCGCGGGGACTTCAAGCGGGATGCCGGGGGACAGCCGCAGCCCCTCGGCTCACCCCCACCTGCGCGGGGACTTCGCGGGGAGGTCACCCCAGGTGCCGCGGCCGAGCGGCTCACCCCCACCTGCGCGGGGACTTCACGCGCATGGTTGCCGCCGGGGCAGACCTCTGCGGCTCACCCCCACCTGCGCGGGGACTTCCATGCGATGCGGCCGGCCCGCCCTTCGTCACCCGGCTCACCCCCACCTGCGCGGGGACTTCCCGATCGTCATCGTCCCCGCGAACGGACTGCTCGGCTCACCCCCACCTGCGCGGGGACTTCTACGCCACGAAGGCATTGAACGGCGCCTTCGGCGGCTCACCCCCACCTGCGCGGGGACTTCGGAGATCACCACCATCATCGCCTCCGGCCGACAGGCTCACCCCCACCTGCGCGGGGACTTCGGGGATGTTCGTGCTCACGGGGTCTCCTTCGTCGGCTCACCCCCACCTGCGTGGGGACTTCGATCGGTTCAACCCCAGCGGGCAGACCGCGCTCGGCTCACCCCCACCTGCGTGGGGACTTCCCTTCCTGACCTGGGGGTTCTTGAGGGCTTTGCCGATTCGTGATGCAAACAGGGTCATTGCGGCAAAGTTCCTGCCTGTTTCCGCTTCGGCGCATCGGCAATCGTTTGCGAGCTGGGCGTTGTCGCATGGTTTGATTCTGTCTGCGCGTCGGCGGGACAGGCGTGCGGTGTCGTTTGCGGGGTGTCCGTCTTGGAGTTCCCGCCGTCATCGACGCGTCCGAAACGAGATCGGCTTGATTCCGGCGCAGTCACGAGACCAGGATACGAGCCCTGCCTCCGGTCGCTCGGGCGGCCGGACGACAATCCCCGCCCGCACGAGGGCCCCTCCCCACGCCGGCCGCCACGGTGGACGGTCCGGTGCGATGGCGTCGAATCTCCACGCCGTGACGTCACACACTCCGGGTGGCAACACGAGGGCGGTGGACGGCACGGCGCCCTCGTCAGGAATGGCAACCCGACCGCGGGCTCCCGCGTGCCGGCCTGCAGGGCGTCCGTGATCGCGCGGCGGATTCGCGGAACTTCGCCGACGAGCAGGCGCTCACGGCCACGTACGAGTACGACGGCAGCCGATCGACGAGGTCGCGTATGAAGAACCGACGGACGTCGCAGGCGGTTCACAACCACCGTTGCCGGCACGGCGATCGGCCCTTCGTCGAGGAGCTCGGGCACATCGGGGACACGCACCCGAGCACACAGCCCGCAGGCAACCGCGCTCACGAGAGCGCGGGCGGAAGGCGTACGACATAACGCTGTCCCAGCCGACCGCGCCGAGTTCGAGGCATGGGGCAGGCACGCTGCTCGCACAGGGACTTCCGGTACGGGGCCCTGTAATCGATGGCACGCCCGACCCTCCGCCACTCGTGTGGGGTACTTCTCTCGGCTGCCACCTACGCGAAGGCCACCGGCGGCTCAGCCAAACGGCTACCGGGAACCGACGCACTCCGCGAGAAACGCGGGCATGGCGTGCCGCTCCACGAGGCGTCCGCGCGCATGCGTCGCGGTGTCGTCGGCGGGCAGGAACACCCCGTCGCACCGGCGACAACACAACAACCGGGCCCACACCGCACGTTGCGCCTGCCACTGGGGATGGGCCACGCGATACCGCCGCCGGTAGACAACCAGGAACCAGACCGCCAGCAACAAGGCCACCCCCGACGCCGCGGACCCGAGGATCGCGTTGATCACCGCCGCCGTCACGAACATGCCCACGAACGCCGCCACCAACGCCTGCCGCCACCCCCGCGCCGCCCACGGACGCACCGGCGGCCTCAGGGAACGCGACAACGACGTCTGCGCCCTGCCCGTACCACGCACGGACCCGACCACACTCTCCAGGCCACGCGGACCCTCCAGACGCACGGACACCCGCCCACGGGTCCGGGACACCGCCACCCCACTCTCGTACAGGGCCCGGACCCTGACGACCTGATCAACCTGCCGACACCGCGGGCAATGCATCACTGCTGCTCCTCCTGGGGACACACCTCGAAACGACACCACCGCGCCGCACCAGACGCGGGCGGCAACAGCGGACAAGCAATGGCCCACTCTTCGTCGGAAGGCGGGGCATTCACAATCGGACACATCCGTACGAGCCCACTCAGGGCGCACGCGACGTCGAGTGCCGAGACGCCCGCGCGGAACGACGCGCGAACCCTCGAGCCACCGGGCCCTCCGCCCACCCAGCCGTCACCAACCCTCTCGGCCAGTCAACCACCCAAGTAGCCAAACCAACACGCGAGTTCGAGAATCGGAAAACACCATGACCAGGCCTGTAACGCGGCGCGCAGCCCGACCGGGTTGAGGTCGATCGTGCCCACACAGCACGTTGCGCCCGAGATCGTCGCCGCATCGGCGGCCTGCGTATCGTCGGAGTCCTTCGGATCGGATCGACGGAGGCGGGAGCGACCCGGAGCTGCCGCTTCCGGCCTGGGCGGCACCGTTGCCGGTCGTCCCGCCGCTCGGGCGGGTATTGCCCGCCCTCATACCGGTCTCCGACGCGTCCAGGTCGACAACGCCGTCGGCATGGGCAACGGTCGGCAGCCACCGCCGTGTACCTCGGCACGACCTGTCCCGTTGGGCATCCATGGCGGCCACGCGCCAGATCCCGGCCACGTCACGGGTGAGGGTGTACGCGCGGATGTAACGGGACACCCGGGTGGCGATCAGCGCCAAGGTGCCGTCCCGATGCACGGGCCGCCGCCCGGTGATGTCGACGCAGGCGGCGAGCGTGACGATCGGTGTCGTGCTCGACAGCGACACCACCACGTCGCGCGGCGCCGGAGGCGCGGGCGCCCCCGGCAGGGCGATCCCGGTGGTGCTCACGTTGCCGACGATCCGCTGAATGAGGCTGACAGAGCGACCGATCGCCGTCTTTTCGAGCGCGGCTTGGTCCAACGCCGACCCCGCCTCAACCGACCCCGGCATCCGGTCGTACCGCCCGTAGACCTCAACCGCCTGGGCTTTGGCAACGTCCTCCGCGCTCGACACCACCAGAACCTGGCCGGACGGAGGTGCCGGTGACGGAGTGATGCGCTCCGCAGTCGTGTCGCCGTCACCGCCATCGCACCCGACAACCACCAGCAGCACCACCGCTACCGCGACCGTGCCTGTACTCCGCCCCATGAGCCCCTCGATCGGCCGTGATCACACCCGGCACCCAGGAAGTGCCACGACAACCACACCAGTGACCACCGAACCGAAAATCGCAAATACACGAACCACCCCGCCCCGTCCTCAAGAGGACTTCCCGACTACCGGGGCCATTTTTGAGACGGCCCGAGTTGAACTGACGAATCCCGTTTCGACCCCCGAGGTCGGGCAGGATTCCGGCTTTCCGAGTGCATTCGCCCTGGTACACGAAGTCGGGCGGTGGCCGGTGGGGTTCACGGTGCGCGCCCTGTCGGGGTGGGCAGGCCGAAGCGTCCGGTGCCTGGGGTGGTCGGGGCGCCCCGGTCCGTGATCTGGGGTCGGTCGTTCGGCCGACCACTCGCGGGCGTCGGGCGAGGGTCGGGCGGTGTGGCCGGGCTTGAGACTCGCCGTGCCGGGCGTCTCGACCGGCCTCCGGTCCGTGTCGTCGATGTCGGGCAGGGGGTTCGCCTGTGTTCCGCAGGATGTTCCGCTGCGGACGCGTTCGGGGCCGTGGCCCCGGAGCACACCGTGCCGTCAGGCCCCCGATCGACCGGCCGGTGCTGCCGGTTCCGCCCGGGTGGCACCGTCGCCGGTCATCCCGCCGGCCGGGCGGGTATTGCCCGCCTTCTTCCCGGTCTCCGACGCGTCCAAGACGACCGTGTCACCGACGGCGTCCACGTCGACGGTGCCGTCGGCCCGGGCCAAGGCCAGCCACAGCAGCGCAACGAGCACCTCGACCGCCACGTGCGCCGGCACGACCTGTCCCGTTCGGGCGTCCATGTCGGCCACGCGTCCGGATCCCCGCCACGTCGCGGGGATGCAACAAAGCCGAGATCCCGCAGCGCCCGACCGACGCCAACCGCAGAGCGCTGCAGCGGCGACGACAAGCCCTGGACGTCGACGACCTCGTCCGCACATCGTCGTCCCATATCCGAGGGAAAGCCCCGGCTCGAAAACCGGTCCTGGGGTGACATCACGTCGAAACGCGTCGCCGGAGGCCCGAGCCGGGACATGCTGTCCGCATGCCCCATCGCCTCGCCGAGGAGCACTCGTGACGACCATCCCGCCTGGTCCACCGGCCCGACCGGCTCCCGTGTACGCCTGCTGGACACCGGATCCGGCCTGTGGCTGGCCACGTTCGACCCGAGCGAGGATCTACGGCTGGACATCGTCACCGGCGAGGACGACCCCAAGCCCGCCGTCACCGTCACCGAACCCGATGAACTACCCGCAGTGCCGAAGCCCTTGAACACCGCGTTGAAAAGCCTGGGCACGGTGGTGCGGATCCCCAACCCCTCACTGTGGGAGGCGATCAGCACCGCGATCCTGCGCCAGGTCGTTCGAGCCGCGCAGGCCCGCAAGATCCATCGCGCCTGGTGTACGGCCCACGGCCCCGTCGTGGAGACCACCGCGGGCCGCTTGTCCGCCGCCCCCGGGCCCGAGACGGTCCTCACGCTGCCCGAGGAAGCGTTCAAGAACGTCGGCGCCCTGTTCCACCGCACCGCGCTCCAAGCCGCCGCACACGCCTATCTCCAACACGCCGACCGATGGCGGACCCTGCCCGCCGGCGCACTCGTCGAGGCGCTGGACGAGGTCCCGCGCATCGGCCCGTGGACCGCCGCCGCGGCCGCCGCGGACTTCACCGGCGACTTCTCGATCTACCCGCACCACGACCTGGCCGTCCGCACCTGGGCCCGCCGCATCGCCCCGGATCATCCCTGGCCCGCCACCGAAAAGGAGTTCGGCACCCACTGGCGCCGATGGGCCCGCACCGACCGCCAGTTGCACGCCCTGACCCTGTACACACTCACCTGGGGGACGTCACATGCCGACCAACGGCAGTACGGAGGCACCACGGCACAGCACTGACCTCATCGCCGGAGCCGACCCGACACGGACCCTGGACGCCGTGTTCGTCAACGCTCCCCTGCGCAACTACACCGTGCGCCCACGCGTCAACGACTACACCCTTCCCGTACTCGGCATGGCCTACATCGCCACCCACGCCCGGCACGCCGGCCACAACATCGGCCTCCTGGACGCCGAGACACACGGCCTGGGCATCGACGAGACCACCGCCATCGTCAACCTGGCCCGACCACGCTGGGCCGGATTCAACCTCCTCGCCCCCACCTACGCCCTCTCCGCCCGCATCGCCCACGCCCTGGACCCGGACATCAAGATCATGGTCGGGGGCCACCACGCCAAAGCCATGCCGCACACGGTGCTGTGCGATCCGCGCTTCGAACGACTGACCGCCCTGGTCCTGGGCGAGGGCGAAACCCGCGTCGCCGCACTGCTGGACGACCACACCCACCGCGCCACACTTCCCCAGGTAATGTGGCGCAACCCGCAACCAGGCACCATCGCCGTCGGACTCCACCGCGGCGACCCGAACCCCTGGCTGTCCCCCGACGTCGAGCAACTCCCCCTCGTAGACCGCGCATTCCTGCCACAGGATCCCTACCGGGCCACCGACGGCCGGGTGGAGGCGAACATCGTCGGCTCGCGCGGCTGCCCCTACGACTGCGCCTTCTGCGGCGCCGCGGTCTCCATGAACCGCGACCTCACGATCCGCACCCGCACCCCGACCGGCATCCTCGCCGAACTGGACCACCTCAACGCCGGATACGGCGCGACCGCGTTCAGGTTCGTCGACGACCTGTTCCTCGGCGCCGAACGCATCATCCGCACCGCCATGGACGCCTTCACCGCCGACCACACCGGCGAACGCTACGTCTGGGACGCCACCGGCCGCATCAACGTCCTGCACCGCCTCGACGACGCCATGCTCGACACCCTCGCCGCCAACGGCCTGCGTGAGGTCGCACTCGGCATCGAGTCCGGCTCGGACCGGGTCCTCACAATGATGGACAAACGCATCACCACCGCCATGACCCTCACGGTGGTCCGCCGCCTGATGGAACGCGGAATCGACGTCAAGGGCTACTTCATCCTCGGCTACCCCGACGAACACACCGCGGACCTCACCGCGACCGTCGCACACATCGAACGCCTGTGGGCCCTGTCCGACCGTCTACCCGGCACCTTCCGCGCCTCGGTGTTCGAGTTCCGCCCCTACCCCGGCTCACCCGTGTGGGACCGACTCGTCCAGGCCGGCCACGATCCCCACCGCATGCAAGCCTACGAAGACGTGGACCTGACCAACGACGGCGCGGACGAAGGCATGCGGCAGCGCGACGAATTCAACTTCTCCGTCGGCATAGCGTTCTCCCAAACCCCCCTGCCCGCCCTCCGCCGCCATCTCGCCGACCTCACCCGCCGCCAACACGCCCGCACCCACCCCCCGACGGACGCCCGATGAACGCCCCCGGTTACTTCCTGACCGTGGACGGCCCCGGTGGGGTCGGCAAGTCCACGACCGTCACGGCGGTCACTCGCCGACTGCGCGAACTCGGGCACACCGTCCACCCCACCACCGAACCCTCCGGCAGCGCCCTGGGCATCGCCACCCGGCGCCTGGCCCAGGAGGTACGCGGCACCGCCCTGGCCCTGCTCGTGGCCGCCGACCGACACCACCACCTCGACACGGAGATACGCCCCCACCTCGCCGCCGGCCACACGGTGGTCTGCGACCGCTACCTCGCCTCCAGCCTCGTCCTCCAACGCCTCGACGGCGTCCCGGGGGACTTCATCCGGGCCATCAACACCGGCGTCACCAGGCCCGACCTCGCCGTCGTACTCACCGCCCCCGCCACCACCATCACCCGACGCCTGCACACACGCGGATCCCACCACCGCTTCGAGGACGACCCCGACAACGTCACCCGCGAACTCGACCTGTACGAACAAGCGATCATCATCCTGCGGGACATGGCCGTGCCCGTCCTGCGCGTGGACGCGGACGCCCTCACCCCCGCGAGTGTCGCCGCCGCGATCGTGCACGCGACCGGAATCACCTCGGCTAGGGTCGCCCCCGACCGCGTCCCCCACCCGAACAGAGAACATGGACCCCGCCACCCCAGTCATCGACGTACACCTCATCCTCCGCGACGGAGACAAGATCCTCCTCTCCCAACGCGGCGGCCCCTACGGTCACGGCCGATGGCACGCCCCCTCCGGCAAACTCGACCCCGACGAAACACTGACCACCGCCACCGCCCGCGAGGCATACGAGGAGACCGGAGTCGTCGTCGACCCACATAGCCTCCGCCTCGTCCAGACCGTCCACCACCACCAAGGCAACGGCGCACCCGACCGCATCGGCTTCTTCTTCGAAGCCACCACATGGGAGAACGAACCCATCAACCGCGAACCCGACAAGTGCCTCCGACTGGCCTGGTTCGCCGTCCACGACCTGCCCGACGACCTCATCCCCTACCCCGAAGCCGGACTACGCGCATACCTGAACGGCAAACCCGGCCTCACCACACACGGCTGGCCACACACCGAGAACGACCGATCGGAAAGCTGAACCACCGACAGCCGTTCGTCATCACCAACACGCAATGGCGAACAGACGCACGCCTACGTCTAATCACAACACCAGTTCACGACCAGTTGCGAACCACACGACGCAAACCTCATCACCGGCCGCACACCCCGTAGGCTCGTCCCCACTCGACGGCAACATGGCCAACGATGCCGACATGTTTCACTGTCTGCTGGTCTACCGGCCCTCGACGGCTCACCCCCACCTGCGTGGGGACTTCCCCTCCGCGCCGCCCGCCAAGTCCGCAACCATCGGCTCACCCCCACCTGCGTGGGGACTTCTGACGCGGCAGGCGCAAGCGCGCTTGGCGCTTCGGCTCACCCCCACCTGCGTGGGGACTTCCGGCGGTTGTAGCGCAGGAAATGGGTCTGGATCGGCTCACCCCCACCTGCGTGGGGACTTCGATTTCCCGACCCCGGAATACCGGCCGGAGCACGGCTCACCCCCACCTGCGTGGGGACTTCCCCGGCGTGGTCAGCATCGCGGTGGCGGCCTGCGGCTCACCCCCACCTGCGTGGGGACTTCGCGCGAGCACCGCGGCGGTCGCCTCGGAGAACCGGCTCACCCCCACCTGCGTGGGGACTTCAACGTGTTCGGGCCCCTCATGGATCCGGACCTCGGCTCACCCCCACCTGCGTGGGGACTTCGACTTCATCACCGTTCGCAACAGCCCCTCCGACGGCTCACCCCCACCTGCGTGGGGACTTCATGATGGCCGGCCGGCCGGCCCGCCCGCAGGAGGGCTCACCCCCACCTGCGTGGGGACTTCACGACCTGGTCGCAGCCCGGCCTGTCGGAGACCGGCTCACCCCCACCTGCGTGGGGACTTCGGTATCGGGGGCGCGGTCCGGGTCGGCAGCGTCGGCTCACCCCCACCTGCGTGGGGACTTCGGTCGATCGCTGACCAGTTGTGCGACGCGGGTCGGCTCACCCCCACCTGCGTGGGGACTTCCCTTCCTGACCTGCGGGTTCTTGAGGGCTTTGCCGATTCGTAATGTAAACAAGGTCATTGCGGCAAGGATCCTGCCTGTTTTCGCTTCGGCGCATCCGCAATCGTTCGCAAGCCGGGCATTTTTACATGATGGTCCTGTTTGCGCGTCGGCCAGAAAGGCGTGCGGTGTCGTTCGCGGCGTGTCCGTCTTCAAATTCCCGCCGCCATCGACACGTCCGGAACGAGATCGGCTCGATTCCACCGCAGTCACTGGGCAAGGATACGAGCCGTACCTCCGGTCGCTCGGCGCTGGACGTACCGATCAAGGCCCGACGATCCGCACCCGCACGAGGGCTTCTCCCCACGGGACGCCGCTCGTGGTCCACCGAACACACAGGCGACACCCCGCGTGTTCGGAACCCGACGCCCAAGCCTGTCCCACGGCCGGCGCGTTGGTGATGTCCTCTACCGTGACGAGGTGTTCTTCGCCGAGTTCGGGAGCCACCGATTGGGAGACTCGGCGGGCTTGGACGGAGGGTCTGAAGACCGCGACGGCGTGGTCGATGGCGTGTGGTCGCGGGCCCGGGTCGCCTCCCTGACAAGTCGTGGCCAGGGCTGGTCGACCCGGTTCACGTCGACTCGCGCCCACCCGGCCGCCGCATCGCGCGCCGCCGGCGTCGCGCGTACAAATCGTGTCGCGCGCCCGTCAACAGGGCGCGGCCTCGAGCCGCGCCCGGCAAGCCTGACACCCCCGCTCCGGCGGATTTCGTCGAGACGTGACGCCGGGCCGGGAGGCGGCACGAGTAACCAACCAACTTTTCCCTCTATGAGGCGACTTTGTCTTCACTTTACTTACCATGATCAGAATGTGAGCGGAGACCGATTGGTTGATTCCATGGCGTGTTCATACTCACGGCCGAGACGCACTGCTTCCGCGAGTGGAAATTCCGCGCGGCTGATAATTTTTGATCGCTACAGAGCGTAATCGAACGTCATTTCTCTGCACTTGTCATGCTTTTCGATCTCGAATCGAAGTAATCATGTACGTACGCAGGTTTGCCGTCGTCTCCGCCCTCGCCCTCGCCGCAGCAAGCGCCGCCCTCCCGGGGCAGGCCTCCGCCGGCGAAGCCGCCAAGAACGCACCCGTCACGGTCGCGGCCACGATCCACGCGAGTTCCGAGTTCACGAATCAGAGCTTCAGTGGTGCCCAGTGGGACGCCACCCTGGACAATGTGAGCTGCAACGCCGGGTATGTGATCAAGCAGAACGCCAACGTCCCCGCCTACGTGGACGACAACATCGAATCCCATCAGACCTGGTCCTATTGCCAGTCGAATCACTTCGACGGGGTCTGGCACGCCGGTGCGGCCTCCGGATGGTGGGGCGGCGCCCAATCCAGCCTGGGCGGGATGAACAACTACACGAGCTCGATCGCCTACCGCTAGCCGACCCCGACCACCGGCTCCCTTCCGTCGGCGCCGCCCCGAACGGGAGCGTCCGGCTGTAGGACGGTCGAGTAGTCGGCCAGTCGGGCAACGCCCGTTCGAGTAGAAAAAGTTCGCGGGCCCGGCCGACGTCCCTCGCCGGTCGGGCCCGCCCACGAAAGGACGAAGCGTCGATGTCGGCAGTCCCCCTGCGCGGGAAATTGGCCGCCCTCGTGGCGATCGCCGCGTTCGTCGCGACGGGATGCGGCTCCTCGGGAGCGGACAAGGACAAGAAGGAAGGCACGACCGGCAAGGAACCGCCGCTGGGCGAACTCCGCCAGATCCGGGGCCCCGCCGACGTGGCGTTACCCCTGGACGCGTACTGGCCGACCACCCAGGACCGCGCCAACTCCTTCCGCGCCGTCTACCTCGTCGGCGCCGACTGCATGCGCAGGTTCGGCTCACCCGACTGGCCCGTCCCCGACATGGGCCCCCAAGCCCCCACCGAGGGCCGCAACATGCGGCGCTACGGCGTCTTCCTCGCCTCCGACGCCGAGCGCTACGGCTATCACAGCCCCGACCAGGCCGCGGGCCAGGGCGCCCCGCCACCACCGCGCACCACCCGCGTCCCCACCCCCCAGGAGAACCAGATCTGGGCCGGACAGATCGCTCAGACCCCCGACGGGCGCAAGGTCCCCACCGGAGGCTGCTCGCAGGAGTCCGAGGACAAGATCATCAACGGGGTTCCGCGCGCGGAGTTCCTCAACACCGTCCAGAACCTGATGATGGAATCCTGGACGAAGGTCAAGACCGACTCCCGCGCGCAAGCGGCCACCGCCAAGTGGAGCGAGTGCATGGCCCGTTCCGGCTACAAGTACGGCGACATCTGGGCCGCCCACGACGGCAACTCCGGCGGACCCACCGCCACTTCCAAGGAAATAGCGGTCGCCAAGGTCGATGTCGCCTGCCGCCAGGAAACCAACCTCACGAACCTGCTGTTCACGATCGACGCCGCCTACCAGAATCAGTCCATCGAGGCCCACGCGGAAGTCCTGCGCAAGGTGAAGGACTACCAGGACGCCCTCAAACGGGGCGCCGCCCAAATACTGGCGGGCAAGCCGGTCTCCTCCTGACCATCGGGCGGTTCGCGCCACGTCCACCGAGAGGACGACCACCATCGACACCCCACCGGGCCCCCACCCCCCGCCGCCCGCACGGGAGATCACCCCGGACTTAGGCCCAGACCGAGGCACCGACCCCGAACCGCCGACCGCCGGCTTACCCGCGACGTCGCGCCGGATGCGGGTCCTGGTGGCCACCGTGATCGCGGCGGTACTCCTCGCCGGCGGCGGCCTCGCCGCGGCACGGTTCGTGAAGTCACCGAACGAGAAGGCCGCCGAGGCCAAGGCACCCGCCCCGTCGGTGATCACGGCGATGGTCGAACGCCGCATCCTCACCGACACCGTCGTCCTGCGCGGCCAGGTCACCGCCGGCCAGAGCCTGGCGGTATCCCCCCGGGTCTCGGCCGCGGGCGGCAAGGACTCCGGCGGCGCCAAACCCGTCGTGACCGGGCTCCGCGTCAAACCCGGCGACGTCCTGCGCGCCGGCCAGATCCTCATCGAGGTCTCCGGCCGCCCGGTGTTCGTACTCCCCGGCGACGTCCCGGTCTACCGCGACCTCAAACCCGGCAGCGAGGGCCGCGACGTCGCGCAACTCCAGTCCGCGCTGGACGGACTCGGCCACAAGACCGGCACCGACAAGTCCGGTACCTACGGCCCCGGCACCAAGGGCGCGGTCGCGTCCTTCTACAAATCCCTCGGCTACGACCCACCCGCCGCCGGCGAAGGCGACGACCAGGCACTGCGCGCCGCGCAGGACCGCGTCACCACCACCGAACGCGCCCTCGCCCAGGCCCGGGACGCCCTCAAGGCCGGCCCACCCAGCGGATCCACGACACCCCCGACCGGCCCCGGAGGAAGCGGCGCAAGCGGCGGCACCGGCGCCACCCCCGCCCCCGGCACCAACACCCGCGCCGAACAACAGGTCCGCTACGCCACCGAGGACCTGGCCCGCGCCAAGAACGAACTCGCCGCCCTCAAAGCCAAATCCGGCGCCATGCTCCCCGCAGGCGAAGTACTCTTTCTCTCCCGCTTCCCCGCCCGCGTCGACACCGTCCAGGCCCAGGTCGGCTCCGAGGTCAAGGAACGCGCCCTCACCGTCTCCACCGGCGACCTCGTCGTCAAGGGCCGACTCGCCCCCCACGAGAAGGGCCTGGTCCAGCCCCGACTCAAGGTACGGATCCTGTCCGAACTCACCGGCATCGAGGCCGAAGGCGAGGTCCGCTCGGTCGCCGACACCCCCTCCGACCCCAGCGGCGACATCGCCGACTCCGGCGACTCCGCCTCGTCCGGACGCGCCGCCGCACCCCAGGCACCCGGCCAGGGCTACGAGATGGTCGTCGTACCGTCCAAGGCCCTCGACGCGAAACTCGCCGGCCAGGACGTCCGCCTCACCGTCGAGGCCGCCTCCTCCGGCGGCCCCGTCCTGGTCGTACCGATCTCCGCAGTCTCCGCCGGCGCCGACGGCCGCACCGTACTCACCGTCGTCGACCCCTCCGGCACCCAACGCCGCACCGAGATACGCCCCGGAACCTCCGGCGACGGCTACGTCGAAGTCACACCCCTGAGCGGCGAATCCGTACACGAGGGCGACCGCGTCGTCGTCGGCGCCGCCCGCAAGGACACCGCCGGCGGCACCGGCGGCACCGTACCCGCGGGCCCGCGCCCGTGACGACCAACCCGCCCGTCGTCGAATTCACCGGAGTGGGACTGACCTACCCCGGACCACCGCCCGTCCCCGCACTGCGACCGTGCGACCTGCGCGTCGAACGCGGCGAGTACGTCACCATCACCGGCCCCTCCGGATCGGGTAAATCCACCTTCCTCAACGTCGCCGGCCTGCTCGACCGCCCCACCTCCGGCACCTACCGCCTCGACGGCATCGACACCGGCACCCTGCCCGAACGCGACCGCACCGCGCTCCGCGGATCCCGCATCGGCTTCGTCTTCCAGTCCTTCCACCTGCTCCCATACCGCACCGCCGCCGAGAACGTCGAACTCGCGATGATGTACCAGGGCGGCACCCGCCGCCGCCCCGAACGCGCCGCCCGCGCCCGCGAATCCCTCGCCCGCGTCGGCCTCGCCCACCGCCTGCACCACACCCCCACCACCCTGTCCGGCGGCGAACGCCAACGCGTCGCCATCGCCCGCGCCCTCGCCGCGGGCCCCTCGCTCCTGCTGTGCGACGAACCCACCGGCAACCTCGACACCACCACCGCCGAGGGCGTCCTCGCCCTCCTCGACGGCCTGCATGCCGACGGCATGACCATCCTGGTCATCACCCACGATCCCGCCGTCGCCGCGCGCGGCGGGCGCGGCGTCGCCATCCGCGACGGCGTCATGAGCCCGACCGGCCGGGAGAGCGCCACGTGAGCCTGGACGAACTCCTCGAACCCCGCCCCGAACCCACACCCGCGTCGACCCCGCCCCCTCCCCCGGATCGCATCGTCCCCTCCCGACAACACCTGCGAGACCTGTTCGCCGAAGCCCTCGCCGGCATGCTCCAACGGCCCGCCCGCTCCATCCTCACCGCCCTCGGCACCGTCCTCGGCGTCGGCACCTTCGTCGCCATCCTCGGCCTCACCGCCACCGCCACCGGCCAGATCGGCGACCGCTTCAACGCCCTGACCGCCACCGAAGTCACCGTCGAGGACACCGGCGGCCAGGACGCCGCCGTACAACCCCTGATGTTCACCCCCGACGCCGACCAACGCGTCCGCGCCCTCAACGGCGTCGAACACGCGGGCGTGCACTGGAACATCAGACTCCCGGCCGGCACCACCGTCCGCGCCGCCCCCGTCGGCCGCGACGCCGGCGGCCAACAGATCACCGTCGTCGCCGCCTCCCCCGGCCTCCTCGAAGCCGCCGGCCCCCACTGGGCCACCGGCCGCGGCTACGACACCTTCCACGACCGACGCGCCGAAGCCGTCGCCGTCATCGGCGAAGGCATGGCCACCCGCCTGGGCATCACCACCCTTGACACCGCCCCCGCGATCTTCATCGGCGACGCCCCCTTCACCGTCATCGGCATCCTCGCCGACACCGACCGCAAACCCGACCTCCTCCTGTCCGTCCTCATCCCCCGCACCACCGCCGAAAAGATCTACGGACCACCCGACAGCGCCGACCGCGCCCGCATGCTCGTCACCACCAAAATCGGCGCCGCCCGCCAGGTCGCCGGCGAAACCCCCTACGCCCTGCGCCCCGACGCCCCCGACGCCTTCAAACCCATCCCCCCACCCGACCCCCGCACCCTCCGCGACAACGTCACCGACGACCTCGGCGCCCTCTTCCTCCTCCTCGCCGGCATCTGCCTGATCATCGGCGCCGTCGGCATCGCCAACACCACCCTGGTCGCCGTCATGGAACGCACCGCCGAAATCGGCCTCCGCCGCGCCCTCGGCGCCCGAGGCCGCCACATCGCCGGCCAATTCCTCACCGAATCCGCCACGCTGGGCGCCCTCGGCGGCCTGGTCGGCACCAGCCTCGGCACCGTCACCGTCGTAGCCACCGCCGCCGCGAAGGAGTGGACCCCGGTCATCGACCCGACAACCGTCGCCGCGGCCCCCCTGATCGGCCTCACCACCGGCCTACTCGCCGGCCTCTACCCAGCCTGGCGCGCCGCCCGCATCGAACCCGTCGAAGCCCTCCGCCGCTGAGCCGCAACCTCCACCGCGCGAGCCCGCCCTGAACGGCCGCAGCGCCGAAACTCGGATCTCGCAACACGGTCGAACACTTCACCCACACCACCGCCGAGGAACGGCATCGCCCGCGCGGAGGTGTTCTCCGGCCGGGCGGACGGCACGTCAAGCTCGACTACCTACCTCCAGTCGCGTGGGGACTGCCGAGGCAAGCAGTTGATGACTGCGTGAACGGGTAGCTCACCCCCACCTGCGTGGGGACTTCCGGCTCGCCGCGAACGCCATCAACTACGTGATCGGCTCACCCCCACCCGCGTGGGGACTTCAGTTCTTCGGGCGTCGACGGCCGGCTGGCCAACGGCTCACCCCCACCCGCGTGGGGACTTCCGGCGACTCGCTCGGCGGCGCGGCGGTCCCAAAGGCTCACCCCCACCCGCGTGGGGACTTCTCCCGGAGGCCGTACCAAGTCCCGAACAGGCGCGGCTCACCCCCACCCGCGTGGGGACTTCATCCCCAGGTCCAGGCTCGGCCCGTGGCCGGCCGGCTCACCCCCACCCGCGTGGGGACTTCTGGTAGTACTGCAAACCCTCGCGGTCCACCAGCGGCTCACCCCCACCCGCGTGGGGACTTCGTCACCAAGGCCCGCGCCGCCCGCCTCGAAGGCGGCTCACCCCCACCCGCGTGGGGACTTGCCCTGCACGCCACCCTGCCCAGCGCCCCGCCCGGCTCACCCCCACCCGCGTGGGGACTTCCTTGCCGACCTGCAGGTTCTTCGTCGCTTTGCCGTTGTGTGATGTAAATCGACCCATTGCGGCAAGAAGCCTTCCTGAATGCAGTCCGACCAGCAGATTCTCGTGACATCGGCCTCCTTCACCCCGATGCCTCAACTCGCGCACTCGCCAACACAACCACATATGTCGCCTCCCACCACACGGACAAGAACACTCGCCGACCCCAACGCGCCGCAATCCCACCGGCAAAGACCCACGGTCCGGACGCCCCATGTCGGCGAAGCACAGCGACGCCAGGCACTGGGGCGTCTCCATCGGCGGCACGTGCTCCATCGTCGACAAGCGGGACGTCCTACGTCGCGTCGCACCGCGGTGATGGACACGAAGCATCACTGGGCTCTCCAGGGTCTCGCCGCCCGGGCGCACGCAACGAACCCGGACTCGTGGCGAACCCCCGTCGCCAATTGCCGAGGGGATGGTCCGACACGCGGGCAGGCCGAAGGCCGTCGTGATCCTCCGGGCCTGTGGACCGTCAACGGGGGCCGCCGCAGGGTGACATGTCTGTGCCAATGACACTTCGTGTCAGCGAGTGAGCGAAGGCAACCCGACGCGTCGATGACAAGCTGAGGTCAGGGCTTGGGATCAGGACGACAGAAGGCCGTCTTCGGTCGCTCGCTGCCCGAGCTGAAACCTGCTCTGAGCACCCAATCTCTCTGAGATTTCAGTAATCATTCGACGTTCGGTGCGCAGTGAGATACCGAGTTTGCGCGCTGCGGCTTCGTCCGTGAGGCCCTGGGAGAGAAGCCGCAGCAACTCCCTCTCCTGGAGGGACACTTGACCGGTGGAGCGTCGTTTCGCTTCGGTGAGGGGGGATGCGGAATCCCAGACGAGGTCGAAGAACGCACACAGGGCTGCGACAACCCCTGGCTCTTCGACGAGGATGGCCCCCTTGGAACTGTCCTCCGGATTGATGGGCACGAACGCATGCCGACGGTCCAGTATCTGGAGCCGTAGCGGAAGGAGGGGAGCGGTCCGAGTCTCGCCACCCATTCCCGAGAGCCACAGGGCGTGTTCAAGGCTTCCCGGGTCGTTGCGCACACTGTCGAGGTAGATCGTCTTCACGACGACGTCCCGCGCGAACAAGGATTCGGCCAGGGGACGACTGGCCGCTCGATTCTCTGCGGTCTGCGGTCCGCCCGGTGCGAAGGCCAGGGTTTCCCGCTCGGTCGCGGCGACCAGTTCGTCCATTCGCACCCGAACGGCGTCAACACTGGCCAGCACCTCGAAGGTGTGCCCCCGGCCGTACGCGTACTCCGAGAGGTAGTCCCTCGCCATACGGGCGGCAACCACACGGATCTCTTCGATCTCCTGCTGGGTACGCGCGAGTTCGGCCTGCCGCTCGGCGAGAACGACTCGGAGGGCCACCTCCGGATTCACCGGGAGCATGGTGCCCGGATCCGACCAGGAGCGTCTGATCAACGTCAGCTCGGCAAGGATATCGAGCGACTCGCGGACTTCGGCATTCCGGATATCGAGCATCTGCGCGACTTCGGCAACCGTGAGACCCGGCTGTCGGAGCAGTGCTCGGTAAACCGATTCGGCCGTTGCGTGCAGGCCTAACAAGTCGGGCATCCCACCCCCATGGAGGTTCCAACCAGCCACCACCGTATCGAGGATTGACCGTTGCGGGGCGTCGGGCAACCCGTCGGCCCGTACATCCCATATCACACGGTTCATCGTCAGAGGCTCCCTATGCACATACCTCAAACGGGGAGACTTGTGCGACCTCACGGACGACGGTCGGCCCGGATGCATTGAGATTCACGCCGCTGCCGGTCGATGCAAGCAGTCTGCTGCAACGCACTCGGATTACGTGTGCCCGGTTGCCGCCTCGTCGGGTACACGATTCCCCCGACGTTCGAGGAATCGTTTTTCCGGACGCCCCCCCGGACGCGTGTGGAATGAGTCGGGCACGAACGCGCCCTGGCCCGTTTGTGTCATCCGTAGCGCTGGCATCCGCGGAGGCTCGTGGAAAGGATCGAATCAATGAACCCTTTCCCGACCTGGAGGAAGAATGCTTGTCCGGCGTATCGAGAACGGTCTGTGTTTCGTCACGGCGGCCGTGGTGGGATCCGTCGTATTCATCACCGCCGCCACGATGCGGGTCGATTCCGTGGAGCACCGGGCGCCCGAAACAGTCGCGGTGGCACCGGCATCGGACGTCGGTTGGCAGTAGGGCTCGAGCGGCAATCGTGGGCAACTCGTGGCCCTAGGATGGGTGCCGAGTTCGGCCGTCCAGGGCGCGTTTGGCCGCCTGCTCCGGGCGGCCGAGCGCCGTTCGGCACCTCTTGGCCCGCACGCCGCGGCACGGCCGCCGCAGGTGGTGCACGCATCGATTGGAGCATCCAAGGATGGCTCGGCACCTGGTCACCAGCGCTCTTCCGTACATCAACGGGATCAAGCACCTGGGCAACATGGTGGGCTCGATGCTTCCGGCGGATGTGTACGCCCGGTATCTCCGCCAGACCGGCCACGACGTGCTTTACATCTGTGCCACCGACGAACACGGAACACCCGCCGAGCTGGCCGCCGCCGAGGCGGGCCTGTCGGTCGCGGACTTCTGCGCCCGGGCACATCACGCACAAAAGGTCGTGTACGACGGCTTCGACATGTCCTTCGACCACTTCGGGCGCAGTTCCTCACAGCAAAACGTCGAGATCACACAGCACTTCGCGCGCAGACTGCACGAGAACGGGTTCATCCGGGAACGGGCGGTCCGCCAGGTCTACTCGTCGACCGACGGTCGTTTTCTGCCGGACCGCTACGTCGAGGGGACCTGCCCGCACTGCGGGTACGACAGGGCCCGCGGTGATCAGTGCGAGAACTGCACCCGGGTGCTCGACCCCACGGACCTGCTCGAACCCCGGTCCGCCATCAGCGGTTCCACCGAGCTCGAGATCCGCGAGACCAGGCATCTCTTCCTGCTGCAATCCGAACTGCAACCCGAGGTCGAGGCCTGGGTCGCGAAACACGGGGAGCAGTGGCCGCAACTCGCCTCCTCGATCGCCCACAAGTGGCTCACCGAGGGTCTGCACGACCGTGCCATCACCCGCGACCTCGACTGGGGTGTTCCCGTGCCCGCGGACACCTGGCCCGAACTGGCCGCGGAGGGGAAGGTCTTCTACGTCTGGTTCGACGCCCCGATCGAGTACATCGCAGCGACCAAGGAGTGGTCGGACGCCGATCCCGAGAACCGGGACTGGAGGTCCTGGTGGTATGCGGCCGAGGACGTCCGCTACACCCAGTTCATGGCCAAGGACAACGTCCCCTTCCACACCGTGATGTTCCCCGCCACCGAACTGGGCGTGCGCGAACCGTGGAAAATCGTCGACTACGTCAAGGCCTTCAACTGGTTGACGTACTACGGAGGCAAGTTCTCCACCTCCCAGAAGCGCGGCATCTTCACCGACGCGGCCCTGGAACTGCTCCCGGCCGACTATTGGCGCTACTTCCTGATCGCGAACGCCCCCGAGTCCGACGACGCGTCGTTCACCTGGGAGCACTTCGCCGCCACGGTCAACAAAGACCTCGCGGACACGCTCGGCAACTTCGTCAACCGCGTGCTCACCTTCTCGCACAAGCGCTTCGGCGAGGAGGTGCCGGCGGGCGGGACGGCCACCGAGGCCGAGATCGAACTCGGTGCGACGATCGCTGGGCTGCTCGGCGAGTACGAGGAACACTGCCGGGAACTGCAGTTCCGCAAGGCGGCGCAGTCCCTGCGTGCCCTGTGGTCGGCGGGCAACTCGTACCTGGAGGAAAAGGCGCCCTGGCTGCAAATCAAGACCGCCCCGGAGGAGGCGGCCCTGACGCTGCGCACCGCGATGAACCTCATCCACCTGTACTCGGTGGTCTCCGAACCCCTCATCCCGGCCGCCGCCCGAACCATGCGCACGGCCTTCGCCCTGGACGACGACACCGCGCTCTGGGTAAGCCCACAGCGGGCGCGCTCACTCGACGCCGTCCCCGCCGGCACCACGTTCACGGTGCCACCCGTCCTCTTCAGGAAGCTCACGGACGACGACCTGGAGTCGTACCGCGAGCGCTTCGGTGGACAGGACTGACCCGGCACCCTTTCGGCCGACAAGGCCCGGAACCGCCACGGTTCCGGGCCTTTCGCATTCCCGGGCCCAGCCGCGGATCGTGGTCTTGTCGTCGCCCGTGACCGATCGCGCCTCGGCCCGCGTCGCTTCCGACCGTCGGGGCGCGGGCAGCCGTATCCGCCGAGGCCCAGGGACGATCCCGCGACGGCCCTCGAGGACGTGCGTCCGTCCCGGCGCCGTGCCACCCCGCGGCATACGACGCCCGATCGTCGCGAACCGCGACCGCAAGCGTCTCGACGGCCTCCCCTCCGGCACGGTGAAGTCGACGTACTCCTCGACCGACGCCCCCCGTCCCTTGGCCCCGCCGCCACTTCCGCCGGCGGGCGACCATCGACTTCTCGGACGCGGCACGACCCCGGCGCCCGATCCGCCCGCATGCCTCACGATCCACGGACAGCCCTCGCGAAATCGTCTCCGGAATCGAGCCGTCCGAGCAGGAACCACGAGCCACGGCCGAAACACCGACGTCCTCCGGAGAACCGCCGGCACAATCATGCCTTCGTCGATTCGTGCCTCTCCGCCGGCATTCTCCCAGCGCCCGCGGCCTGCCAGGGTTAACGCCGGAAGGAAGCACACAAAATCCTTCCGGAGAATCCGTCACGCCATATCTGGAGGAAGAATGCCCGAGATCGACGACCTCGACATCACGGTCGGTCGCGGAGCCGTGGGCTCCGCGATGATGCAGATGAAGTCCTCCGTCAGCACCGAGCTCGACGACGACATCACCGACCTCGACGAGAACTGCTAGATCGGACACCGCCGACGCACGGTCGAGGACCCCTGTCTCCCGACCGTGCGTCGGCTCCCCGTCCTCGTATTCCCGTCCGAAACACGGCCGCGGCGAACGAGTTCGACGTCCGGATGAATCGCGGCGATACCAGCGGGCTCCGAATCGTCACTTCGGGCCGTGTGACGATTCCGGCCGTGCACGGTTCCGCCCAGACCACCGAGGAATTCCGCGTGCACGAAGCCACAGGAACTCCTCCAGCCGTGCCGGCGCGGTCCGGACCCGACGGCCCGAAACGATCAGGAGGCACATTTTGCTCGCACATCCCAACGGTTCGGCCGCAGCTGCCTTGCGCGACGCACTCGCCGACACGATCACGGCGGACTGGCACAAGATTCTCGACGCCGCGGAATCCGCGCGCGTCGTCAAGGCGCACCACGCGGATCTGCTCCGCGAGGCGCTCGTCGCCACCACCGGCGGCAGGCGGCGCAGCGAGTTCTACGCCGCGTACTTCGCGGTGCTCGACGCGTTCGCGGCCAAGGACCGCAAACGCGCGACGCGGACCGTACTGGGCCTCGGCAACGTCCTCCTCGAGGACGCCGCCGAAGGACGGGTGAAGACTCCGATCCCGGTGACCCGGTCCGCCGACAGCGGCCGGGTGCGTCTGCCCGCGGCGTCACCCGGCTTCGTATGGACGCCCGCGAAGGACACGACCGTCCTCGATGCGGACGTCATCGGCGACGCGAGGCGAACCATCCTCGACGCCGTCTCCACGACCTGGATCGCCGGTGCCGAGGACGGCATCCGCCTGCGATCCGAGACCGACGCCATCCGGGCGGAAATCGCCAAGTACGGCGACCGGACCAGGAAGATATCGCGTCTCGATCCCGCGTTGGCCGTGGTGAGCGGCGAAGAGGTCGAACCCGCCCGGACACTCGCCGCCAGGTACGGCGCCGGCCTGAGTCTGATCGAGCAGGTACTCCCGGAACAGGCCGCGGAGATCAAAGCCCTGACCGAATACGTGGTGGCCCTGCGAGGCAGGCATTTCGTCGGCGGCTCCGACATCGTCCTCTTCGGCGCCTCGTACCTACGCCTGGAGGCCGACTGGACCCCCCTGTGCTTCGCGGACCACCTGACCCACGAGGCCACCCACCAACTCCTGCACGCCAAACAGGAACTGCATCCCCTGCTCCTCAACCGGGACGAGGCGGGACTGGCCTCGCCCATCCGCAGCGACCCCCGACCCCTGTACGGGACGTACCACGCCACCTTCGTCTTCCTGCGACTCGCCTGCCTGATGGCGGCGGTGCTCCGGTCGTCCGCGACCCAGTGGCACGAGGAGGCGCGGATCAGATTCCATCGTCATCTCCTCGGGCTGCTGCAGGGCCTGACGATCATCTCGGATCACGGCCGACACACCCCCGAAGGACGCCGTGAACTCGACTGTTGGATCGAGACCGCACGTGAACTTGTACGGCTCGAGGGCCGACCGTCGCCGAAGCTGTACAACCGACTCGACTGGGACTACGACCCGCCCAACGGCGCCTTGCCGCTGTTTCCCATATGAACCTCGACGACGCCCGGGTGGCCGCCGCCACCACGGTGTTCCCCTTCTGTGAAAAACGCGGGGTCTACTTCGCAGACGCAGAGATAGTCGTCACCGCCGCCCGGCGTCGAACCTCCATTCGTGGGACGAGTCTGGGCTTCGGCCGGCGACTGAGTGCGCTCCGATGCCGATCAGAACTGATGGAGCGCTGGGCACATCTGGAGTGGGAGCTCGATGGACGCCCCCTGCTTTCCGGCCGCGGTATGGCCGGCGACACGGAATACTCCGGACTCGCTCAACCGGGAACCGGGGACACGTGCGCACACATCGACGGCAGTGGCTATTGCGCAGGTCCCGAGGAACGCACGAACGAGGTCCTGGCGCACGGGCTCAGGGAGGTCATCGAACGCGACAGCGTGGTCCGCGTGTTCGATCGCGCCGAATTCCCCTTGTACCGCTCCATCGCCGACGTCCCCGAGTCGATGGACTGTCTGCTCCGGGGACAAAAGGCCACCGCGGAAACGTGGACCGTCCGACGACCCGAACTCCCCCCGACCGTCATCGCCCTGGTGTCCTCGAGCCGACGAGACGCCGCGGCCGTGGGGACCTCCTGTCAGTACAGCGAGCGCAACGCCGTGACACGCGCGGTGTTGGAAGGCGTGATGATGCTGACCACGGTCAGACACACGCGGCGCGCGCACCACCGGCCGCGGGAAATGCACGGAATCCTCTGGGCCGCCGACCACGGCACCCTCCTGCGCGGCGAGTTGCAATCCCTGACCACCCGGGGCGCACCCCAGCACCGTCCCCCACAGGCCGGCCCTCCTCCCCACGACCTGCCTTCGCTGGTGGCCGCGGTACGGGCAACGTTCACCGACGAACCCGTGGCGGTCGCGTTTCCACTCCGCCGTTCCCGGGTGAGCAACATCCGGGCGTGGCGAGTGGTGGTACCGGGCGCGTTGAGTCCCGCGCTCGCCCGGCGCGATCCCTGGCCCATCGGATGAGGACGGCGCACGACATGACCAAGGAACGCGCAATGCCGCAGGCGTCCTCGTCTGCCGCGACGCTCGCCGCGCTGCGGCACAGCCGTGGCTTTCGCACGTATTTCCTGGCGCAGTTCGGCTCCAACATCGGCACCTGGACGCAGATCACGGGGCTGTCGTGGCTGATGTTGGACATGACGGGCTCGGCGTCGAAACTCGGCGCGGTCCTGGCGATGGAAACACTCCCCGTGCTGGTGCTCGGCCCGTTCGCGGGCTCCATCGTGGACCGGTACGACGTTCGCCGTCTCACCGTCGCCACGCAGTCCGCGCTCGCGTCGATCGTCGTCGCACTCGCCGTACTGCAGCTCCTCGAACGACTCGACTACGGCACGACCATCGTCCTGTCGTTCCTCTTCGGCGCGGTCCTGTCGGTCGACAACCCGGCCCGACAATCCCTCCTCCCGGAGCTCGTCGACACCGAAGACCTGGGAAACGCAATCGCCATGAACGTGCTATCCACCAACGGAAGTTCGCTGATCGGACCGGCTCTCGGCGGACTCGTCGTCGGGTGGTGTGGCTCGGCATGGTGCTTCGTCCTCAACGGCGCGACGTTTCTCGCGGTGGCGCTCGCACTGTCCGCGCTGCGCACACGTGACCGCGGACGCCGCACAGGAGACCAGAACGCTCCGAAGACCGCCAAGGGCACGATCGCGAACGCGTTCCGCCACGTGACGCGCACGCCGGCCATGCGAGACGCCCTGCTGATGATGGCGTGTGTCGGTGCCCTGACCTACGAATTCCCGGTGACCCTGCCTCTGCTCGCACGCGAGGGATTCGACGCGGGCCCGGTGCTCTACGGGCTGTTCTTCGCGGCGGCCGGAATCGGGGCGACGCTGGGGGGACTGCACCTCGCCGGTCGGCGAAACCACGACGGAGCGGCAGCGGCGACAGCAGGCGTGACCCTGGGCGCGTTCGTCCTGTCCGCCGCGTGGACACCCCAGCCGGTGGCCGTGATCGGCCTGTTCATCCTCGTCGGGGCCGCCTCGATCCGGTTCATGGCACTGACGAACGCCGCCGTGCTGGAGAACGCACCCGCCGAATTCCGGGGCCGAATCATGGCCTTCTGGAACATCTGCTTCCAGGGGAGCACCTTGATCGGCGCTCCCGCGGTCGGCTGCGTGGCCGCCACGTTCGGGGCACGCTGGGCCCTCGCACTCGGCGGCACGGCCGCACTCGGCGCGGGCCTTCTGGGGCTGAGCAGCCACCGACGCGAGCACCCGCCCACTCGACGCCTACGAGCCCACCGAACCCCGGGGTGAAGCATGGACGAACTGCTCGACTCGAACAACCTGCTCGGCAACCCCGTCGAACTGCGAGATCGCTTGGCGCAACACGGATACGTACTGCTGCGGCACATACTCCCCCCGACCCGGATCCGGGAGGCGGCCGACATCGTCGAAGGTGTCTTCCGCGACGGCGGGTGGATCGACGCGAGAGGCGTCGCACAGAAGGAACGCGCCTCGACGCAAAATCAGGAGCGCGACCCGGCATACCGGGCGGCCGCACAGACCGCGGCCTTCAACCGCCTCCCGTACCTCGACGAGGTGCACGCCCTCATCGACGGACTTCTCGACGGAGACACGTTCAGTCACCCCTCGAAGGTCCTGCGGGCCACGCCACCAGCGACGTGGACCACGGAATCGGGCCGCTACGTGCATCAGGACTTCTCGTTCTGGGGCGTCGACGACATGCTGACGACCTGGATTCCGCTGATGGACATCCCGAGGGAACTCGGGGGCCTGGCATTGATGCCCGGCAGCCACACGGGCCCACCTCAGCGGTTGCGCCTGCTCGCGGGCGACGATCGCGGGTGGGTCACCACCGACTATCGGCTCGGTGACGTCGTCGTCTTCCACTGCCTCACCGCACATGCCGCGTTGCCCAACCGGACGAACCGACTCAGGCGTTCGGCGGACTTCCGATGGCAGCGCACCGACCAGCCGGTGCGCCGCGAGTTCGTCCTCGGTCAGGGCCGGCGCACCCACGAGCTCTTCTCCCGCAGATTCCGGGACACGACCTGGTGGCGCCCGGTACCCACCGAAGTGCCACTGATCGAAGGCCGATGGGATCGCATCATACGCCCCGGAAAGTCTCGCTTCTTCCCCGTGCACGAAGCCTGGCAACACTGGAACGGCGCCGAGGAGGAACAACCGTGAAAACGCTCTGGTACATCTCCCGCGCCGACGGATCCATGCCCTGGAATCCGCAAGGGCAGGACCCGCTGGACCGCACGAGACTCGAGGACCTGGCCCGCGAAGTGGAGCGAGCCGGATTCTTCGGCGCCCTCGTCGCCACCTGGTCCAGCGACGCACTGGTCACCTCCGCCTTCGTGGCCGCGGCCACCACACGGCTGCGCGTACTGACCGCCGTATACGCGGGACTGGTTCCACCCAAACTCCTGGCCGAACAAGCCCGGGCATACAACGCGCTCACAGACGGCCGACTGCTCTTGAACCTGGTCAACGGCCGGGACGACGTCCTGCGCACGTACGGGCTGGAGTCCTCCCACGACGAGCGCTACGCCGCGGCCGAGCGCTACTGGGCCGACTTCCGCCGTCACTATCATACGAACGACTTTTTCCGGCATCGGGACGAGGCCCGCACGAGCGCGGACGTCGGAACCGACGTACCCCTGTGGGGCGCCGGGGACTCCGAGGCCGGCAGCGCCCATGCGGGCGCGGTACTCGACTGCTTCCTCACCATGCTGCGCGATCACGAACGCACCCGCGACAACCTGGCCCGCGCCCACTCAGCGGCCACCCGACACGGCCGCATCCTCAAGGAAACCGGCATCATGGCCGGTGTCACCGTCCGGCGGCGCCGTGACGACGCCCTGGCGCACTTCTACGGGATGTTCGAAGAGCTGGGCGCCGAAAACCTTGCCGAGCAGGTCCGGAAGGCGATCGCCCGCAGAACACGGGGACGCCACTGCCTCGACACCTTCGTGGCACCGGACGCCAAACGCCAATCGTGGGTGAACGCGCTGAACGCGGGCCGTCTGCCCACACCGGCGGAACTTCACCTCCACGGAAGCCAGTACGCCGGGATCGCGGCCTGGGCTCCCCTCGATGTCTTCGGCGACGGCGCCGCCGCCGTCTACCTCGTCGGCGACCCGGACGGTATCACCGACGACATCCAGAAGATGCGAGCGGCGATGGACATCTCCGTCCTCGTCCTCACCGGCTGGCCCCTGCGGGAAGAAGCGGCACACACGGGATCGCTGCTCCTGCCCCGCCTCGACGACACACACGAGGAGACACGCGGATGAATCTGGAACAGCGGCCGACCGCCGCCCCGCGTCCCCCCGCGCACACCCCGGCCCAACGGCGTCACCTCGGTTCCTCCTTCGATCGTCTCGCCGAGCACTACACCGCGGGACGCCCCACCTATCCGGCCGAATTCGTCCGAGCACTGGTGCAACCGCTCCTCGACCGCACCGACGCACCTCGAACCGTCCTGGAGGTGGGAGCCGGGACGGGCCAGGCCACCGGGGTCCTTCCTCGTCTTTTCGAACAGGTCACCACGATGGAACCCGGGCACCGGCTCGCCGAGGAGACCCGACGACGCTTCACTGACGACACCCGCATCACCGTCCATCGATCCTCACTCGAGGACTGGACCGAAACGAGCCCCTACGACTGCGTGTTCTCGGCCTCCGCGTTCCACTGGGCCGACCCCCACATCTCCTACACGAAGGCACACACGCTGCTCCGGCCCACCGGGCGGCTGGCCCTCGTCTCCTACGGCGACGTCCTCGGCGAGCACACCTGGGAAGAACCGGCCGAGCGGATCCGCGAGATGTACCGACGTTCCGCCCCGGGTCTCACACCACCCTTCGGATCGCGGCGGGTGGACGACCTGAGATCGGCACTGCACCTGCACGGGCAATCGATCGCCCGCGCCCTCGAGTATTTCGAGTTCGGGAACATCGACGCGGTGGCCGAGATCCCGGTCGCCGACTGGTTCACACCGACCACGATCCACATCCGGCCGCACAACCGCAGCTACACCGGCGAGCAACTCGTGGCCGCACTCCGCTCCTACGGCGGATTCCGCGACCTTGAGGACAACCACGCACACCGCCTGGCGCAGGAAATCCGCGCCTATGTCGAGGACGAGTGCGCAAACCGACTGCTGCGCCCCCTCGTCCTGGTGGGGTTGGCGGCGGACCGGCTGCAGGACACGGCGTAGAAGGGGCGAAACATCAACATGACCCTCACCATCCGCCCCCTGTCGGGCCCGGACGAGTTGATCTCCTTCGAGCGCACCAGGGCCCTCGCCTTCGGCCATCCCCCGCGTCGCTCGATCAAACCCGGGCCGACCATGGAACTCGACCGCATGCATCTCGCCGTCGACGGGGACAAGGTGGTCGGAACGACGGCGGCGGCCGGCTTCGAACTCAGCCTGCCCGGCGGTTCCCGAACGGCCTGCGGCGCGATCCGCTGGGTCAGCACACTGCCCACCCATCGACGCTGCGGCGTGCTCTCCGCGATGATCCGTCACCAACTCGACGAGTTTCGCGAACGCGGTGAAACCGTCGCCGTCCTGTGGGCCTCGCTGGCACCGATCTACGCCCGCTACGGATTCGGGCTCGCCACGACGAGCGTGGACATGACAGTCGCCCCGCACGCGTCGTTCCTGCCGGACCTCCTCGACCACGGCCCGGTCTCCTACGTGCACGGAACGGCGGAAGACGGGCACCTCACCAAGACCCTCGCACCGGCGTACGATCGACTGCGATCCGAACGCCCCGGCTTGGTCGACCGCAACGACGCCTGGTGGCGCCACCTGACCTCCGACGCGGCCACCCAGTGGGTGGTCCACGAGGGCCCGGACGGCATCGAGGGATATCTCGGATACCGGCCCGAGCCCGAGGGATGGACCGACGACGGTCCCACGCACCGATTGCATGTCGCCGAACTGATCGCCACCACGCCACGCGCCGAGCTGAGCCTGTGGCACTTCGCACTCGACTTCGACCTGGCCTCGACGGTGATCGCCAAGCGTCGTCCCACCGACGACGCCCTGCCCTGGATGCTGGCCGACCCTCGTCAGGCCCAACTGAAACCCCGGGACGGACTCTGGCTCCGCATCGTGGACCTGGCGGCCGCCATGAACGCACGCTCTCTTCCATGGACGGGCGACACCGAGATCAGGATTCGGGTCACCGACGAACTCTGTCCATGGAACGCGGGTACCTGGTCGATCGGTCCGAACTCCTGCACCCGTACCCCGGACACGGCCCACCTCACTCTCGATACCGCCGATCTCGCGGCGTGCTTTCTGGGCGCGGCCAGGCTGCCCGCCCTGACCCGGGCCGGTCGCGTCACCGAACACAGACACGGTGCCGTTCGACAACTCACCCGCGCACTCGGCTCGTGCCAAGCGCCCTGGGCCGTCACGTGGTTCTGACCACCCTGGCCTCGAAGAATGGAGATGACAGGCATGTTCGGTCTCGCCGACCTCGTCGCACCACTGGGCGTCTCCGAGTTCCTCACCGGTCCATGGCCGGAGGAGTGTGTGTGGCACGAATCCTCCGCCACACGAGCCGCTCTTCTGCGAAACATCCCGGAACTCGGCAGTGCCGCAGCCGTGTTGTCGTCCGCCGACTCGGTCGGCGTCTTCGTCGGTGGCGGTAACCTGCGGACGGTTCCGGCGGGAGAGGCCGCGATCCGACTCTACGAACAGGGCCGAACCTGCTTCGTGCGCGGAGATCACATTCCACGGCTGGCCACGTACGCACAACGAATCACCCTGGAATTGGGGCTGCCCCAAGGCTCCATGCACCCCGAGGTCTTCTGCTCGAAGGGAGACAGCGGAGCCCCCATGCACAGCGACTACGACGTCAACTTCACGGTGCTCGTACGCGGGAACAAGAAGTGGCGGCTGGCCCCCAATCGTCACATCCGCAACCAGGTGAATCAGTGCTTCCCCGCCCCGTACGAGAAGCCCGACAGCATCGGCACGCGCCTGGCCGATCAGCGACCCTTCCCCACCTCCATGCCCGAAGACGCCCACGTCGTGGACATCGCGGCCGGCGGCCTGGTCTTCGTGCCACGCGGCTGGTGGCACGAGACCGAATCCCGCGGCGAATGCCTTCAGGTCAACTTCGTGGTCAAACGCTTCATGTGGCTGACAATAGTGAGCCGCGCCATCCGAAACATGCTCCTGGAGCGCCCCGAGTGGCGTGCCTACGCCGTCGACATCTTCGCGACGGACGGCAGGCAGGACGCGGCGCTCGACACCCTCGCCGAGCTTCTTCCGGAGCTGTGGAACGAGTTGGACACGACATTCGGTGGAGACCCGCGCCGGGCAGCAGGGCACGTCATCGAGATGTCCGGCCTCAAGCCCGCGGGCCACCGGCCCCGGACCGACACCGCAGCGGCGGCAAAAGCTGGTTGATCCCCCGGAAACCCCGATCAACGGGCCCGCGAATCGGCGGGCAACCCCACGTCCATCCGTTCCTCCGTACCCCTCCGGCCTACGTCCGGAGGAAATCGGAGAAGCGGCGAGAACCTGTGCAGCGCCGAGAGTCCCCACGCAAGTGGGGATGAGCCGCATCGAATCCCCGACGGTCGAGCGGGTCATTGAAGTCCCCACGCGGGTGGGGGGTGAACCGTCCGTACAGTGATGTGTACGGGACTCCGTACAGAGGTTCCCGCACGAGTGGGGGTGAACCGCCCACCACCTCGCGGCTGTAGGCCGTCGTGTCGAAGTCCCCACGCGGGTGGGGGTGAACCGCGATGCCGACCACGCGAGGTGGTCGAGGTGGCGAAGTCCCCACGCGAGCGGGGATGAGCCGTCGCTGTTCAAGGAACTCGGCACTCCCCGCGCGAAGGCCTCACGCGGGTGAGGGTGAGCCGACACGGGGAGAGGTGGCAGGACGTGAAACAGGCAAGCCCCCACGCGGGTGAGCGTGGAACGCGCCGACACCGCGCAGGGACGCGATGCGGGCGAGGAGCGCCGTCCCCGCCCGGACGGCGGGTGACCCGCTCCGCCACGACCCGCCCGGGCACGACACACCGGGTCGGCGCAACGCCCGCGTCGGCTCCGCCGACCGTCGCATCCCGTCCCCCCTACGCACGAAAGGCGATTCCATGCTCTGGCCCGCGCTCCGGGTGCTCGCTCGGGGAGAACTGAGCTCCGAACGGATCCGGCACTTGCTCACCACGCTCCGCCTCGAGGAGAACCCCCGCAGCGAGGGACCCGGCGCGTCGATGAGCCTCGCGCACCGTACCTTCACCGACGACACCGGCACCCGCCTCGTCCTGGACCTCGGCCGCGCCGATGAATCCGGCTGGATACTCGCCCTGTTCTTCGACGGCGAACCCCCTTCCACCGACACCGTCGAGGGCTACCGCGTACTGCTCCGCGCGGCCGTCGACAGACTCGGCCTCGCCCTCATCGAGGTCACCCCCGCCGCCGCCGCCGACGAGGTCTACGTCGCACCTCCCCCCTCACCGGACACCCCCGAACCCATGATCCTTTCCTGGGACCTCCCGTACGACGACCTGGACCGGATGTGGCCGCACCTGGGCCTGCGCGCGACCGCCCCGCGAGAGGTAAAGGAGGTCGTGCTCCGCGAGGTGACGCGGACCCCCGCCTGGGCCGTCGCCCCGGAGAAACTCCGCCGCCAGGCCGAGGCCTTCCTCCGCAGCGACTGACGCCGCCGAACCGCGACCGTCCCGGGGCCGACCTGCCCACGACCAAGCGAGCCGGCATGGAAGCGTACGAGCCGAGCAGACACGCTCTCCCCGTCACTCGGCGACGAAGGTCCCATCCGACAACTCCCGAACCGGGCCCATGGGAGCGCATCACAGGAAAGCCGCTGGTCGCGACGAACCCGCCGGGAAACATGCGCCCCCACACCATTGCCGAGACTATGATCCGTTCTCTAGCCAACACCCTTGACTGTCACCGCAGTTCCACCTCCGACATCCCGGGTTCGAACCCACGCCGAACGGAGAGCCCTCCGTGCTTTCCTGGTCGCGCACGACAAGGCCGAGAGCCGCCTCGTCCCGACGGCCCACCCCGAACGTGACCGCGTCGGCGGCCCAGTCACCACGACCGCCTCAACAGGTCGCCACACGCGCGAGCGGCACCAAACCACCGCCGCCCCGACCCCCCACGAGCACGTAACGATGCCCGACGCCACGACCCCACGACGTCCACCCCCTCCGCCCGGATCCCGGGAACGGATCGATCACCAACGTGCCGGGGACGCGCTGGTGACCGACGACGGCCGCATCACCGACACCGGCCAGGCCAGGACGATCGCCATCGAGGCCATCGCCGCGCGCATGCGTTCCTCCACGCCCGAACTCGTCCTCGCCGCGTTCGGCCTGGTCGTCGGCACCGACATGGCCCACCGCCTCGGCAACGGCGACTACTTCCTCGTGCCCCACCACCGGCAGCACCCGTCGATGGGGGCCGACGTCCTCCACCGCGACGAACTCGACCCGAGCGACCCCCGCCATGCCCCCACCACCGTGGTGCCCATGGACGACCCGCACGCCGAGACCGTGATCCGCCGGATTGCGGTGAGCGAGGTAATGGGGTCCTGGTCCTTCGGCTCCGACAACAACGTGCGGGTGCTGGCGCTGCAGGAGGCCGTCGCCGAGGAGTTCGGCCTCACCCGGTTCCTGGAACGGCGGATGGACCCCGACCTGCGCATCAAGGTGGCACAGGAACTCGGCTACAACCGCGACGCCCTGCGCGACTTCGCACGCACCCAGTACGAACTGACCCAACAGGCCCTCGCCCGCCGCGGCATCACCGAAGTGACCGCCTACCGGGCACTGACCTGGCACATGGGAACACCGCGACCGAGGTGGGCCGACATGCGCGTCGGCAACCCCCTCGAGATCCTCCATCGACCCCTGTCGAGCTGGACGGCGGACCGCCGCATCGTCGCCGACTGGCTGGCGACGCGCGGCAGGCGCGGCGTCATCGTGGCGCATCGCAAACCCGCGACGGACATCCTGGCCGTCCCGACCACCGGCATCGGCTTCTTCGCCCAGCGGGAGTGGGTCACCCTGCCCGGCGACAACTACGTCACCCTCGATGCCGCCCTCGACGACACCACCCCAACCCCCACCACGAGTGGCATCGCCATCGACGTGCCCACCCTCGAGGACACCACCGGCCCACCCGGGAACACCGGTACAACACCGACGAACCCGACGACACACGACACCCGCGAGACATCGACACCCGCTCCCGCACCCATGACCGGTCGATGGCGCCCCCTCACCGTCACCACCACCCTCGACCGCTCCCAGGCGCTCGACGACCGGATCCTGCGCATCCTCGACGGCAAGGAGAGCGTGCCCCACTGGTGGCCCCGCGACGACTCCGGCTACGCAATCACCAAGCGGGACCTGGAGTTCCTCCGCATCAACCCGATCCAGATCAAGTGGATGCTCACGGGCGAGGCCCCCATGGGCATGACCCCGGCGCTCTACCAGCGATTCGCCGCCGAGATGCTCCGGGCCCTGGGCAGCGACGGCATCCACCCGTCCGACGTCGACATCCGCCTCAAAGGAACCGGTGCCGGCTTCTTCTCCGGCAGCCACAAGACCCTGCCCCGCGAACAGGACCTCGCCGCCTCGCCCGAGGCGGCCGAGCGCTTACGGGAATGGCTCTCCGACGGCCGGGAACGCCCCCTGCGCCGCCCGTATGACCTCATGTGGCGCCTGGGCCTGGAACCCGAACCCAGCGACTTCGACCTCGACATCAACAGCACCGCCATGGTCCGCGCCGCCCGCGCACACTGGCGGGCCCGCCATCCCGACCGCTACCCCGGCGACTTCATGGGCGGCCACGGATACCTCGATAAACACACCACTATCGGGACGTTCAAGGCGCTGGCCCAATGGGCGGCCAAATGGGAAAAGATCCTGGGCAGGCCCCTGTCCCTCGGCGTCTTCGAATCCAGCGGCCCCTTCGACGCCACACGACTCGGCCGTGAACTCTCCTCCCACTTCCGCGAGACCGACTGGATCATCCACCGCCCGGACACCCCCAAGGCCTGGCGCACCCCCAGGTCCAGAATCACCCCTCCCGCCGAACCGGCGCGAACGACACCGCCGCCCGATCGCCTGCGACAGGCCCGGAACACCCTCGCCCGGGTATCCTCCGACCTCGATCGCGACGAGATCCTCCGGCAGATGTCCGCCCGGCCGCATGGCGAGGTCCCGGCCGGGCGACTGCTCCCGGCCGCCGAGACCGCCGCAACACGCGCCACACGCACCGAGCAGGCCGCCGCAGCACGCCGCACGCACGCGGACGACACATTGAACCGAGCCCGCAACGGCGACGGCCCACGCGTACGGGAACTACGCGCCGAACGCGAGCGACACGTGCCCGCCGACTGGGAACGCCTCCGAGGCGCCGCCCACCGCGCCGACGTCGACGACGCCGAACGCGGCGTCCGCCGGGAGACCCGCCGCGCCGCGACCGACGCCCGACGCGCCGCCTCCGACCACGACCTGGCCCGAAGCCTGCGCGACGAGGCCGCCCTGCGAAGCACCCTGCCCACCCACCGACTCGCGATCGAGGACGCCCGACGCGAGGAACTCCGCCGACTCCCCCCGGACCGCACAGGCCCCCGACCGGACCGGCGTGCCGGACACCGCGAACTACGGCGCACCCACGACCACGAACCCCCGACCCCTGACACACCCGGGCACAACACAATCTCCTGAACGGACAAGCGTCCCGAACCGAAAACTCGAATCGTCAACGACCCGCACCCACCCAGCCCTTCGGCAGCGATACCCCACCTCCCGCATCATCCCCGACCGCGATCCATCCTCGAAGCGCTCCGCCTGATCCCCGCACACCCGCGGCTCGGGCATCCGCTCGGCCCGATGGAACGCCTGCAACACCTCGCCATACCACCGATCCGCACCACGAGCAGTCGGTTTGCGGGGGACAGGTATCAAATCAAGCAGAACATCGAGGAATGGACGAAGGCACACCCGAAACCGGGCGGTTCGACCGCCACGATGGGAATCGACGATCCGTCCCCCCGGGATCGCCGTTGTCGAGGACATGACGGCAGCCGAGGCGTTCGACCGACATCGCATGACGAACCCGCCTCGATCCCGAACACGCCGACCGAGGTTCGCATCGCCGACGACCACCCGAACCGGCCGTCCGTCTGGCCACAGGGACGGTATCGACTCTACGGACGCCCGCCGGTCACCTGCGAGACCCATCACGACCAGACTGACCGGCCGACGATGCCCACCGTCTCGCAACCGCAGGCGCAGCTCCCGCTACTCCGGTGCCGACGAAGCCGAGGACTCCCGGGTCGCAACGCGAAATGCCCGTACACACCGCAGAGATCACAACCGGAACACCGCCCGACGAACGTGTGAGCACACCAGTCCGGCCCACCCGACCCGGGAAACCGTCGACCCACGTTCAGCCGACGGTGCCACCGCCCGTGCCCCAAAGGTGTCGACACCCTGGAGGCGTCGACACGTCCAATACCCGCTCCGGACGATCCGCGCGAGCGGGAGCATGCGAAGGTCGGTCCGGGGTGTCGCCGGTGTCGGCTACGTTGTGCGCCAACGGAGACGGACCACCAGGTGATCGGAGACTGCGTTGACGGCGGCGTGGTTGTGCCTGGCCCGCGGAGACGACCGCTCCACCGGAAGCAACGACGGTTACGACGACAAACTGTCCGAGTACTACAGCTGGGACAGCGAAATCAAAAACTCGAAGCGCCTCGCCGAGCGCGACGTGATCGTTGTATGGGATTCGAAGATTCTGTTGGGCGTTTCCGTCATCGAGACGATTACCGTCAAGAAGGGCGAGAAGAATTCCAATCAATGCCCTGGATGCGGCGCAAGCAATGTCTATCGCCTGAAGTCGGGCATCTACTCATTCGGCTGCCGCGACTGCCACGTGCCCTTCGTCGAACCATCCGTCGTGACGAAGGAAGTGACCCGTTTCCAAGCGCACTACGCGGCGGCCTGGGTGGACCTCGCAGGCCTGCTGAACGGCAAGGAACTGCGGTCGTTCTCCATCAAGCCGAACTCACAACTCAGCTTGCGCCCGGCAAACTGGAACGCGTTGAAGGCAGCCATCGAATCCCGGGGCGGTAGTGCCGCCATGCGCATCGTCGACAACGGCATCGACGCCATCGCCGGGGGACACGGCACAGCAGTCGTACGCGTGCGCAAGGGCCAGTCCCAATTCCGCAACAAGCTTCTGGCCGAGCAAGGGGAAACGTGCGCCTTCACCGGAAGGGCACCGACCACGGTGCTCGAGGCGGCGCATCTGTACAGCTACGCGAAAGAGGAGACACACCACAGCCGCGGGGGTCTCCTCCTGCGCCGGGACATCCACCGCCTCTTCGACCTCGGACACATCTGCGTCGATCCGGACACCGGAACCCTCGACCTCTCCGAGCACCTTCAGACGTATCCGTACTACGCCTCCCTGCACGGCGGCACCCCGCACGTCCCCCTCCACCGAGACCATCGAGAATGGCTCACCCGACACTGGAACGCACATCGCACCCCCCGACCGTGAATACCAACCTCCCGGCCACAGTCGGCGCGCCAAACGTGTGCTCTTCGTGCGAGACCCGGAAGCACCGGCACCCGATGCCTGCGTCCGTAACCGACGAAAGCCCGATCCACGCCCACGCCACCGGATACCCCGGTGCGCCGCCCGCAACTTGTCGACTCCATCAGCGGGCAACGCACCGGACTGAACCTTCGGTGCGCTTGCTCGTCGACCATGAGAACGACGGCGCGCAGCCCTTGCACGAGGCCTGAAGTACGACTCGGATACAGCCGAAGGCCACCGATCGCTCGCATTGGCGCAAAGCTCCATGCCGTCACCCACCAAGCGGCCACTCCGGCATCGGCACCGTGGCCTCCGGACCCTCGCCGCGCGCCAACCGCCGCCTACCCCTTCGGCAGCGTTATCCCCAACTCGCGCATCGCCTCCGACGGCGGCCCGCCCTCCGACCGCTCCGTCTTGTAACCCGGCACCCTCGGCTCCAGCGTGCGCGGATCCACCGCCTCCGACGGCGCCCCCGACACGTACGCCCCGTCCGGCACCCGGTCACGATCGTGCGGCGCCAACCAGAACACCCGCCGCCGATACGTCCCCGACGCCGGCGAACTCCGCGCGCCCGGCCCCAGCAACGCGTACCCCACCATCCGCCCGTCCCGATGGAACGCCGGCACCCCGGTACGCCGCGGCAGCCGATCCAGCACCTGGCGGACGTAATCCAGCCCGGCAGGGTCCTCCAACCACACGATGTCGATCTCGTGGGCGATCTGCTTGGCCGTGATCAGGGCACTCACGACGTCTCCTCGTGCTCGCCGAGCAACCCGATGCCCGGGTAATACTTGCGCTGGTTGGACGTCATCATCTGCCGCGGCGAGGAAAGACCGACCGCTTCCCGGATCCTCACCGCGAACGCCCGCGCGGAAACCGGCGTCGCGTCCTCGAAGCCGCACCACGTCTTGTACGCCGCGTACAACCCCGTCTGCTCGGCCCGCATCGTGGACCCCATCCGACACCGCTCCGCGACGAACCGACCGATGTGGTCCTCCGTCTCGGCGTACGCGTGCGTGGCCACCCGCACCCGCGGCGGCCCGGTCAGGTCCCGATCACCCCCCAGATACCGGCGGGCGCCGTCCACCAACCAGGCCAGGATCCCCGGCCCCTCCTCCGACACCAGCACCTGCGCCAGGTTGTCGACCCGCTGCTCGTCCGCGACCACCCGCTCGAACGGAATCAACCGCATCCGCCGCCAGAACGCGAACCCGCCCGTACCGACCTCCGGCCGATGGTTGCCCAACAACCAAAGCTTGTGCGTGGGTTCGAAACTGAAGAAATCCTGCCGCATCCGACGCGCCTTCAACCGATCGCCACCGGTCAACAGCTTGAACCGCGCCTCGTCGAACCGATCCCCCGGCTTGAGCTCCGAACACACGATCACCCGCCGCCCGTGCAACTCGGCAAGGTCCGTGGGATGCCCCTCGAACGGCTTCGCCATCAAGAACCCCGGCGGCGCCGCGTCCGCGTAGTCCCCCAGCAACGTGACCAGCACATCGAGCAGGACACTCTTGCCGTTCTTCCCCAGCCCGTACAGGAACGGCATGATCTGCCCGCCGACATCGCCGGTGACCGAATACCCCAGCAACAGGTGCAGGAAATCGATCATCTCCGCGCCCTCGGCGTCGTCGCCGAAGGTGTCGGTCAAAAACCGCATCCACCGCGGCGTGGCCATCGCGCGCGGCGCGACCGTACACGAGCGCGAATGCCGATGCTTCTCCGGATCCGGCGCCACCACCGCCCCGGTGTGCAGATCGACGATCCCACCCGGCGTGCACAACGCGTACGGATCCGAGTCCAGGTGCTCCGCCTTGAGCACCATCCCCGGGGCCGCCTGCGCCTGCATCAGCAACGCCTTCAGCCCGGCCGTGGACAACGACCGCCGCCGATGCCGCCGCAGATCCGCGTCCGAATGCCGCCCCTCGGCGTCCGTGACGGCCAGCGCCTCGGCCATGTCACCGGCCGCCCACAACACCCCGTCGTCCTCGTCGAGTTGCCACCGATGCCCCTCCCACCGATACCAGCCCAGCCCCGGAACATGCCGGAAATCGCGCCCGTACAACGCGACGAACGACTTCGCGTTCCCACGATCGCTCAACGAGTCCGGCACCAGACCACGCGCCGTCACCGTCCCCGGCAACACCCCCTGCGTCGCGTTGCCCTGCGCGGGAACGGACGTGGGCTGCTGCGCCAGGATCTGCGCCGCCACCGCCGCCGCGTCGAAGTCGAAGCCCTCCTGCGGGAAACCGTTCACGAACGCCCTCCCACATCCAGCGGCCGCGCCGCCCCGGCCGCCAACCCACCCAGGATCGTCGCCCGCGACCGCCGAACGTTCCCCGGACGCGCGTACTCGGCCGCGTCCAGCAACAACCGCTCACCCGCCCCCATGTCCAGATGACCCGCAGCGACCAGGCCCCCGACGATGAACGCGGCCCGATTCAGCTTGGCGTTGAACCCCGCACCGAATGCACTCGCCGCACAATCCGCCACCTCCTGCACCGCGTTCGCCAAGACCCGCCCCGCGGCGTCGCGACCACCCCCCGCGGCCACCACCGCCGCCCGGGCCCGCGCGGGCACACCCGGCGACACCGACGGCGCCGCGGGGCGCTCCGCGTGGCCGGTCCGCTCCAACTCCCGCGCCAGCCACGTCGGCAACACCGCCGGCTCACGACACGACCCCACCGGCGCGTAGACCCCGGCCCGCGTCACCGTCCCGGGCGCGACGATGTACCCGCCCACACCCCGAACGTCCACCTGCCACGCCAACGCCCGACCCGGCCCCGACCCGGTCGAACACAGCCACCGCCGCGAAGGCGGCGTGCGGTACCAGACGTGCAGACCCCCGGACGGCGTACGCACCCGCAACGTCGCCTCGTCGGCGGCCGGGTCCGGCGCGCCACGCAGGGCCGCGAGCAACGCCAGGGTGTGGAAGCCCGTGGACAGGCCCGTCAGATCCACGCCGTCGCCGATCGGGATCCCCGGCAACAAACGATCGCGCTCGGGCAACGACGGCCCGTGGGCGTCCACATCGAGCACCACAAGCCCCGCCGGCCCACACGCCACACCCACACCGAACCGCGACTCGCGCCCCCACCACGCACGGATGCGCTCCGGGTCGAGCGTGGCCGCGTGGAAACCGTGACACCACCGGCCCGCCGGAATGCACCCACAACCGGTGTGCGAGTGCCCCTGGACATGACACGCCTCGCAGTTGGCGGGCGGCGTCTTGCGGCCCGGGGCCAACGGATGGACCGGCCACCCCGACCGCGCGCACCACCGCGCCACCGCCAACGCGTCCGGCACGGCGGCTCCCGCACCGTCCCGCCCACCGGCCACGTCCCCACCACCCTCCCCGAACACCGAGACAGCGACCGAAGCCCGCGCACCCCGACCTCGACGCACGGGACCGCGCGCGGACACCCGTGCCCTCCCCGAGATCCGGCCCAGGGGCCGTGGACATCCACCCGGCCCCCGCAGCGGACTACGCCTGTCGATCGAGATCCATCCTTCAGTCGCTGAACGAAAGTGCAGGTCAGAGCAATGAACGGTATCGAAAGCGACTGAAGCGACTCACGTCCCGATATTGCTGCGACACGACAGGCTAGCGGACCACCCCCCTCACGACCCCGAGTCGGCTCCCCCGCGTGTCAGCGACCCAGCGACCGAAGGGACAGCGACTGAGCCGCTTCGGTCGCTGCTTTGGTCGCTGAGGAAAAACCGCAGGTCAGAACCTATAAATCAACCAAAACAGCGACTGAAGCGACTGAAGGTCCGTATCTATGACGCGCACACGCGCACGCACCAATGTCGTCATAATGCAAAACTTCAGTCGCTTCAGTCGCTACCACACGACCAAACACCCTCTGACCAGGACTTTTACCAAGCGACCAAAGCAGCGACCAAAGCGACTCGGTCGCTTCGAGCCCCGATCCACCCGCCCCACACCCCGAAAACCCGGCTCACACCCACAGAACGAGCGACCGAAAACAGCGACCGAAGCCCCGCCCCGCCCCGCCCCCATCACGCCCGCGACACTTCGGAAGTCCGGTCGCTTCAGTCGCTTCGGTCGCTGAAACCCGTCCCACCCCGCACGCCCGGTCGGCCACCGACCCGACCCGGCCCACACAGCGCCCACACGAACACCAGCCCTCACCCCCAGAAGCGACCCGCCCCAGCCACCCCCCCCCCACCACCCAAACCCCTCCCCACAACCACCGAACCCCGATAACCTCGCGCCCAGCGCCGCCGCCGCATCAGCCCCCGGGGGAGGGTATGAGCAAGATCGAACGCGCACTTCACCCAACCGTCCGCACCCAAGCCGCCGACGACCACCCCAAACCAGGCCCCACCGGCCCGCCTCCCACCGGCGGAGACAAGCAGCCCGACCCCGCGTTACCCAAGCCCCAACCCGGACCGCCCCCCATACCACCGACGACAACGAACCCCGGCACCGCGAAACCGGACTTCCGCGTTGCCTCGCAACACCTCCGCGACGCCGGCGCCGCCCAGGACCGCGTCCTCGGCGAACTCACCACCGCCGCCCGCACCGCCACCCCCGCCACCCAGGCCGCCGCGGCAGGGCTCCCCGGGTGGCGCACCGCCGGACGCCTGACCGACCTCGTCACCACCTGGGACCACCAGGTCGCGGCCCTCGAACGCAGACTCGGCGAATCCGCCACCGGACTACGCCTGACCGCCGACGAATACGCCCGCACCGAAACCAACGTCACCCAGTCGATGGGCAATTGAGCCGTGCTCACCCTCACCCAGGTCCGGGACGCGAACGTCGACCTCCTCACCGAGACGACCACCGCCTGGGAAACCGTCCGCGCCAAACTCCAGGGCCTGTCCGAACGCCACCGGGCCGAAGTCCTCGACTCCCCCGGCCTCACCGGATGGAGCGGCACCGTCGCCGACACCGCCCGTGCCCGACTCGCCGAGACCCAGCGCCAGATCGGCCTCGCCGCCGCCGAGGCAGCCGCCCTGTCGCGCGCCGTCTCCGACGCCCACACCGCCTTCAAGGCCGCCCAGACCGCCCTGCGCGCCGTCCTGGACGAGATCTCCCGCTCACCCGGCTTCACCGTCCGCGAGGACGGCGGCGTCGACTGGCGCATCCCCGACGATGTCGCCCAGGCCCTGTCCGTCGCCGGTGACGGGTGGGCCGCCGCCCAGATCAACGCCGACTACACCAAACGCGCCCAGGACTTCGCCTGGCGCGTCGGCCAGGCCCTCGCCCAGGCCACCCAGGCCGACAACGACGCCCAATGGGACATCTATCAGGACGTCAGCGCCCGCGAGGACTCCTTCAACCCCCACGCCACCCTCGGACGCGACGGCAACGGCGCCGACATCCTCACCACCTTCCAGACCATGGACGACCCCCGAGGCACCACCAAGTGGCCGGGCGGCATCGTCGGCTTCTTCACCGGCCAACAACAGGTCACCCGCACCGAGGCCGACCTCCTCGACCGCCTCGGCTGGCTAGCCCAGAAGGACTTCGCCGACATCAGGTCAGAGGCCTTCTCCGAAGCCGAGAGACGCTTCACCTCCGACGACAAGAACGACGACCACCAGGACGCCTTCCGCCACACCTACTGGAACGCGCTACTCACCCAGAGATTCGGCGTCGACTGGGCCGCCAAGTACACCACCGCGCACGAAGGACTCACGGGCAACCCGGGCCACCGGGAAGCCATGGACCTGTACAACAACGACCTCGGCCGCCGCATAGCCCAGGAACACCCCAACGCCTCCCCCGCCGAACTCGCCGACCACATCGACCGCGCCATCCGCGAAGGACGCGCCGTCGTCGTTGACCGCAACCACGAACTCGTCTACAGCGACCAGGAGGAGATCGGCCGCAACACGACCATCCCCAAGAACGACCCACCCCTGCCCGCCCACGGCGCCCCACCCGCCGGCCCGCCGCGCGACCAGCCCCAAAAGAACGGCTACGACCCCGGCAGCGGGGTCGACAACGGATCGACGGTCAGTTGACACGACAGCACACCCCCACCGCCCTCGCCCTCCTGACCGCCCTCGTCCTGATCCTCGTCACCGCCTGCGGCGGCGACTCCGACCGGATCGGCGTCGAAGTCGACGGCAAGGCCCACGACCGACTCGCCGCCGGCATCAAAGACTTGGGCGAACACGGCCGCGAGGGCACCCTCCGCGACCTGACCCCCTTCGCCTGGGACAACGTCTGGGTCTTCTTCGAAGGCGCCTCGAAGAAGGACATCGAATCCGCCACCGGAGACCGCGTCGCCCTCCCCACCGGCACCATCAGCGGCGGCGGCGACCGCTACTACGGCACCGGCCCCCTGTTCGTCTTCACCCGTGCCAAACACCCCGCCCGCGCCATCGCCGTCCCCTACGGCGGCATCACCGAAGCCGGCGGCCCCTGGCCCCCCACCACCCGCCTGATTCCCGGCACCCCGGGAGCCGCCGGCTCCCTCAGCCTCCAGCGCTGACCCCGTCAACCCTCGTCCGCCCGAGTTCTGTTGACGAGGTCCAGGCCCGGTGGTCGGGGAGGCCGCGCAGTCGAGGCCGCCGATGATCGGAACCAACCCGCCGATCGTGTCGTCGTCGCGTCATCCGTTGCCCGCCCAGGCCGGCAGCCCGCGTGTCCCACCCGTGAGGTCTACTCGTGGCGTGGACAGCGCTGCTCTTCTCCCCGCGATCGAAGACCTCTTGGCCCGCCCGTTGCCGGCGAGTGGGGGAGAAGACCGCGGCTGCGGCTACGACATGGTCGAACTCGCCCCCGACAAGCGCGAACCCGCAGCCCTCGACGCCGTCGTGGCCACGCTCCGCTCGCGGCTCGGACCGCCCAGGACGGTGGCCGCCGACGGCTTCACGGACCCATCGCTCGGACGCCTGCCGGGACCGCCACTGGCCGACGTCCTCGTCGACCGAGCCGTCGAGATGTACGGATGGACCGTCGGACAGAGCTGGCTCGGCATCGGCCTGCTCGAGAGCACCACCGACGACGACCTCACCCGCCCCACCACCGTGCATTTCGTGGCCGTCCGCGCTCCCTTGGACCCGGCGCGACCCGCAAGATCGTCCTGGGCCGAGGATCTGGCCGTGTTGACCGGCTGGAACGAAAAGCCCCGGATCATCGACTGGACCTCCGTGGAGCGAAGGCTCGGCCTTCGTCTTCCCCGGGACTACAAGCAGTTGGCCGAGACCTTCGGCGCGGGCACGTTCGACGACAACTTCGACCTCTGTGTGCCGGGCTCACGCCATGCGGACCTCGACCTGATCGTCGCTGACCACGACGAGTTCGCCGACCCCGCGCCCCCACATCGACCCGCAGCACGGCTCCTGCAATGGGCGACAACCTCGGCCGAACACTCCTTCTGCTGGCTCGTGGAGGATCCGGACCCGGAACGGTGGCCGATCTTCGCGCGCGGCGACGCATGGGACCCCTGGGAGCGATTCGACTGCTCCTCGGCGGAGTTCGTCCACCGGATGCTGACCGACCCCCACCACCCCTACTCACTCGCAAAGCACTTCACGAGGCACTGGTTCACCTCCGACGAATCCGTCGAACGAGCCAGGGACGTCTTCTGGGACGAATACCACCCGAGCCCGTGACCGGACAGCTGTCGGCTCGTCGTGCGGCGCCCGACCGCGTCGACGACAAGGCCGCCCAAGGGCCGGCCACCCGGACACGACACCGCGAACCCGCCTATGACCGAACGTCCTCGTGGCCGACGAGGACGTTCACCGGAGGACGAGCCGACGGTTGTCCGGTCACGGTGTCCGACAGCCGTCGTGTCCGACGCCGGGCCCCAGGCGTCGGCTCCCCGACGGTGTCGCACGCCGAACTCCCAAGAACGGATGCGACGGCCGTCGGACACCCTCGCAGAACGACGCCATGCTCGGGCGCCCGTCACGTCCATCGTGACCGGACGCCACCGGAGACTCCCTGACCCGTGGTCGGACACCGGATACGAGGCAGCGGACACGGGCCCTGACCGCCCCGTACATGGACATACGCGCGAAGCACCCCGACGTCGTGTCGCGCCGTCCATGCCTACGCAGGTCGTACAACTCGCCGGTCGGACACGCATGTCGCCCCGCCGTCCGACCGGCCATGTCCGCTTCGGACCCCGACTCGACGGACGTCGCCCGCCACGACACCGGCATCGGACACGAGGGACGACGCGTGTCCGATGCCGCACGGCGTGTCCGGACACCGTCCGAGACGCTGCCGGACAGACACGCGACACGACACACCTCGCCGGACATGTTCGCGGACACGGCATCGGTGTCGCGGTCGTGTCCGGACACGCCGGCCACGGCCGAGGTCGTGTCCGCGGACATGTCCGGCGAGGGCGCACGATCGCAACGAAGGCCGGACAGCCGGAACTTCGCCGCACCGTCCCGGAAAAAGATTCACCCGCGAGACGTCACAACCGGCATACCCCTGTCACCTTCCCCGGACATGCACTCACGCGAGCCCCCGACAACCTCCCACCGGACGGCGGAAGTTCACACCGGCATGGCCTTGACACCCGCCCGTTCGAACGGAACGACACGCCGACCGGCGAGTTTCCCGTGTTCTCGCACCGGGCCCCCCGAAGGGACTAGGGTTCCCCTGAAACGTCGGTGAGTAACGGAAGTCTCACCGGGACATGAAGAAGCCCCCTGCCGGGAGGTGCAACTCCCCGGGGGCGCGGCCGACTCACCATTAGAAAGAACGTCGACATGAACGAGAGTACCGGCAGACACCCCCCGACGCACAAGAGCCCGCCAATGACACGCCGCGCTTTCTCGGCGCTTCATGTCCGGCGGGCCCTGCTGTTGCGGATCCGTGTCTGCTCCCTCTCCACAGAGGGGGAGATCGTGATCTGACTTCCCTGAGCGGAGTCTCCTGAGCACCGGAGACAGTCCGCTTTTTGTGCTATCCGCAACCTGCCAGGGTCGCGGGTCGCTTTCGTACGGCCTCCCAGCACCACCCGGGAGGGCCGACGTCCGTCGCTGTCCGGTTACCAGGCCGGCCAGGCGTCGTACGTAAACCCAATTACTTCCAGCTTTTGCTCGAAGTCCCGCTCACAACCGAGCGAATACGGGGCTTCTGCATGCCCTCACGAGGAGGTCCTGCGTGCCAGAGTCTATGCACACTCGCGGCGCCACGCACGCCCTGGTGCGACTTCGTTCGCGTGTCGCGCACTATAAAAAGCCGCATACCCCACAATTCCGGGCTTGTTCGGGGGGTGCGCGGGGATGGATGCCCGTCGTTGAGTGGGCCATTCGTGTGCGCCTGCATCCCCGACTCAACGGCACGACGCTGACGTTGGCCCGTGCACTGTGCGAGTACGCGGATCACGACGACGGTCGCGACATCCGCCCCGGACACGTCCGCCTGATGGCCGTCACCGGTCTGTCCCTCCCCAGCGTGCGGCGGCACCTGCGGTGGCTGCGCGAGGCGGGACTACTCGAACACGTCGCCCGCGGCACTCGCTGCCCCGGCGGCGTGCGCCTGGCGGCCGAGTACGCCGCCACGGTCCCCGCCGCATGGGACGAGCGGGAACTGGCCCGCCTGGAGGCCCTGTACGCCCTCGAAGCCGACTCCTCCCCCGCCACGGGAACGACACCCCCACCCTCGTCCACGGACGGCGCCCCGGTCCCGCCGGCGATGATCGATGAGCCGCACACGGATACCCCACCAAACCCCGTTCCCCACCTTGATCCCGATACCTACGTTGACGATGGGCTCAACCGCGCGGGCACGCACGGGCGTACGCGCGAGCTGGGCGCAACGGCGGCCCCCGGCAAGGCCGGACGGCGGCGCCTCGACCCACGACCCGGCACCCGGCGGTGGAGGCGTTGGGAGCTGGCGCGCAACGTCCGTTCCCGGGTTCTGCTCGTCGCCCGGGAACGCGTCGGACGACTCGCCTCGGCACTGCGCGGGGTGGCCGACAGGGGATGGACCGTAGAGGACGTCGTGGCCTGGCTGACGGTTTCGCCACTGCCGCTGCTGGTGCTCTTTCCCGTCGCCTGGCTCCGGGCCCGCCTCGAGGGCGCGACCGCGGTGTGGCCCGAACCGCCCTCCGTCCCACAGGCCAGAACCCGGCGGCACGAGAACGACCTTCGGCTCAGGCGACAACGCGAGTTCCGCGAACGCATGGCCGCCGACCGGGAGGCGGCCGTGGCCACCGAGGACCGACGCGAGGACTTTGCACCGGTCCGCGCCACCATCCGCGCACACGCGTCGGCCTGGCTTGCCGCTGTGCGTTCCGGCGCTACGCGTCGCAACCTGCCCGCCAACACGACGAATCGGGGGAGTGGACGCAGCGGATATACCGTCGCCGAACCCCGATGGCGGGAGCCCGAAGGGGAGTTCCAAGCCGTCCTGCCCGTCGAGTCGGTGTCCCCGGGCCGGACTCGAAGCGACGTCGTCCACGCGGCGGCGGTCGCCCGCGCCCGTGCGGCCCGGGCCGCGCGGCGAGCACCGGCGTTCATTACGGCGTAATAAGCGACCGTCCCCGGCGAGTCGGGCCCACCGCCCACCCCGTCCCCCAACTCGCCGCCGAGCCGCGTCATTACGCCGTAATGAACCACTCCTTCGGCCGTGCCGGAACGCGACCGTTCGGGCGATTCATTACGGCGTAATGACGCGGCTCGGACAAAAGAGCGAGGTCCTCCGCGATCGTGAGTCGCTGACATGGCATAGTTCGTCCCGCTCACGCGCCCGCACCAAGGCGTGCAGGGCACCGGGGAATCAGACCGAAAGGGCAGTACCCGTGGCAAAAGTTCATGTTCTGCTGAACCAGAAGGGCGGGGTCGGCAAGTCCACCCTGACCGTCAACCTCGCGGCCGTCACCGCCGACGTCCTGAGCCGGCCCAATATGGAGACACCGCCGGTCCTCGCCGTCAGCATCGACCCCCAGGGATCCACCACCTGGTGGGCCGAACGCGTCGGCGACGAGCTGCCGTTCGACTTCGTCCAGGCCCACCGCGAGCCGCACCAGCTCGCGCGCCTCAAGGAAATCGGCGGCTACCAGCACATCTTCGTCGACACCCCCGGCTGGCTGGGGCCCGACTCCACCGACTACGAGCCCGGCCCGGACGGCGACCCGCTCGGCGACGGACGCGCCGGCGCCGCGCTGCGCGCGGTCCTGTCGGCCGCCGACGACGTGATCGTGCCGATCGAACCGGAAGGCATGTCCTTCCTCCCGACGGCCAACACGATCGAGAACATCGTCAAACCGCGTGGGCTCCCCTACACCGTCGTCGTCAACAACTGGGACCCCCGCGACGGCCTCGCCGACCTCGAGGACACCCGCACCTTCGTCGACAGCCAGGGCTGGTGGCGGACCCAGACCGTGGTCCGCCACTACAAGATCCACGCCAAGGCGGCGGCCGAGAGCCGAGTCGTCACCCAGTACCCCCGCAACAGGATCTCCCTCGAGGCCCGCGAGGACTTCTACCGCCTCGCCCTCGAACTCGGCCTGGGCGGCGCCACCCGACGCCTCGACGAGATCGCCGCCAGCGCATGACGGCGTCCAAACGCCAGCGCTCGCTGGCCACCCTGCTGCCGCCGAAAACGGGGGAGGGCACCACACCGCGTCCACCCACACCGGCGACCACCGCGGCCGAGACACTCGCCGCACCACCGATCCCGGACCCCACACCCGCTGTTGCGGAGGGTGCCCCGTTCGCGATCCCGCTGACCCAGCTTGCGTACAACCCGGCCAACCCCCGCGAGACCCTCGGTGACGTGGCGGACCTGGCCGACAGCATCCTGGAGAAGGGCCAACTCCAGGCCGCCGCGGTGGTCACCGTCGGCGCCTACCGCGAGGCCAACCCCGACCTGGACCACACCTTCGACACCGGCGTGCGCTACGTCGTCGTCGACGGCAACCGGCGCCTGCTCGCCGCGGAACGGGCCGGACTCGCCAGCCTCAACAGCGTCGTCGACGACAGCCTCGCGACCAGCGCGACCGGGATCCTCGAATCCGCGCTCGTCGCGAACATCCACCGCAAGGCCTTCGCCCCCCTCGAGGAGGCCAAGGCCGTCCAGGAACTCCTGGACATCCACGGCTCACAGGACAAGGTCGCCAAACGGCTGTCCAAGTCCCAGGGATGGGTCTCCCAGCGCATCGCGCTCCTCGGCCTCCTCCCCGAGCTGCAGAACCTGCTCCGCAACGGCGAACTCAAGGTCGAGGACGCCCGCAGGATCGGACGGATGGCACCGGAGAAACAGACCGACGCTGCCCGGACCGCCCAGGATCATTACGGCGTAATGAAACCGAAGGCGGTCCCGACACCGGCACCCGCGGAACGAAACGAGGTCGCGTCCGGACCTCCGACCGCACCGCAGCCCCGGACCGACCACTCCCGGGTCATCCGACTCGGACCGCCCGCCGACCTGGCGGCGTCCCTGCAGCAGTACCTGTCCGCGGAAGACCTGGAGAAGCTGGTGGAACTCCTCCTCACGCGCGTCGCCCGCTGACACGCACCACACCGCCGGGGGGCGCGCAATAAGCCGGAAAGAGCGGGCCCCCGGGGGGTTGACCCCCCCCCCCCCCCCCCCGGCGCAGCAAAAGGCGGAATTAAAACCGGCGGCCCC
>NZ_JBHTVA010000013.1:169845-181484 GCF_042793325.1 Embleya sp. NPDC056575
CACCCTCCCCCCGACCCTGCCCCCGCAACCCCTTCATAGGGGGGTAAAAACCCCCCCCCCGCGCGCCCCCCCCCCACCCCCACCCCCCCCCGGGGCCCCCCAATACCCGCCTTTAGGCGCCCGCCCCGGTTCGTTTCCCCGCAGCCACCCCGGCCCGGTCTCTCATTACGGCGTAATGAAACCGGGCGACCAGGGGAGCGGGGGAGAGGCACCTCGGAGAGGCGTCGACCTCCGCGCACCCGTAGGCAAGCCTCGATCGGAACCCCGTGCCGATCCCGGAACCGATGACGTGACGGCTCCGGGAGGCCGGAGCCAGGGACGATCACCTTGCGCGCCTCCCGCGCGGCCCGTCGTCTTCGTCATTACGCCGTAATGAACGATCCGCCGAGAACCTGTTCTGTTCCCTGGCTCGTGTGTTGAATACGCCGTAATGAAGACACGAGCCAGGGGAGTGGTCGCGGCCACCCGGTGATCCGGCTCCCCGAAGGGGAACGCCCCCGTCATTACGGCGTAATGACTCCCCCGGACCCGGCACCCACGCGATGCGACGCGATGACGATGCCCGACCACCGCGCTGTCATTACGGCGTAATGAACCGCGATGGACTCGCGCGAACCCACCACAGAGCACGTTCATTACGCCGTAATGACGGGTGGGCAAGGCACAGGCAAGCCCTGGGCTAGTGATAAAGCTGCAGGTCAAAGCCGTACACCAGGATCGACTCGCCCCACCGGTGACCCCCCTCGAAACACGGAATCGTAATAACAGAAGATGGCAGGTCGGGGGAGTGGCGCACACCCCGCAGCGAAACTCAACGCCTCACCCCTCGTCGCGCCTACGGCGCGGCAGCAGCCCACAGGGCAAAACCCGCCGCATAAAGTGCAGCCCATGAGCCCTCGAGCCCGCGACGTCGTCGACGGATTCCTCACCGATCTGCGCGAGCGGCACGACGACGGCACGATCGGCGCGGCCACCCTGCGACAACGCGTCACCTTCCTCGAAGACCTCTTGGCCTACGTCGAACAAGCCCACGGCAATCGCGCCGCGGCTCCCGCCACCGCGCTCTTCGACTCCTCGACATGCCAGGCCTGGCTCAACGCCGTTGCCCAAGGCGATCGCCGCCGCCGAGCCACCTCCACCGGAAACCGCCGCGGATCCACCGCCACCATCCGAGCCGCCGCCGCCTCCCTACGCGCCCTGGCCCAATGGGCGAACACCCCCCTGGACACGACACCCCACCCCCGTCAACAAAGCCGCCCCCACCTCGACGCGAACCTCCTGCACCACCGCTGCACGACCCTCCTCGAAGGCCCACGACCCCACCGCGTCACCCCCGCCCTCTGGGTACGCACCCACGCCCTCGTCCGAGTCGTCATCGACACCGGAGCCCGCGTCGGCGAGATCGCGGCCATGACCATCCACGACTTCACCGACGAACCCACCCAGGCCCGCATCACACCCAGACCCCCCGGGAGGGGAACCCCCACCCCACCTCACACAGCACTACTGGACCCCCGCACCACCCGCGCCCTCCGAGCCTGGACCCACGAACGCACCCGCCTCACAACCGCCCTCGAAGGCGGCCCCGTCCACGCCCTATGGGTCACCACAGTCCCCCACCGCGCCGGCGGCCCCCTACGTCCCGCCGGCCTCCCCATCGGCGCCCGAGCCCTCGAAGGCGCCTGGCAACGCGTCCGCACAGCCCTGTCCGAAACCCGAACAACCCACAACGACCCGCACCCACCCCCAGACCTCCTCACCGACTGGCGCCCCACCCCACCGAAATAGCGCACCATCAAAGGTCCGCTCTCAGCAGGAGGCGCGCCCTCTAAACGACCCATCCGAGTGGAGCCGCCATGGCCCCGCTCAAAGCACCTACACGCCGAGCCGCTCCCTTGCGCGGCGCATCAGACGGCCGACGAGCAGCACAGTCGCAGCGAAGGTCACGAAGGCAGTGAGCATTACTGAGAGACTGGAGCCGATCGTCAGGACGCAGGCCACCCAAAAACCCTGATCAGACCGCATTCAGGATGACTCTCTGCCTCAATTGCCCAATTTTCATCACGAAACGGCAAAGCCCCTGAGTATCCGCAGGTCAGAAAGGGAAGTCCCCACACGCGTGGGGGTGAACCGTGGTCCCGGGTGTGGTCATGTTGGGGTGCTCCGAAGTCCCCACACGCGTGGGGGTGAACCGGACGCGATCGAAGCGGCCACGGCCGCGAGCGACGAAGTCCCCACACGCGTGGGGGTGAACCGAACAAGGCGGACCGCCGGCGGATCCACCGCTTGAAGTCCCCACACGCGTGGGGGTGAACCGGCGCCCGAGGAAACCATGCGCGAGCGCGCGCAGAAGTCCCCACACGTGGGGGTGAACCGTCCACGAGCCATCCCCGCGCCGTCCCTGCCTCGAAGTCCCCACACGCGTGGGGGTGAACCGTGCAGGGTGGCGACGAACAGCACCGCAATGGGGAAGTCCCCACACGCGTGGGGGTGAACCGCTCCTCCGGGCTTGGGCGGCTTCTTCTCGGACGAAGTCCCCACACGCGTGGGGGTGAACCGCGCAGGACCGGGTGTTGGGCCACGAGCATCCCGAAGTCCCCACACGCGTGGGGGTGAACCGGTTTCGGGCGTCGGCGTCATCCCCTCGTGTGTGAAGTCCCCACACGCGTGGGGGTGAACCGCAACACCGTGACGAACGCCGACAACACCTCTGGAAGTCTCCACACGCGTGGGGGTGAACCGGAACTCGGACTGATCGTGGAAACCGGAGAGGCGAAGTCCCCACACGCGTGGGGGTGAACCGAGGCGGCGGCGCTTGTGCGTGTCCGTCGCCCGGAAGTCCCCACACGCGTGGGGGGTGAACCGCATGGCCATCCTCGGCGAGGTGGCCGACCGGTGCGGTCGAGGCATCGCAAGTCGGCTGCACGGCATCGCAGTTCGCGTCGTCAGCGTCGGTCTGCTGTTCGACGTCGTGGTCGTCGCTGCCGACCTCGGCCGGGAGACATGCTCACTCCTCAAGGCCGCGAACGACCTCGGCCCCGTCGTCGGTACCGAGCTGGGCCCAACTTTCGTTCCTGATCGCACCCCCGCAGCGGCGATCGGTGGAGGGAACTCGTCGCCGACTCCGGCCTCTCGGCCGTCGCCCAGGCGCGATATCTATCCGCAGGAACCTACCTGTGGCTACCCACCCCAAGCCCACCGCCCGCTCCCTGGGAGCCCATGGCCTGGTGGGTCGAGCACCCTCGAATGGTCGACGGCACGGTGCGACTCACGGAAGGTGCGCACCTGTGCGCAGCCATCGGGGTCGCCGAGCACACGCTCGCCGCCGGTGCCTTACCCGGAAACGGTTGACCACTCGCTTCACCTGTGTCGGCGGCTGACGAGCCGCCCTCCTGCCGCAGCGGTTACGGGTCCGCTCGCGGCCTCCGGCTCGGCCCGCGACCCCCACCACGCCGCCGGGCGGGCGCCCACGTCGCCCGCACTCGCTCGACGGGCGACACGGCCCGGCGAGGGTTGGCATATGTCGCCGGGCCCAGCCCTGCCCGGTCGTCGTCTCTAGCGGCGGTCGGGCACCCGACTCGCGCCCGGCCGTGAACGTTCCCCGACGGCGGCCGGGCGGGCACTCGCGGGGCCGCGTGGGATCGGTGACGCCGTGGCCTCGCATCCACCGCTACTCACTCACGGTGGAGACCACGATGGCCGACGACGACCCGCCCCGGTGGGGTGACCACGTCGAGCAGGATCACCTCCCGCCCGGGGAGGTCGTCAGTAATGTCATGGTGGACGGCCGGATCTGGGTCCGTCCCCACGACGGGCAGTTCGGGAAGCGGAATGCCCCGGCCGCGGACGTCCGCGTGGTGCGCCGCTGGAAGCCGGTCGTTCCTCCCGGCGGGTAGCCGGTCCCGAAGTCACCACACGCGTGGGGGTGAACCGACGAGCGCACTGGGCCTTGTGCTCGTTGGCGGGAAGTCTTCGCATGGTGGGAGCGAGCAGGTGGGCGGTATCTGTTCATTTGCGGCGTCGAGGCCCTACGTAACGTACGTTCTCCCCACCCACGAACACGGCAGGATCGATTCTGTGGCCTGGGCCGGGCACGCAGCGGTGTCAATCCCGCAGGTGGAACACTGTGGTTCGACACTCTTCGGCTTGATATCGAACCGCTCCTCCGGGCCGTTTGGTTCTACGGCTGGACGTCGTGGGCCGCACCGGTTTCCGTAGTGCCGGCGTACCTTGCTCCCGTCGTCCTTGTCTCCCGTGTCACAGCGCGCGACTTGGGCGCACCTTCCGGCAGATGACGGTGATTCCCGGGAGGCAGCACGTGAGTGGATGTGACCATGTCCGAGCCTAGGACGGGCACAGCCGTGGAGATCGCGATTCGCCTCGGCAGGAACGGCGGCGTCTACCGTGTCGATCCTGCGGACGTCGAACTCCAAGCCGTCCTGCGTGCGCAGGGTTTCTCGCCATCGGCCGACGGTCCGCAGGCATGGGTACCGCCGTCGGATCGGCCGAGTGCCGCGCTGGACCAGGTGCAGGCATACCTCGAACGAAATCCCGCCTACCGCGTTGTCCACGAGGAGGAGCCCAAGGATCGGGATCCCCGTCCGCTGCCGGCCTCCTCCCCCCACTCGGACGCGCGGGGTCCCGCCCCGGATCCTCCCGGGCACGAGGTCTCGCTCCCGGCGCACACCGGCGACATCGAGGCTTCGGACGACACGGTCCCGAAAGCGGCCGTCCCCCGCCGGCTCCCCGCCGACGACGGCCCGGGTGTGCAACCGCCGAACCCGGAGCCCACCCCGCCCACTTCGGCGTCCGACAGGGCCGGTACGCCTCCCGACGACCCCGAGCCCCCGTCCCCGCCCGAGCCCCCATCCCCGGATTCCGCCCCACCCGACTCCGAGGCGAACTCCGCGCACGTCGAAGCGAGTCCTCCCGCGACCGGCCCCGAACCGGATGAACCCGGGCCCTACGCCACCCGGGACGAAGCCCACGCCCGAGCCCGCAGTATCGACAGCGCCGCCCGCGTGTGGCGGGAGTCCGTCGACGACCGCTCCGACACACCGGAGCACGTCCGCGGCCTCCGGGAAACCCTCGTCGACGCACTCCGCGGCGCCCGAGACGCGCACGAGGTCCACCTCGGCGATTTCACCAACGACTCGGACACCCCGGTCGTCGGGCCCGACGACCTCCGCGTCGTCGCGGATCACGCCCGCACCCTCGGCTCCACCATCGAAGACCTGAGCCGAGCACTCGACACCCGACGGCACACATCCGAACTCGCCGCCCTACGCGCCCTGGCAAGCCACGTACGCCACCACAGGAAAGCCCTCGACGCCACGACCCGTGACCTCGACACAATCGCGTGGACACGACCTTCCACCCCACCGTCGACCGAAGCCCCGCCCACCACCACCCCCGAGAACCCCACCACCGACGCCGCCCAAGCCCACCACGCCGACAACACAACCCGATCGTCCCGGGGTGCGACACCGCGCACCGACCCGCCCCCACCCCCGCGATCCGAATTCGACCACTGGAACGGAATCGCCCTCGCCTCCGCCCGCAACCGTCGCGGCGGCCACCACCGGGCCCGACGCCGCGATGCCCTTCACCGCCGACACCACAACGCGCTCATCCGCGCCTGGAACGTCGCCACCGACCCCCGCGTGCCCCCGGAGACCCCCAGTCAGCACATCCGCGACCTCCGCGACCAAGGCGACCGGTACACCGCCGTCGCCCGGGCCGCCGCCCGACTCACCGCCTCACCCCAACGCGCCATCGAACGCGAGGCCCTGCACGAACTCCGTGTCGCCGCCGAACTGCACGCCCGCCACCTCCACCGCCGAGCCGACGCCCTCGACCCGCCCCGTCGCCGGCCGCGACTGTCCGCCGTGCGCCTCCCGTTCGCCCCGCGACCGCCGCGCCAACGGCCCGACTCGGAAGCCGTCCTGGCCCGCGTCACCGAGGCCGAGGAACGCGCCCGACAAGGGATCGCCGGTCGCGACGCCCGGGCCAAGGACCACCTGCACACCACCGGTCCGGAACACGACCGGCTCGTACGAGACATCCGCGCCGAACACGCCGCCGCACACCAGGTCATGCGCGACGTCCGTGACCGTTCCTGGTGGCGCCAAGCCGACCCCGGCGAGATCGCCGCCGTCTGGCAGCGCGCCGTCGAATGGTCCGCCCACCACGACGTCATCGCCGGCCGGATCCTGCGCCACATGCGCGGCCGCATCCGCCAACACCACGGCGTCGCACTCCCCACCCCCGCGGTGGACGGCGTCGACCTCAACCCCGCCATCGACCGCGGCCACCCCGCCCCCGCCGAAGGCCCCACCGTCCACTGGGCCTACACCGTCCGCGACCCCCTCCTCCACACCCACCTCATCGACCAGGGCCGACACACCGCCCTCGCCCGCGACACCCCCGAAACCGTCGGCCGCCGCATCCTCGCCGACCTCGCCGCCCGCGGCACCGACCCCGACGCCCTGCGCCGCGCCGTCGTCGAGCTCACCCCCGCCGACCGCCCCGACACCGCACCCGTCGTCGTCACCGCCGCCCGGATCCCCGAGATCGGCCGCGACCAGGCCGCCCGCGACCGCGCCGAACACGACCTCGCCCAGGCCGGAGCCGCCCTCAAATCCGCCCTCGACCACCACTGGTGGGACGATGCCCGCCCGGTCGAGATCGGCTGGATGTGGCGCGGAGTACAGGACTGGGCACCCGGCCCCGCCCGCGACGACGCCCTCGACTTCCTCACCGACCGCGTCCGGGCCACCTTCGGCATCACCCTCGACCGCGACACACCCGCCGTCGTGGTCACCGAACGCATCCGCGAACACGCACCCGCCCCGCTCGACCCGAACGGCGCCCCGGAACGCGCCCTCGCCGCCCACGCGGTCCGCTTCTTCGACCTGGCCCACGGCATCGAAGCCCGCATCGCCGCCGGGGACGTTCCCGCGGGGGACATCCCCGGCCTGCGCCAACAGGCCCGCTCCCACAGCCTGCGCGCACGCCACCTGGGAGCCCTCGCGAGCGATCCCGAGGAAGCCGCGCGCCTGCTCGGTGCCCGCCTTCCGGCCATCGACGTCGACCGCTATCACCGGGACATCGCCGGCGAATACGAACGCTCCTGGGGCCGCGCCCTCACCGACGACGAGTCGGCCCAACTGCGCTCGATCCTCGAACGGGGAACCACGGGGCACGAGACGAGCCCCGGGCCCGCCGACGAACGGATCGGCGTGTCGCCGCCGTTGCCCGCGCTCGACTCCCCGGTGTCGACGGACACCTCCCGCCCGTCGACACCGTCGATTCCCGAACCGGAGCGCTCCCGACTCGCACAGATCGCCCCACCGGACGATCGCACGTCGCGGTTCCGAGAACGTCGACCGGAAACGCCCGTACCGACAAACGAGACCGGCACCGAGACCGGCACGGCCACACCCACCACCGAACACACCGCCGCGCCACCGGCACAGACCCCGGCCCGACCCGAACGCAGGCGCCTGTCGACCGTCCGATTCGTCATGGACGGCACCGACGACGCCTTGGCCGCGAAACCCGCCCCGGGACAGCCGGCCGGCCGCCGCGCCGTTCCCCTCGTCCCGGACACCCCGGAACTCGCCGACAGCGCCGCACCGGCGCTGGGCGGATAGGGCACCGCCCCCACCCGAGGCGACCGACTCGAAGCCCAACCAGCCGCCCCCGCCGTCGGCCCCGCGGCCCGGTCACACCATGCGCCGGCCCCGCACCTTCCCGATCATGAACACCCAATCCACAAACCACACAAACCACACAAACCGAATAAACCAAACCGACGAACCCCAAGCATCCGACGCCCCGCACCCGGCGGCCAATGCCTCCGGCGGCCACCCGTGCTGACCATCGCCGCCCGCAGCGACGTCACCTACCTCGCCCAACAGGTCGCCCGCGGCGCCGAGCACTACTTCCTCCGCGACGCCGCCATCGCCGGCGAACCCCCCGGCCACTGGCTCGGCCGCGGTGCCCCCGACCTCGGCCTGCACGGCACCGTCGACCACGCCGTCCTGGAAGACCTGTACCACCACTTCGTCGACCCCCGCCGCCGCACCGAACTCGCCGCCGCCATCGCCGACATCACCGCACCACCAGGCACCGACGCGTGGACCGCAGCCGCCGAAACCGCCCGGGACGCCGTCCGCCTCGGCCCCCGCCCCCGCGACTACACCACCGGTACCCGCGCCGCCATCGCCGAGGCCCTCGCCGCCGAACCCGACGCCACCCCCGCGCGACGCCGACAGATCGAGGCCCGCGTCCGCAGCAAGGCCCGCACCGCCGTCAAATACCTCGACCTCACCTGGTCCGCCCCCAAATCCTGGTCCATCCTCCACGCCGCCCTCCAAATCGCCGGCCGCCACGACGACGCCGACCAGGTCTGGGAAGCCTGGCTGACCGGAATCCACACCGGCCTCGAATACCTCCAGGACACCGCCGGCTTCGCCCGCGCCGGCCGCCACGGACGCACCTCCACCGGCGCCTCCACCGGCCGCTGGATCGGCGCACACCGCTGGACCGTCGCCGCCTTCCCCCAACACACCTCCCGCGACGACGACCCCCAACTCCACGTCCACACCGCCGTCCTCAACCGCGTACACGCCGACGACGGCGTCTGGCGCACCCTGGACAGCCGCGCCATCCACCGCCACAAGCAGGCCGCCGGACACCTGTGCGAACGCGCCGCGGAGATCGCCCTCACGCGTGCCCTCGGCGTCGAATTCGCCACCCGCCCCGACCGCCGTGCCCGCGAAATCGTCGGCATCCCCGAATCCCTCCGTGCCCGCTTCTCCTCCAGACGCCGCGCGATAGCCGCCGAAGTCACCGCCTACGCCGCCAAGTTCACCGCCACCTACGGCCGAGCCCCCTCCGCGTACGAACTCACCGCCATCGCCCAACACATCACCTTGCTCCACCGCGAGGACAAAAAACGCACCCCCGTCCCCCGCGCCGAACTGCTGGCCCGCTGGGCCGTCGCCGCCCTGACCGACCTGAGCCTGGATCTGACCGACATCCCCACCGCCACCCTCCACCGCATCGGCACCAAAGACGCCGAACACCCGAACGCGGAGGTGACCGTGACCCGCGCCATGACGACCCTCGACGCCACAAGGGACGCCTGGACCCGAACAAACCTGATCGCCGAACTCTGCCGCCGACTCCCCGATCGCCTCGACACGACGGACATCCGGCACCTGGTCGACGGCCTGGCCGACCAAGCCCTCTTGGGCATCGTTCGACACGAGGCCATTCCCCCCACCCCGCCGAGGACGCCCAGCAGGCCGACTCCGTCCGTACCCTCTCGACACGGGATCGGGATCGACCTGCGCGGGCGAGCTCAAACCGCTGAACGGGGCCGTCCATGATCGCTCCGATGTCGTGGCCACCGAATTCGCGCGCCCGGGCGAGCCCTCGCATCGGCGGTCGGCATTCCCGGCGGCGGAACAGCCGACCCGCCAGGCCCGCCGGCGCCCCCTACCGGCGACCCACGAAGCTCCACACGCGCAAGGCGCACAGCGAAGTCGGCGTGCATGGGGCACTCACGGTTGATTTACGACATGCGAGCGCCGGGACGGGAACCAGCCGTACGCGAGGAGTTGTGCCCCACCGTCGACCGGGTACTCCCCACCACAGCCCGAGCGACACCACCCATACAACGAAGCACAGGCACACGAGACGTCTCGTCGAACAACACCGCCTTCGTGGCGGTGTCGAATCCGAGAGGAAAGAGGGCCGGCGGCACGGGCACAAGGCCCGTACCAGCCTCGATGGACTGACTTGGACAAACCGCCGACCCCAGGCCACCAAACAGGAGACCGCGAACAGTCTATGCGGAGGCATCTCGATCCCCCAATGCGACGCAGTAGGCTGACGTCGCCCCGGGAATTCCCCAGACGACCCGCACACGCGATCCGCGCCGGAGCGGACGAGGGAGCGAAGGCGCGAAGCCGGATCCATCGGAGCGGAGCGGAGAGGTGGAAATGAGCGCGAACGAGGAGGAATTCGAGGCCCGGATTCCGCACCTGCCCGAATACCTCACCCGCGCGCACATCCGTACCCTGACCGGCCGTGGACAGGCCACCGTGGCCAACTGGACCACATTGCCCGACTTTCCGGCCCCGGTACGGTCCGAACCGGGCACGGCGCACCTGTACCGACGCGACGAGATCGTCGCCTGGTGCCGGGCGCACGCCTACGGTGGAAACCCCTCGCCGGGCCCCGAGCCCGCGCGCACGGAACCGGGACTGCGGCACACACCGAACGAACGGTTGACCATCGCCGAGATCGGCGCCCGTCGCGGATACAAGGGAACCAAGCCGGCCGCCGCGGTGCATCACCTCGTCAAGACGTACGCCGACCACCCCGAACATCCCTTCCCGCCCGCGGGACCGGATCGTAAGCGTGACGCAGCCGCCGTGGCCGCCTGGTTCACCTGGTACGACCTCGAGCGCCCCGGCAAGGCCAAACAGGTCGCCGGCCGAGCACGCGCGGAACGGGAGGCACTCGTCGAGTCCATCGTGGACACCACCGTTCGCGAAGAGCACGATCTGACCGCCGCCGACCTGGCCGAGCGGCTGAACATCACCGAACGCGTCGCCCTGGGCTACATCAACGAGCTGGCCCCCGCCGTCCTGCGCCGACACGGCCTCATCGGACGCCGAGACATCCCGCTCCTCCTCAACGGCGATCGCGAACGCGCCAAGGCCCTCCTACGCCGATCCGACGCGCCTCGCCCGGTACTCCTGGTGGGAAACACCGGCTACTACCGCGTCCAGGACATCGACCGTCTCGTGGCGCACGAGTAGAGGTACCCCCTCCCCCGAGCGGTTCCCGATGACGGACCCCGGACCCCTGGTGTACACACGAGCGCTCGTCAACTCGGGCCGGTCGTTCACGCGTAATGCCGGTGCTCCGGGACACGCCGACCGGGGCGATTGATTCGACCAACTCCCCGACCGCCTCGCCAACCCCCCCACCTCCGGCACCTGGTGGGGGGTTGGATCGATCAAGCTCTTCTCGGCATCGTCCGATCGGATCCCGACCCATCCCCCGAGTCGGGGGCGCAGGTCCCGAGCACTGTCGGGACCGGTGCGAACAGCCACGCAATCGGTGGTGACCGCAGGTCGACGGGCATCGTCCCGACAAAGAGGCCGGTTCCTACCGTCCGTTAGCCCAAGCCTGAGCCCTTTTTCGCTCCGTCGATGCCACCGGCAGGGGCGGAAACGACGGCGGGATCGGGTTGCCCGGCCCCGACTCCGGTGGTCCTACCGACGGGTTCCGTCACATCCGGGTCGACGCCGTGGTCGCCCCACGACTCGGTGCTTTCCGTCCAGGTTCTGCGTTGGGACCGCGAGTCCACGAAGAAAGAACGCCCAGGCCACAGGGGTCTCGGGCAATGCGCCCGCCGTGAATGCCGACCGTGGGTCGGCTCTGAACCTCGACGCCCACAACAGCGCGACCGGCCCAACGGTCCTTGGATCCAATCCCGAATTCCCCACACCTAGGCATCAATTCGGATGGCTGGTCCGGTGGGGTGGCCCCAGCGTCCCACAGTCGGCGGGCGCGACCAACCCCGCGCGGGGGTCACCTCTGCGGCCCCGGGGGGC
>NZ_JBHTVA010000014.1:0-7359 GCF_042793325.1 Embleya sp. NPDC056575
CCGCGGGGGTCACGGGACCCGCGACGACACCCCTAAACCCTCACTCGCCACCGGCGGAAATCCCCGACATTGCAGGGGAGAAGAGACCGGCCCCGGTCCCCATGGCGACCGGGGCCGGACCCGTTCCGACGCGGTACCCGGCGCCGGCTCAGCCCTCGGCGCGCAACTCCCGGGCCGCCTCCGACAGATCCTTGGCGGTGTCGATCGCCCGCCAGTACGCGCCCTGCGGGATCGGGAACCCGGCCAGCTTCTGCGCCCGCGCCAGGCCCGGGAACGTGGTGCGCTCGTGGTCGCCCACGTCGGGCAGCAGCGCGGTGAACTCGGGCGCGAACACGTACACGCCGGCGTTGATCAGGTAGGGCGAGGGCGGCGCCTCGATGAAGTCCAGGACGTGCCCGTACTTGTCGGTCTCCACCACCCCCCACGGAATCCTGGGCCGGGCCAGCGCGAGCGTGGCCAGCGCGGTGCGCTCGTGGTGGAAGGCGGCCATCTCGGTGAGCGAGAACCTGGTCCAGATGTCGCCGTTGGTGGCGTACCACGGCTCGTCCGGACGCGGCAGCGCGGCGGCGGCGAACTTCAACCCGCCGCCCCGGCCCAGCGGTTCGGTCTCCACCACGGTCACCACGCGCACCGGCAACTCGGCGCTCTTCAGCCAGTCCTGCAGCACTTCGGCGAGGTGTCCGCAGGAGACCACCACGTCGGTCACTCCCTCGGCGGCCAGCCAGCGCAGCTGATGCCCGATGATCGGGGTACCGGTGCCCGGGATCTCCACCATCGGCTTGGGCCGATCGTCGGTGTAGGGGCGCAACCGTGAACCCTGCCCGCCGGCGAGGATCACGGCCTGCGTCACCGCGCGGGCCCCGGGATGGGTGGTCGAGTGTGGAGCGGAAGTCATGGGCGCATTATCCCGTGCGGGATTCGCCTCAGGGTCCGCGGGCACGGCCAAGGGAGGTACCGCTCGTTCGGGAACCCTCGGGGGCCTAGGTTCATCTCATGGACGACTGCACTTCGAATATCGGGGGGAACACCAAAGTGCGCATCAGGACCGTCCGCGCAGGCGTCGCGGTAATCCTCGCCCTGGCCGCGGCCGGCGCGGTGGCCGGCTGCGGTACCGACGATCGATCCCCGCTGGACACCGTGCGCGCGCTGGAGAGCCCGCCCGCGTCGAGCCCCCGGGCGAGCGACCGGCCCACGGATCGCCCCAGCGAGAGCGCCACCCGCCCGCCGCGCCGCACCACCGCCCCGCCCATCGACGGCACGTCGTCCTCGGCGAGCGCGTCCGCGAGTTCGTCGTCGAGCCGCACCGCCGCACCCGCGACCGGGCCCGCGGCGCCCTATCTGAACGACCCGTGCAAGCTGCTCACCGTCGCCGAGGTGGCCTCGTTCATCGGGCTTCCGGTGGTCAAGGCCGAAGTGGACGAGAAACTCCGCTCGTCGAGCAGTTCGTTCTGCGACTACCGCGATTCGCGCGGGTTGTCCATGATGACGGTGATGATGTCGACCAGCGATCCCCGGTACAGCACCGCCGAGCAGGCCGCGAAGGGCACGATCGGCGCGAGCGACAACCCCGTGGCGCTCGCCGGCGTGGGCGACGCGGCCTTCACCTACCACGACTCGACCGCCAACGGCGTCGTGTGGACCAAGCGCGTGGGCGACACCTACCTGGACGCCGACGTTTACATCGACCGCAGCGACAAGGACGTCCCGCCCGATGTGCTGGCCACGATCGCCCGGACGATGATCGGCCGGGTATGACCGGGCGCGTCGGATCCACCGCCGGCCTGGTGGCCGTGGTGGGTCTGGCGTGCCTGCTCGGCGGTTGCGACGGCGACGATCCGGCGCCGCGACACGCGGCCTCGGCCACCCCCACCCCGGGCGATCCCGCGGGCGCCCCGCCGCGGCCCACCCGCGCGGCGCCGGCCGGCAACCCACCGCCGAGCAGCGGCTGCGACCTGCTCTCGCTCACCCGGGTCGAGGAGGTGCTGGCGATCGGTCCCGTGCACACCCGCCCCGCGGACGCGGGCCGCACCTGCGACTACCTGGACGGGCGCGAGCGGCGGGTACTGACCGTCACCGTCGGGCAATTGCCCCAGGCGATGGTCGGCGGACCGGCCGACGCCGCGCGCTCGTCGGCCACCGGCGGCGGCCCGCGCGAGACGCTGCCCGGGATCGCCGAGGCCGCGGTGCTGTACCAGGACCCCGTCCGCGGTCTGGGCCTGGCCTTCGCCCGCGCCAGGGGCGACCTGGTCGTCGCGGTCGACCTCACCGTCCCCGCCGCCGACCGCGAGCGCCTGGTCGCGCTGGCCCGCACCGCCGCGGCCGCGCTCGAGGCGGCGGGCTGAGCGGGCCGAATCGGGGTAGGCACCGGCAACCTGGTGCCCGAGACGTCGTCCCCGGCGCGTAGGGTCCGGGGTCAGGGCGGCGCGTGCCGCGGCCAGGAGGAGGGCTCACCCATGCCGGATCGGGACCCGCACGCCGTCGTGCTGCTCACGAACCGCACCAGCTCGCGGATCAGCACCAGCGGCGGCCCGGCCCTGCCGCTGCGCGACGCGCTGCGCGTGTACACCGAGCACTTGGACATCGGCGTGGCGGCCCGCTACGCGACCGTGGTGAGCGATCTCGCCGACGCCGACGTGGCCCTGCTGCGGCTGCCCGAGGACCACGCCGACGGCGAACTCGACCGGATCGTGGACATCGCCGCGTCGGTGCCCACGGTGGCCGTGATCGACCTGTACCGCCCCGCCGCCGTGGCCGATCTGGTCGGCTACTGCGCGGCGTTGCTGGGCACCAGGGGCGCCGACGACGTGGGCGTGCTCGACGTGGTGTTCGGCCGCTACGCGCCGGCCGGCCGGCTGGTCGACGCGCTGCCGGCCGACGCGGAACCACTCTTCGAAACCGGGCACGGCCTGTCCTATTGACCGCCGACTGTCGATAAATTGACGGTCCATCAGTGTGATTTCCGGGTGATGTTCAACACGTCCACCGCGCCCTTCGCGTCGCCGATGCCGGCGAAGTCGACCGCGACGAAGTTCACCGGCGCGCCGCGTTCGCGCTCGCACCGCCGGGCCCGATCCAGCAGGAACGGGCGGGCGTTGACCTGTGCGGCGTCGGTGCGACTGCCGCCGGTCGCGGTGACGAAGTTGTTCAGCAGGAACAGCCGCTTGTCGGTACCGCCGCGGTTGGGCGAGCAGTTCATCTCGGTCGGGCTCGCGTACTCGTAAGGCGTCTCCATGCCGTAGCGGTAGAAGTTGCGGTACCACGGGGCGGGTCCGTCGGCGCGCTCGGCGAAGACGACCAGGCGTCGGCCGCGGTCGATCATCGTGGCGAGGGTGGGCCACGGTTCGCTCGGATCCGCGGCCGGGGTGTACAGCAGTCGGTCCAACCCGGCCTCGTGGAAGGCCCATTCGGTCGCCTGGGCGCTGATCGCGTCCTGCACGATCAGGGTGACCACCTCCTGCGGGTTGCGATCCATCCACTGCCCCACCGCGCGCAGCGTCTCCACCATCGGCAGCGCACCGCCCCGGCACACCGAGTGGCAGAACCACAAGCCGGGTCGGGCCGGGGCGACGTCGTTGACCACCCCGGCGATGATCCGGCGCGATTCGGGGTCCAGGTCCGACTCGGCGAGCCGGCTCGCCACCTCCTCGGGCGCCTCCCAGGTGTAGGAGTCCACCAGCAGGCCCCGCACGCCCGCGTCGAGTTGGGTGACGATGTCCGCGTCCTGGAGCGGGCTGAGGAAGCGCGCCGCGGTCGAGGACATCGAGTTGTGCGTGGCCAGGTAGGCGACCTGGTCGTAGCGCCGATTGCACAGCTCGGTCATCCCGTTGCAGCGTTTGGCGTGCGACTTCGAGCCGGAGGTGGGCACCGGGACGAAGACGGTCAGCGCCAGCGCACCGGCCGCGGCCACCGCCGCGCCGGTGGTGAGCACGCGGCGGGTGGTGTGGCGCACCGGCGCGGCCCGCCGGTGCCGGTGCCGCTCCCACAGCGCGACCGCGCCGAAGGTGACCCCGCCGAACACCAGCGGCACCGCCGCGGCGGCCAGCCACACCCCGACCAGGTCCCGCGCCGCCGCCTCTTGGAGGTCGCCGGTGAGCCGGGTGACCGAGGGCGCCCACCCGTCGCGGTTCTCCGGCACCACGTGCGGCAGCAGGCCCCAGCCGATCAGGCAGCCCACCCCCGCGAGCAGCCCGCCGCCCGCCAGCGCCAGGGCCGGCAGCCGCAATCGGGCCGCGCCGCGCGTGGGGCCGGTCCACCACAGCAGCACCAGACCGAGCAGCGCGGTGACGCCGGCCGCGATCAGCAGCCGGCCCAGCCCGAACACGGTCATCGCGCGCAGTTGTTCGAGCTGGCCCAGCCGCATCTCGCTCTGCTTGGCCCGGTCCGCCCGCAGGTCCAGGGTCAGGTCCCAGTTGCCGCCGTGCGACAGGCCCGTCAGGCCCAGCTGGGCCTGGCGCACCTTCTCGCCGAAGATCACCGGGACGACGGCGACCAGTACCCCGCCGAGGTCGTCGGCGCGCAGCGAGGCCACCACCTGCCCGCGGATCGGCTCGCGCGCCTCGACCGGCAGCCGGGCCAGGATCAGGTCGGCCACCTCGGGGGCCGCCGCGGGGTCCAGGTTCAGCGCGGGCAGCGCCTCGGGCGGTCGGCCCTGGGCCAGCGCGTCCAGGGCCTTGGAGACGTTGTCCACGAGCGCGGGGGCGTTGTCCTGGGTCACCCGGGGCACATCGCCGGTGAGGTCGCCGACGTAGACGTCGGCGGCCTTGCCGAGGTTGTTGATCACCGGTTTGAGGTCGACGCTCAGCCGCAACTCGCGCTCGTCGCCGCGCAGGTAGCCGACGATGTGGCCGACCTGCACCCGGACCATGCCGCGCAGCGTGGACGGCGGCAGCGCCAGGCGCAGGTTGGCGGTGACCTGGTTGGGCGGTATCGGCAACCGGCCGAGCAGGTCGTTGCGCACGCCGGCGAGCCGCGGGTCGACCAGGACCTCGTCGTAGAGCCGGTCGTACGCGTGTTCGCGTTCGAACACGCCGTCGTACCAGTCCGCGGAGAGCACGGTGGTCCGGGCGACCCCGAGCCCGGTGATCACCGTGACGGACAGCACCACCAGCGCGGTCAGCAGGGCCCGCCACACCCGGCGCCACCGCAGCCAGGCGTCGCGGGCCCGGACTCGGCGGGAGACCTTGCCCACCACGATCGGACCGGTCGTCTCAATACGATAGGAAATCATCACCAACCCGAAGCAAGCACGTGATCGGGATCTTCCCGACCGGGTACGGGGCTTTGCCTGCCCGAGTGTGCGGGACTTACGCGCGGTGCGGGCGCAGCGTCCAGGTGACGGTCATCTCCGCGGTGGTCACGCCCGCCTCGTCCCGAATGGTGATCGCCACCACGAACTCCGGTCGGGTGCCCGCGTCCAGTTCGGCGATCACCTCGGCGGCGGGGCGGCCGAGGCGGGCCTCGGCCAGCACCGGGCCGCGCGCGACCTTGAGGTAGCGGATGGTGGAGTCCACCGCGAGCGGGGTGGCCCGGCCCAGATGGTCGCCGAACGCGGCGATCACGATGGCGCCGGAGGCGGACTCCGCGAGGGTGAACATCGCGCCCGCGTGCGGGCCGCCGATGTGGTTGTGGTGCGCGGGCTCGTCCGGCAGGCGCAGCACCGCCCGGTCGGCGGCGAGTTCCACGAACTCCAGGCCGAGGGTGCGTACGAAGGGCACCGAGGCGCGCAGGCCCTCGGCGACGGCATCGAAGTCGATCGTCGATTCGCTCATGAGCGCGATGCTACCCGCAGGTAACTTCGTCTGGGGCGGCGCCTCGCGTCCGTTGTGCGGGCGTTTCCTTCACCGGGTCAATCTGTTTGACTGAGTCACATGAAATACGTGCGCGTCGAATACCCCGAACCCCGCCTCGCCGTGGTCCGCCTCAATCGCCCGGACCGCCTCAACGCCCTGTCCGCGACCATGGTCGCGGACGTGAAGACGGCCTTCGGCGCACTGCACCGCGAGCGCGGGATCCGCGCGATCGTGCTGACCGGCGAGGGGCGCGGCTTCTGCTCCGGCGCCGACCTGTCCGGCGACCCCGACCACGCGCCCGACGCCGAGGAGCGGGGCCCGGTCGGACACGTCTACCGCTCGCAGGAACACCTGTCCGAGATGATCCTGGCCGTCCACGAGTGCGAGAAGCCGGTGATCGCGGCCGTACACGGCCCGGCGGTGGGCGGCGGACTGGCCCTGGCGCTGGCCTGCGACCTGCGCGTGGCCGACGAGAGCGCCCGCTTCGGCTCGGTGTTCATCAAGGTCGGCCTGTCCTCCGCCGACGTCGGCACCAGCTACCTGCTCCCGCGCCTGGTCGGCCCCACCCGGGCCGCCGAACTGATGCTCACCGGACGCCACTTCGACGCCGCCGAGGCGGACCGGTACGGCCTGCTCAACGCCCGTACCGAGGCGGGCGCACACGTGTCCGCCGCCCTCGACCTGGCCCGCGCGATCGCGGCCAACAGCGAATACGGCGTCTGGATGACCAAGAAGGGCCTGTGGTCCGGGATCGGCGCCGCCTCGCTGCGCCAACAGATCGAACTGGAGAACCGCACCCAGGTCCTGGGCACCTTCACCGGCAACATGACCGAGGCCGCCGTCGCCTTCCGCGAACGCCGCGCGCCCGTGTGGCGGGACATGTGAGCCGCGAGCGGCGACCCGCGCCTCACCAGGGCGGGCCCGGCACCGGCCACCGGAACACCCGGGCGGCCGCCGCCGCGTGCTCGCCCGGATTCGCCGCGAGCCGCACCTGCTCCAGCACCACCCCACGCGCGTCGCGCCCCGCCGCGGAGCGGGTCAGATAGCCCGCCTCCGCCAACTCGTCCAGACGGCCCGCGATCGACGCCACGCTCTCTCCCGGGCGCGAACCCAGCACCCGGGGATCGGGCCGGGCCCCGTCGGGCAGCAGTAACAGATACACGGCCAGACCGCGCGCCGACACACTCAACCGGGCGTCCTTGAGCAGGGCGTCGTGGGGCCCGAGCCCCGAATCGCCGTCCCCACCCCAGATCCGCCTCATGCCCCGAGTCTCGAATACCGTCCACCCCCAGGGGGCAAACCGCACAACCCCTACACAAACGAGTGACCAAAGGTTTGCCCGGCCGCCCACAGTGCGGACGCGGCCACGTTCGGAGACGGTCGACCCGCTAGTTTGCCCACGGGACGCCTCGAACAGGCAACCCAAGGCTTCGAAGGTCGCCGAACTGTGAGGTCTCGATGCGTAGCACCCCCGCGCAATTCCTCGACCAGGCCTGGCGCGGGGGGGGGGGGGGCCCCCCCCGCCGGCCGGCCCACAACCGGAACCGGGCCCACCACACGCGGGGGGAGC
>NZ_JBHTVA010000014.1:7369-176426 GCF_042793325.1 Embleya sp. NPDC056575
CGGCGACCCCGCCGAGCGCGCGCACATCACCTTCACCGGCCCCGCCCACACGCTGTCCTCCGCCCTGCCGGTGACCGCGCTCGCCCAGGCGTCGATCGCCGCCGCCGCCCTGGCCGCCCGCGAACTCGGCCTCGCCCGAGGCGGATCCGAGCCCGCGCAGGTGGTCCTGGACAGCCGGGCCGCGGCCGTCGCGGTGAGCAGCGACCGCCATCTGCGCCTGGCCGGGCAACCGCTGGTGTCGATGCACCCGCTCTCCCGCTTCCACCGCTGCGCCGACGGCTGGGTGCGCCTGCACGGGAACTACCCGCACCACCGCGCCGCCGCGTTCGCCGCGCTCGGCGTGGACACCCCGGCCGCGGCGATCGACGCCCTGGCCGCGCGCACCGGCGCCGAGATCGAGGAACTTCTCGCGGCACACGGCGCGTTGGGCTTCGCGGTCCGCGAACCCGCGGAGTGGGCCGCCCACCCGCAGGGCGCCACCGCGGCCGCCCTGCCGCTGCTCGACCTCACCCCCACCGACGTCGGCGACCCGTGGTGCGCCGGGCCCGCGGCCGCACCCGCCGCCGGGGTCCGCGTCCTCGACCTCACCCGGGTCCTCGCCGGCCCCACCGGCACCCGCACCCTCGCCCACCTCGGCGCCGACGTCCTGCGCGTGGACTCCCCGCACCTGCCGGAGAACCCCGGCGAATACTGGGACAACGCGTTCGGCAAACGCTCCACGCTGCTCGACCTGCGCGAGCACGGCGACCGGGCCCGCTTCGACGAACTGCTCGCCGGCGCACACGTGGTGATCACCGGATACCGCACCGACGCGATGGCCGCGCTCGGCCTGGACCACGACACCCTGGCCGCCCGACACCCCGGCCTGATCACCGCCGCGTTCAACGCCTGGGGGCCCGGCCCGTGGGTGAACCGGCGCGGCTTCGACAGCCTGGTCCAGGGCGCGTGCGGGATCGCCCGGATCGAGGCCGGCGCGGACCCGAACCCGGGCGCGCTGCCCACCCAGGTGCTCGACCGGGCCACCGGCTACCTGCTCGCCGCGGCCGTGCTGCGCGCGCTGAGCCAACGCCGGGCGAACGGGCGGGGCAGCCGGATCGACCTCGCCCTCGCCCGGACCGCGCACTGGCTGATGTCCGGGTACACGCCCGGCGAACCCGACGTCGCCGAACCCTTCGACCCGGCGCCGCACCTCGGCGAGACCGACACCGCGATCGGCCGACTCGCCCACGCGCGGCCGCCGTTCGAACTCCCGGGCCTGCCCGCCGCGTGGCCGCACCCGCCGACCCCGTGGGGCGATGCCGAACCGGTTTGGCGACCCACCTGACCCGGCGGCAACTCCCGCCCCGCAAGCCGGACTTGGTCACACATACGCGCAGGTCGCGGCGAGCCCGGTGTCGGTGCCGGATGGGATGCTTGACGCATGGGTTGAGCGCCACCGCGGCCGACCCGCCGCGGCTCGACGCAGAGGAGGATCCTCCATGTCCACGATCAACACCATGACCCGGCTGACCCCCGTGAAACCCGCGACCGTGCGCCGGGCCCTGACCCGGATCGACACCAAGACCGTGCGCACCCACCCCGACGGCGGCCGGCCCGGTGCCCCCGGCATCTCGCTGCGCACCCTGGCCACCCTCCAGCGCGGCCGACTGGTCCGCCTCGGCACCGAAGTACCGCTGCGCGGCCGCAACATGGGCATCACCCGCGCCGGCCGCCAGGCTCTGATCGCCCGCGGTCGGCACCGCAAGGGCGCGTGGGCCGCGCTCCTGGACCAGGAACTGACCTGGACCACCGCGAGCGGCGACGTGCTGGAGATCGCCGACATGCACCCGTACCACTGCGCCAACGCCGCCGCCTGGCTCCAACGCAACGCGGCGGCGATCCGCGCCGACGCCGACCCCCGCCGCCGCGGCGACGCGGTCGCCTGGATCGACGAAACCCCCCTCCTCCGCGCCCTGATCGCCGCCGTCGCTGACGCCCTCCCGCCGACCCCGTCGCGGTAACTCCCCGACACCGGACACGTCCGGCCCGCCCACCGCCTCCGGTGGGCGGGCCCGCCCGGCCGCGCACCGCCCGCCCGAGGTCGGCTCGGGTGTCCCGGCCCGAGCCCGACGCCGCCTCAGCGGCCCCGCCATGTGGCGCCGAGCACGTCGGCGTTGAAGCGGCCGATGACGCCCAGGGGGATGCCCTTCGGGCAGACCGCGGTGCATTCGCCCGTGTTCGTGCAGCCGCCGAAGTCCGCCTCGTCGTGGGCGTGGATCATCGCGTCGACCCGGGTGTCCTGTTCGACCTTTCCCTGGGGGAGCAGGCCCAGATGGGTGGCCTTGGCGGCGGTGAACAACATCGCCGAGCCGTTCGGGCACGCCGCCACGCACGCCCCGCAGCCGATGCAGGTCGCGGCCTCGAACGCGGCGTCCGCGTCCGCCTTGGGGATCGGCGTGGCGTGGGCCTCCGGCGCCGAGCCGGTGGGCGCGGTGACGTAGCCGCCCGCCTCGATGATCCGGTCCAGGCCACCCCGGTCCACCACCAGGTCCTTGACCACCGGGAAGGCCGCGGCGCGCCACGGTTCGACGTCGATGCTCTGCCCGTCCCGGAAGTGGCGCAGGTGCAACTGGCAGGTCGTGGTGGCCTTCTGCGGCCCGTGCGGCACCCCGTCGATGACCAGGCTGCACGCCCCGCAGATGCCCTCGCGGCAGTCGTGGTCGAACGCCACCGGCTCCTCGCCCGACTCGGTGAGCCGTTCGTTGAGCACATCGAGCAGTTCCAGGAACGACATGTCGGCCGACGCGTCGGGCACGTCGTAGGCGACCATGCCGCCCCGGTCCTCGGGGCCCTTCTGGCGCCAGATGCGCAGGGTGAGCTTCATGCGTAGTTCCTCGTGGCCAGGGTGACGTTGTCGAAGGTGAGTCGTTCGCGGTGCAGGACCGGCGGGCCGTCCGTGTACTCCCAGGCGGCGACGTAGGCGAAGGAGTCGTCGTCCCGCGCCGCCTCCCCGCCCGGGCTCTGGTGCTCGGCGCGGAAGTGGCCGCCGCAGGACTCCTCGCGGTGCAGGGCGTCCAGGCACATCAGTTCGGCCAACTCCAGGAAGTCGGCCACCCGGCCGGCCTTCTCCAGCGACTGGTTCAGCCCCGCCCCGCTGCCCGGCACCCGCAACCGCGCCCAGAACTCGGCCCGCAACTCGGGGATCCGCGCCAGCGCCTCGCGCAGCCCGGCCGCGTCGCGCTCCATCCCGCACTTCTCCCACATCAGCAGGCCCAACTCGCGGTGGAAGTGGTCGGCGGACAGGTCGCCGTCGATCGCGAGCAGCCGCTTGACCCGGTCCTGGACGCCCTGTTCGGTCGCCACCACCTCCGGATCGTCCGCGTCCACCGCCCCGAACGGCCCCGCCGCCAGGTAGTGGGTGAGCGTGGTCGGCAGCACGAAGTAGCCGTCGGCCAGCCCCTGCATCAGCGCCGAGGCGCCCAGCCGGTTCGCGCCGTGGTCGGAGAAGTTGGCCTCGCCGACCACGAACAGCCCCGGGATCGTGGACTGGAGGTCGTAGTCGACCCACAGGCCGCCCATCGTGTAGTGCACGGCCGGGAAGATCCGCATCGGCACGGTGTACGGGTCCTCGCCGGTGATCCGCTCGTACATCGCGAAGAGGTTGCCGTACCTCTCCTCGACCGTCGCCGCGCCCAGGCGCTCGATGGCGTCGGCGAAGTCGAGGTAGACGCCGAGTCCGCCCGGACCCACCCCGCGCCCTTCGTCGCAGACCCGCTTGGCCGCGCGCGAGGCGATGTCGCGCGGGACGAGATTGCCGAACGCCGGATACATGCGCTCCAGGAAGTAGTCCCGCTCCGCCGCCGGGATCGCGCCCGGCGCGCGGGTGTCGCCGCCGGCCACCGGCACCCACACCCGACCGTCGTTGCGCAGCGACTCGCTCATCAGGGTGAGCTTGGACTGGTGCGCGCCGGAGACCGGGATGCAGGTCGGGTGGATCTGGGTGAAGCACGGGTTGGCGAACAGCGCGCCGCGCCGATGCGCCCGCCAGATCGCGCTCGCGTTGCACCCCATCGCGTTCGTGGACAGGAAGTACGCGTTGCCGTAGCCGCCGGTGGCCAGCACCACGGCCTCGGCCAGGTGGGTGGACACCTCGCCGGTGACCAGGTCGCGCACCACCACGCCGCGCGCCCGCCCGTCCACCACCACCAGGTCCAGCATCTCGGTGCGCGCGTGCACCGTGACGTTGCCGGCCGCGACCTGGCGCGACATCGCCTGGTACGCGCCGAGCAACAACTGCTGACCGGTCTGCCCACGCGCGTAGAACGTCCGGGAGACCTGGGCCCCGCCGAACGAGCGGGTGTCGAGCAGACCGCCGTAGTCGCGCGCGAACGGCACACCCTGGGCCACGCACTGGTCGATGATCTGCGTACTCGACTCGGCCAGTCGGTGCACGTTGGACTCGCGGGCGCGGAAGTCGCCGCCCTTGATCGTGTCCTTGAACAGCCGGGCCACGCTGTCCCCGTCGCCCCGGTAGTTCTTCGCGGCGTTGATCCCGCCCTGCGCGGCGATGCTGTGCGCCCGGCGCGGCGAGTCCTGGTAGCAGAACGAGACGACCGGGTGGCCGAGTTCGGCGAGCGTCGCGGCGGCGGAGGCGCCGGCCAGACCGGTACCGACCACGATCACCGGAAGTCGGCGCCGGTTGGCCGGGTTGATCAGCCGCGCGCCCGACCGGCGCCGCTCCCAGCGCTCGGCCAACGGGCCCTCGGGCGCCGCGTGGTCGGCGATCTCGGCGCCGACGGTGTACCGCGCGTACTCGCCGGGTCCGGTGTGCTCGGTGTGCTCGCTGTCTTCGATGTGCTCGGTCATCTCGTTCACCCCACGATTCCGACGGTCACGGCGAACGGCACGGACAGGAATCCGGCCGTCATCAACACGGCGTAGCCGGTCGCGACGCGACCCATCAGCCGCTCGGTGCCCGGCCGTTGCCGGCCGAGGGTGCGGGTCATGCTCCACACGCCGTGGCGCAGGTGGAATCCCACCGCCACCACGGCGACCGTGTAGATCGCGGTGATGTACCAGTGTTCGAAGTCGGCCGTGACGTTGGTGTACGGCTTGCCGGCGGCGCCGGTCGGGTTGGCCACCCCGACGGTCAGGTCGAGCAGGTGGTAGACCACGAACAGGGCGATGATCACTCCGCCCCAGCGCATCGTGCGGGCGGCGTAGGAGCCCTGCACGGGCGGGCGGTGTACGTACTTCACCGGCCGGGCCCGCCGGGCCCGGCGAGTGAGCAGGATCGCCATCGTCATGTGCACGACCACGCTCACGGTCAACCCGACGCGGATGATCCACAGGGTGCCCTCGTGCGGCACCAGCGGCTCGCCGATGGTGCGCAGCCAGTGCGCGTAGTGGTCGAAGCTCGACTCGCCGAAGAAGATCTTCAGATTGCCCAGCATGTGGGCGGTCAGATAGGCAAGGAGCACGGCACCGCTGAGCGCCATCGCGATCTTCATCGTCACGGTGGAGCGGTGCGACGCTCCCTGCCTGCGCCGTCCGGCGGAGCCGGGAGCGCGGGTCAGGGTCGCCATGTCGTCGACCGTAGGGGGACCGAGGTCATGCCGTCCAAGATCGGAAATGCCTTGTTTCGATAGCCGCAGGCTATGCAAGGCTTGATCCATGCAGTTCCAGCAGCTCGTCTACTTCGTCGCGGTCGCCGAGACCCGACACTTCACCCGCGCGGCGGCCCGCACGCACGTCGCGCAGCCGTCGTTGTCCAAGCAGATCCGGGCCCTGGAGCACGAGTTGGGGGCCGAGCTGTTCACACGGGTGCGCGGCAACATCGCGCTCACCCCGGCGGGGGAGCGGCTGCTGCCGATCGCGCGGCGGATCCTGGCGGATGTGGACGTGGCCCACCTGGAGGTGGCCGAGCTGGTCGGGCTGCGCTCGGGGCGGGTCCGGATCGGGGCCACGCCGTCGTTGTCGGCGAGTCTGCTGGCCGAGGTGCTGCGCGGTTTCCAGGACCGCTACGCCGGGATCCGGCTGCTCGTCGACGAGAACGGCTCGCGCGATCTGGTGCGCGCGCTGCTGCGCGGCGATCTGGACCTGGCGCTGATCGTGGTGCCGCCGCAGGGGGTCGGCGCGGCGCTGACCACCGAGCCGCTGCTGCGCGAGGACCTGGTGCTCGCGGGCCGCCCGCCGGTGGCCGACCCGACGGTGCCGATCGCGGCGCTGCGCGGAGTGCGTCTGGTGATGTTCCGGGACGGCTACGACCTGCGCGAGGCGACCCTGACGGCGTGTCACGAGGCGGGGTTCGAGCCGGAGTTCGCGATCGAGGGCGGCGAGATGGACGCGGTCCTGCGGTTCGTCGAGGTGGGGCTGGGGCCGGCCATCGTGCCGAGCATGGTGCTGGCCGGGCGACCCGGCCTGACCGCGACGCCGCTGGCCCCGCCGGGCCTGTCCCGCACCATCGCGCTCGCGCGTCGCAGCGACGCCGCGCTCACCCACGCGGCGCGGGCGTTTCGGGAGGAGCTGGTGGCGTTCTTGACCCCCGAGCGACTGCCGCCGGGTGTCGAGCGGATCGGGCGGGCGACCCCGGGCGGGTGACGCCCGCCGCAGGCGGTCTCAGTCGAGCGCCATGACCAGGCACGTCGTGGTCGCCGTCGCGAGCACCCGGCCCCGGTCGTCGGTGAGTTCGGCCTCGGCGGTGCGGATGGTGCGCCCCCGGTGGACGACGCGGCCCTCGGCGCGCAGCGTGCTGCCGTCCAGCGGGCCCGGGCGCAGGTAGCGCACGGAGATGTCGAGCGAGGTGTAGCCGGTCGCGGGCGGCAGCGTGGTGTGCACCGCGCAGGCCATCGCCGAGTCGAGCAGCGTGGCGGCGATGCCGCCGTGCATGGTGCCGATCGGGTTGGCGAACTCGGGTCGCGCGCTCGCGCTGAAGACGACCCGGCCGTCCTCGACCTCCTCGGGCGCCATCCCGATGAACGGGCCGATCCCCGTGGGCATGCCGTGGTCCCGCAGGGCCAGCAGCTGTTCCAGACCGGTCGGTCCCGTGGTCGACGACATAGTGCTCATCCCGAACCCCTCACCTGAGTTGACGTTGTCAAGTTGACAACGTCAACTTGCCGGCTGTCAACTGGGGGCGTGCCCGACACCCGTCGATCCCGCGCCCGCGCCCGACCCGGCGACGGGGCGCTGCTGCGCAACGAGATCCTGGCCGCCGCCACCGCCCTGCTCGACGAGGCCGGCGACGAGTCGGCGCTGACGCTGCGCGCGGTGGCCGCCCGCGCCGGGGTGACCACGCCCTCGGTGTACCTGCACTTCGCGAACAAGCGGGAACTGGTCGACGCGGTGTGCCTGGCGGTGTGGGAGGACCTGGGGCGGCGGATGCGCGACGCGGGCGCGGGGATCGAGGATCCGTACCAGGCGATGCGCCGACACGGTGCCGCGTTCGTCCGCTTCGGGCTCGAACACCCGGTGCAGTACCGCCTGTTGATGATGCGCCCGCGCTCGGGCGAGGAGGCCGAGTGGAGCGCGGCCGACGCGTGCCTGGACTGGGTCGGCGAGGCGATCCGGCCGTGTCTGGAGGCGGGCGTCCTGGTCGGCGACCCGACCCGGCTGGCGCTGCGGATGCTGGCCGCGCTGCACGGCCTGGTGGCGCTGTATCTGGCCCGGCCCGACTATCCGTGGCCGGACGACGTGGAGACCATGGCCGACGAGGTGACCCGGATGGCGGGGCTCGGATCGGCACTGGTCGGGCGGCTGCGCGGCCCCGGACCGGCGCCCACCACCGGCGCGTTCACGGCGGCGTTCGACGCGCTCGCCGACCGGCTGCGGCGGCCGGATCCGGCCGCCGGGCCCGACGCGACGGAGTGAGGGTGGCGGGCCGCTCCCGAGGGGCAGGAGGGGAGACGGCCGCGCGTGCGACGGTCGAGGGTCAGCGACCCTTGCGCTTGTCCGCCTGCTTCTTCACCTTGTCGACGATCGACTTGACCTTGTCCGGGTTCTGCTTGGCGTAGTCGGTCGCCTTCTTGATCAGCTTGTCGAGACCGGCCATGACGCCCACTCCTTGTTCCTCGCGGGGCGATCGGGTCGCCACCGCCGTGGTTCGGTGTTGCTCTGGTTCAGGATCAACCGCGGACCGGGGCGAATCGTTCCCCCCGGGCCGATTCGTTCCCCGAGCCCGCGGCAGGGCCGCACCGAAACGCGGTGCGACCCTGCCGCGTGGCGGGTCCGCGGGCCGTGCCCGAGCGGATCCCCGGACGGGGAGCCGGCTCAGACGTTGACGCCGAAGTCCTTCGCGATGCCCGCGAGACCGGACGCGTAGCCCTGGCCGACGGCCCGGAACTTCCACTCGTTGCCGTTGCGGTACAGCTCACCGAAGACCATCGCGGTCTCGGTGGACGCGTCCTCGGTGAGGTCGTAGCGCGCCAGTTCGTTGTTGTCGGCGCGGTTGACCACGCGGATGTACGCGTTGCGGACCTGGCCGAACGACTGGTCCCGGGCCACCGCGTCGTGGATGGAGACCGGGAAGACGACCCGCTGCACGTCGGCCGGCACCGAGGCCAGGTCGACGTTGACGGTCTCGTCGTCGCCTTCGCCCTCACCGGTGAGGTTGTCACCGGTGTGCTGGACCGAGCCGTCGGGGCTGGTCAGGTTGTTGTAGAAGACGAAGTGCAGATCGGACAGCACCCGACCGTCGTTGCCGAGCAGCAGCGCGCTCGCGTCGAGGTCGAAGTCCGCACCGGTCGTGCTGCGCGCATCCCATCCGAGACCCACCGCGACGGCGGTGAGGCCGGGCGCGGCCTTGGACAGGGATACGTTGCCGCCCTTGGCGAGACTGACTCCCATGGCAGTGCTTCCTTCCCTCGTGCATATTCGGGTACGGGCGGATCGGGTGATCACCGCGACGGCCGCCCACCGGGATGAATCTACAGGAATGTAGAAGTCCGATGTGCGCCGCCGTGACGCGCGCATGACGCGCGTCGTGGGATCGCCCATGCAGTGATACCCCATCCCACCACGGGTGGACGACAACGGGCTGCCGAACTGTGGGTGCGGTTCCGTCGATTCCGCCACATCCGCCGTTGTCGTGGGGGTTCGCGCGCCCGCGCGTCACCCGCGCACGGGCTCCGTCGGCTCCTCGCCGGGTACGCCTCCGGACGTCCGGCCCGGTATTCGGGCGGCCAGTCGAAAACCCCCGTCGACCACCCCGGCGGACAACGTGCCCCCCTCGGCCGCCAGTCTGCGTCCGAGCGAGCCCAGCCCCATGCCCGCCGCGGTCGGCGCCGGACCCACCGGGGCGCGGACCCCGTCGTTGGTCAGCACCAACACCACCTCGCCGCACGGGTCCACCGTCGCGGTGATCGCACACCGCCTCGCGTCGCTGTGCCGCAGCACGTTGGTGGTGCCCTCGCGCAACACGGTGGCCAGCGCGGTGTCCACGCCGACCGGCAACGCGCCGACCTCGATCGAGAGCTCCACCGTCATCCCGGCCGCCGCCAGCACGTCCCGGGCGGAGCGCGCCTCCACGGCCAGCGACATCCCGCGATACCCGCCCGCGACCGTGCCCACGTCCGCCAGTGCCTGCCGGGCCATGGTCAGCCCCTGGGCGACCCGCTCCGCCGCCGACTCCGGGTCCCGATCGGCCAGCCGCAGCGCCAGCTGACTCTCCAACACCAGCGCGGACAGGCTGAATCCGAGCAGGTCGTGCAGATCGTGCCCGAACCGCAGCCGCTCCCGGGCCACCCGCACGGCCGCCAACTCGGCGCGCGCCGCGTTCAGCGCCCGCGCCACGTCGGCCATCCGCACCAGCCCGTACACCAGCGCGGCCCGCTCCAGGATCCACACCACGTGGTAGACGTGGTCGAGCGCGGTCGGACTCCACGTCCCGAAGTACAGGTCGTGGCAGGCGAACCCGATCACCGCGAGCACCCGCCACGGCCCGCGCAGCAGCACAAGCGCGATGCCGGCCAGGAACAACCCGAGCGACCACGTCTTCGCGTCGAACACCACCAGCGGGACGTACGCGAGCGCGACCTGCGCCGCGAACGTCCACGGCCACCCCCGGGGCCGACCGGCCGAGGCCGGCGTGCAGTTGCGGATGTACAGCGCGACGAAGCCGGCGAGCAGCAGCAGGAACAGCGCCTGCCGCGCGGGGGAGTAGTGGCTCGCGGCCAACATCCGCACCGGCAGCGGCACCACGATCAGCACCAGGATCACCACGCGCAGCACCGACACCGCCCGCGGCGTCGGCTCGACCACGATGGCCGGCGGCGGCGTGCCCGCGACGCTCTTGTGCGCGTGCGCGTAGGCGCGCACCTCGGTCATCGCGCCCCGGGCCTCGGCCAGCGCCTCGGTCAGCGCCGCCCGGGCCCGCTCCGGACACTCGCGCAGCTCGGCGACCAGCGCCTCGCCGCGCTCGACGATGCGGGTCAGACTGGCCCCGACCCCGTCGGTCAGGTGCCGGGTGAAGCGCAGCCGCTCGCGGGCCACCTCGGCGTCGGCGAGCGCGGTGCGCGTCGCGGCCAGCGCGGCCACCAGATCGGTGAGCCCGGCCAGCGCGTACACCGCGAGCCCGACCAGCGCGGCCTGGCCGAAGACCAGGTACAGCGCCTCGACCACGGTGGGCCGCACCGCGAGACCCACCGGCACCTGGACGGCCACCACCGCCGCGAACCCGGCCCAGCCCGCCCACGCGGGCCGGAGCAGCAGCAGCGCGGCGCCGGCCAGGAAGCCCGGGTTGCCGTACCAGGTGTCGTGGAACCAGGTCATCGGCAGGTAGGTGAGCACCGCCTGCGCGCCCAGCGTCCAGACCCAACCGCGCGGCCGGGAGCCGTCGGCCGGCCGTACGCAGTTGCGCATGTGCAGGGCGACCAGGGTGAGCAGCATGGCCAGCGCGGCGCCCTTGGCCGTCGTGGACAGCCGGGTCGACTGGACCAGACCGACGAAGCCGCCGAAGAAGAAGCCGCAGGTCACGGTCGCGACCACGACGCGCGCGAGCACCGGCGCCCACGCGGCGTCGTCCCGGGGACCGGCGGCGATCCGCGGCACGCTGCGACGACCCCTCGACGCCATGACTCTCCCGTGCCGACAACCGGTGCGCTCCACGGACGCGATGTCGGGCCGCCCGTACACCCGGCCGCTCCCGCAACGGCAGGGCAAACCGTACCGACCGGACATGCGACCGTCACCCCGGGGCCCGGTTCCGTCGCCGGTTACGCGGCGTCACCCGCACGGATCACCCCGCCGGCGGGGCCGACCGGTCCGTTCGATGGTGACGAGAGGTGAGCGGGATCCGGCACGAGCAGGAAGCGAGGCGCCCATGTTCGCGGCCCTGGGGGGATTTGTCGTACGCAGGCCATGGTGGGTCATCCTCGCGTGGGTGATCGCGGCCGGTGTGGTGATCGGCCTGGCGCCGAAGCTGACCTCCTCCACCGACGAGAAGAGCTTCCTCCCCAAGTCCTACGAGTCGGTCCGCGCGTCCGACCTGCGCGAGCGGGCGTTCCCGCAGCAGGAGAACGTGGGCGCGGTGATCGTCTTCCAGCGGGCCGACGGCAAGCCGCTGACCCCGGCGGACAGCGCCGCGGTGGCACGGGTCTCCACGGCCGTGGAGGCGCGCGGGATCAAGGACGTACTGGGGGTCACGCCCGGCCAGGTCTCGCCGAACGGGCTGGTGCAGACCGCGATGGTGGCCATGCCGGAGGTCAAGGACCCCAACGACGAGACCCCGCAGGACGCGGTCGAGGCGATGCGCAAGGAGGTCAAGGCGCAGGTCGCCGGGACCGACCTGACCGCCGGGATCACCGGCTCCGCCGCGCAGGCGCTGGACGAACGGGACTCGTCCGAGACCGCCGGCACCCTGGTCGCGGTGGGCACGATCGTGATCATCGTGCTGCTGTTGCTGATCATCTTCCGCAGTCCGATCATCGCGCTGCTTCCGGTGGTGATCATCGGACTGATCTCGCCGATGGCCACCGGACTGATCGCGTCGGCCAACAAGGCCTTCGACATGAAGGCCGACAGCTCGATCGAACAGTTGCTCACCGTGGTGCTGTTCGGCGTCGGCACCGACTACGTGCTGTTCCTGCTGTTCCGATATCGCGAGGTGCTGCGCGAGGGGGTCGACCCGAAGAACGGCATGGTGCGCGCGGTCTCCCGGGTGGGCGAGGCGATCGCCTCCGCCGCGGCGGCGGTGATCGTCGCGTTCGCCGCGCTGACCCTGTCCACCCTGGGGATGTTGCGCTCGATGGGGCCGGCGCTGGCGATCGCGGTGTTCGTGACGCTGCTGGCCGGACTGACCCTGGTGCCGGCCGTGGTCTCGCTGCTCGGCACGCGCGTGTTCTGGCCGTCCAAGTCCTGGCGGGTGGCCCCGCACGGCACCGGCTTCGCCCGACTCGGGCGCGGCATCGGCCGGCGGCCGGTGGCGTTCGCGGTGGCCTCGGCGCTGGTGATGGGGGTGCTCGCGATCGGCGCGCTGGGCTACAAGGCCAACTTCGACCTCGCCGGCTCCTCGCTGCCGTCGAACAAGGAGTCGGTCAAGGCGATGAAGGACCTGGAGAAGGGCTTCCCGCCGGGGACCACCGACCCGACCGAGGTCTACCTCGAGTCCACCACCGGCCGGCCGCTCACCCCGCAGGAGCGGGCCGCCTTCGAGGCGGAGCTGCGCGCGGTCAAGGGGGTCGGCTCGGTGGCCGAGCCGGTGCTCACCCCGGACCTGGCGACCGCGTTCTACTCGGTGGTGCTGTCCGACTCGCCGGCCACCGACGCCGCGCTGTCCACGGTGAAGGACCGGCTGCGGCCGACCATGCACCGGGCCGCGCCGGACGGGACCGAGGCGCTGGTGGGCGGGATCACCGCGGTCTACGTGGACATCAACCGCGCGGTGGACCGGGACTACTCGGTGGTCTTCCCGGTCGCGGCGGTGTGCATCATGATCATCCTGGGACTGCTGCTGCGCAGCCTGGTCGCGCCGTGGTACCTGATGGCCTCGGTGGCGCTCGGATTCGGCGCCACCCTCGGGGCGACCTCGGTGTTGTTCCAGAAGATCGGGGACCAGCCCGGGCTGATGTTCATGCTGCCGGTGATCATGTACTTGTTCGTGGTCGCGCTGGGCACCGACTACAACATCCTGATGGTGTCCCGACTGCGCGAGGAGGCCCGCGAGGGGCACAACCCGCACGACGCGGCGGCCGTGGCGGTCAAGCACTCCGGGCCCACCATCGCCGCCGCCGGCGTGATCCTGGCGGGCACCTTCGCCACGCTGATGCTGGCGGGCAACTCGACGCTGGCCCAGATGGGCTTCGCGCTCTCCAGCGGGATCGCGATCGCGGCCTTCATCATGGCGCTGATCTTCACGCCGAGCCTGACCGCGCTGATCGGCCACACGGCGTGGTGGCCGGGGCACGGGGACACCAAGCCGGCGGGGGAGAAGGAGCGGGTGGGCGCGCCGGTGGGCTGAGGGGCCGGGCGGGACGGGCGTGTGGGGCGCCCGTCCGGGGTCAGGCCGGCAGCCGGGCCGCCGGTCCCGGTTCGGGCAGCAGCACCCGAAACGCCGCGCCCTCGCCCGGGGCGGTGCGTACCTCGACCCGGCCGCCGTGCGCGTTGACCAGGGCGGCGACGATGGCCAGGCCGAGGCCGGAGCCGCCGCCGGCGGCGCGGCTGCGCGAGGAGTCGACCCGGTAGAAACGCTCGAACACCCGCTGGGCGTGGGCCGGGGTCAGGCCGGGGCCGGTGTCGGCGACCTCGAAGGCCGCGCACCGGTCCGGCGGCCCGGTCCGGCCCACCGCGATCCGGATCGTGGTCCCGGCCGGGGTGTGGGTCAGCGCGTTGGAGACCAGGTTGGCCACCACCTGGCGCAGCCGGGACTCGTCGCCGAAGACCGTCACCGGATGCGCCGGGCCGCCGTCCAGGCCGGTCAGCGTCACCGCGCGGTCCGGCGCCAGGGTCTTGATGTCGTGTACCGCGTCGGCGGCCAGGATGCGCAGGTCCACCGGCTCGTTGCACAGCGGCCGCTGCTCGTCCAGGCGGGCCAGTTGCAGCAGGTCCTCGACCAGGCCGCCCATCCGGATCGCCTCGTCCTCGATGCGCCGCATCGTGCGGGCCACCTCGGCCGGATCGGTCAGCGCGCCCATCCGGTACAACTCGGCGAAGCCGCGCACGCTGGCCAGCGGGGTGCGCAACTCGTGCCCGGCGTCGGCGACGAACCGGCGCATCCGGGTCTCCGACTCGGCGCGGGCCGCGAACGCGGTCTCGATCTGCGCCAGCATGCCGTTGATCGACGTGGACAACCGGCCGATCTCGGTGCCGGGCGCGGGTACCGGGACCCGGTGGGACAGGTCGCCCGCCGCGATCGCCGCCGCCGTCTCCTCGATCCGGCGCAGCGGACGCAGTCCGCCGCGCAGCGCGAACCAGCCGGCCGCCGCCAGTACGGTCAGGCAGGTCAGGCCGATCAGCAGACACACCGTGCGCATGCGGTCGACCGCCGCCCGGACGTCGTTCAGCGGCTGGGCCAGCACCACGCTGCCCTCGCCGCCCGCCGTCGGCACCGCGAGCACCCGCCAGCGGGTGTCGCCGGACACCGAGTCGGTCTCGAACGGACGCCGGTCGAGGGCCGTCACGGTGACCGCGTCCAGGCGGGGCAGCCGCGGGCCCAACTCCTCCTCGGCACCGGGCGAGCGCACCCGCTGGCGGGTGGTGCCGTCGGGGTTCAGGTACTCGGCCACGATCCGGCTCGGCAACACGCCGAACGCCCGCCCGCGACCGCCGGGCGGCGGCCCGTTGCCGCGCGGCTCGCCGGGGGGCTCGGGCGGGCGGTACGCCATCCCCCGCGCGGCCTGGTGCAGCTGCCGGTCCACCTGGTCGGTGAGGTAGCCGCGCAGCGAGCCCACCACGACCGTCTGGCTGACCAGCAGGGCGACGGCGACCAGGGTCATCGCGATGACCAGCACGCGGACGCGCAGCGACGATCGGCTCGGGTGCGGGAGGCGCATCCCGGCGCCGTCAGGCCGACGGCTGCGGGCGCCGCAGCACGTATCCGACCCCGCGCACGGTGTGGATCAACTTGCCGCCGCCGACGTCGAGTTCGATCTTGCGGCGCAGGTAGCTGATGTACGACTCGACGATGCTCAGATCGCCGCCGAAGTCGTACTGCCAGACGTGGTCCAGGATCTGCGTCTTGGACACCACCCGGCCGGTGTTGAGCATCAGGTAGCGCAGCAGTTTGAACTCGGTGGGCGACAGCGACACCGGCCGCCCGCCGCGCAGCACCTCGTGGCCGTCCGGGTCGAGTTCGAGATCGGCGACCACGATCCGGTTGGAGGACGTCGGCACCCCCTCGCCGCCGTGCACCCGCCGCAGCACCGCGTGGATCCGGGCGATCAGCTCCTCGAGGCTGAACGGCTTGGTGACGTAGTCGTCCCCGCCCAGGGTCAATCCGGTGATCTTGTCCTTCGTGGTGTCCTTCGCGGTCAGGAACAACACCGGCAGTCGGGTGCCGTCGGCGCGCAGTCGGCGGACCACCTCGAAGCCGTCCAGGTCGGGGAGCATCACGTCGAGCACGACCAGGTTCGGCCGACACCGGGCGACGGCGGCCAGCGCGTCGGCGCCGTCGGCCGCCGAGTCGACCTCGAATCCGGCGAAACGCAGGCTGGCGGAGAGCAGTTCGCGGATGTTCGGCTCGTCGTCGACGACGAGCAGGCGGGTACGGGCGCCCTCGGCGGGCGTGGCCATCTAGCCCGCCCCGCCGGTCGCGCCGGCGGTGCCGCCCGCCGTGCCCGCGCCGCCGCGGCCGAGGGGAGTGGTGCCCTGGGCGACGGAGGTCGCGGTCACCGCGCCGTCGGCGCCGGTCGCGCCGCGCACCACGACGGTGTCGCCCGGCTTCAGGTCGACGGTGCGCCCGTCGCGGGTCACCTGGATCTTCGTTCCGGCGTCGGTCTTCACCTTCACGATGTTGCCGGCCGAATCTGAGACGTAGATGAAAGAGTCGTCGACGACCTTCACCGTCCCGGTGGTCAGATCCGAGCCGGAGCCGGAGCCCGCGCCGGACGTGGTGCCGCCGGCCGGGCGGGCGCCCGGTTGGGTGCCGCTGCCGCCGGCGGTGCGGGCGGTGAAGGGGTTCGCGCCCTGCTGCGCCGCGCTCTGCCCGGTGCCGCCGCCCGCGTGGTCCTTCTGTACCTCGACGCCGGCCAGGAAGCCCGCGGACAGGAGCACACCCGCGCCCAGGGCCAGGGTCAGTGCGGGCAGGCGGCGGCGGGGCGGCGCGGCCAACTCGTCGGCGACGTCGCGGGCGGCGGGCGGTCGGGCGAGGATGTCCTCCGGCGACTCGTCCGGCGCGTCGGCGGCGGCCGGTTCGGCGTGGAAGCCGCCGACGAAGCCGGGCGTGCCGGGGTCGGGCGCCGGCTCTCCCGGTGCGGGGTCGAGTGGGCGGGTGTCGTGCGGGTCGAGGCCGGGCTTCGGCGTCATGGTCGGGATTCTCCTCCGGAACGGCGGTGGATGGTCGGGCTATTCGTGCCGCAGTGCTTCGATCGGCCGCAGCGCGGCGGCGCGCGCGGCCGGGTAGCCGCCGAAGAACAGGCCGATGGCGACCGACACGGCGAACGAGCCGACCACCGAACTCGGCACCACGACGGGCGTGATCCCGACCACCTCGAAGCGGGCCGCGAACAGCCCGGCGGCCACCCCGAGGCCGCCGCCGATCACCGACAACAGCGTGGACTCGGCCAGGAATTGGCCCAGGATCGCCCCGCGCGGCGCGCCGATCGCCTTACGGATGCCGATTTCGCGGGTGCGTTCGGCGACCGTCACCAGCATGATGTTGGTGATGCCGATCCCGCCGACCAGGAGCGAGATCGCGGCCACCGCGGCGAGCAGCACGGTGAAGGTCTTGTTGGTCTCGTCGTTGGCGCTCAGCAGCGACTGCTGGTTGGTGATCCGGAAGTCGCTCTGCGTCGAATCGGTGATCCGGTGCCGGTTGTTCAGGATCGAGGTGATCTCGTCCTGGGCGAGCGTGGTGTCGTCGGAGGAGGTGGCCTGTACGGCGATCGCGGACAACGAACCGTAGCCGGTCAGGCTGTCGCGCATGGTGGTCACCGGCAGCACGATCGTGTCGTCGGAGTCGGCCGCGCCGTTGCCGCCCTTGGTGCGCAGCACGCCCGCGACGCGGAACGGCACGCCGCCGACCAGGATTTCCTTGTCGATCGGGTTCTCCGTGCCGAACACGTTCTCCACCGTGGTGCTGCCCAGGATCGCCACCCTGCGCCGGGAGTCGACGTCGTCGGCGCCGAACAGCGCGCCCTGTCCCAGGTCGTGGTTGGTGGTGGCGAACCAGTCCGGCGTGGTGCCGACGATCTGGGACACCGTGACCGACTGGCCGGCGTAGGTGACGCTCTGGGACGTGGTCTGCACCGGGGCCGCCGACTTCACGTGCGGGGCCAGGGCCTTGTCGACCAGGGCCCGGGCATCGTCGGGGGTGAGGTCCTTGAGCGTGCCGCCCTGTCCGGCCGCGCCGAATCGGCCGCCGCCCGCGGTGTGCGAGACGGTGAGCAGGTTGGTGCCGAGGCGCTGGATGGAGGCCTGTACCGACTTGGACGAGCCGTTGCCGACGGCCACGAGCAGGATCACCGCGCCGACCCCGATCAGCACGCCGAGCATGGTCAGCGCGGTCCGGATCTTGTTCGCGGCCAGGCCCAGGACGGCGAATCGGAGCACTTCGACGGGGTTCACCGACGGGGACCTTCCACGAGCGGGCCGGCCGCGACGGGCTCGGAGGCGGTCGGCGCGGACGCGGGGGAGCGCCGCCGGTCGGATACCACCAGGCCGTCGACCAGGCGCAGGACCCGTTCGGCGCGGGCGGCGACCTCGTCCTCGTGGGTGATGATCACGATGGTGCGGCCGGCCTCGTGCAGCCGGTCCAGGATGCCCAGCACCTCGCGGGTGCTGTGGCTGTCCAGGTTGCCCGTGGGCTCGTCGGCGAGCAGCAGCGCCGGGGCGGTGACCAGGGCCCGGGCCAGCGCGACCCGTTGCTGCTGGCCGCCGGAGAGTTCGTTGGGCGCGTGGTCGGCGCGGTCGGACAGGCCGACCAGGTCGAGCGCGGCGCGGGCGCGGCGGCGGCGCTCCCGGGCGCGCACCCCCGCGTAGGAGAGCGGGAGTTCGACCTGGGCGAGCGCGGTGGTGCGCGGGATCAGGTTGAACGACTGGAAGACGAAGCCGATGCGGCGGTTGCGGACCAGGGCGAGTTGGTGCTCGTCGAGCCGGCCGACGTCGAGGCCGTCGAGCAGGTAGCGGCCCGAGGACGGGATGTCCAGGCAGCCCAGGACGTTCATCAGGGTGGACTTGCCCGAGCCCGAACTGCCCATGATGGCCACGTATTCGCCGACCTCGATGGTCAGGTCGACGCCGCGCAGCGCCTGTACGGCGGCGGCGCCGTGGCCGTACGACTTGGTCACCGCGCGGACGTCGATCACCGGCGCGGGGCGGCCCGCGTGCGGCCCGCTCATCGTGTGCCGCCGCGCGGGAAGCCGCCACCGGTCGCGCCGCCGTTGCCACCGCCGCCGGGGAAGACCGCGCCGCCGCCCGGGATTCCGCCGCCGCCGGTGCCGCCGCGGGTGGATTGGCCGGAGCGGCCCGATGTGGAGCCGGTGCCGGCGGCGACGGTGCCGATCACGATCTCGTCGCCCTCGGCCAGGCCGGAGAGGACCTGCGTGGTCTGGTCGCCCACCACGCCGAGGGTCACCGTGCGGCGCTGCTCGACGCCGTCGACGAGGACGCGTACCGAGGCGCCGGAGCCACCCGTGCCGCCGGAGCCGCCCGTGCCGCCGCCGGTCACGGCCGCCGAGGGCACCTGGAGCGCGTTGTCCGCCTGGGCGACGATCACCGAGATGTTCGCGGTCTGGCCGGTGCGCAGCGTGGACACGTCGCCCTGGAGCGCGATGGTGGCGCCGTACTTGACCGAACCGGTCGACCCGCCGCCGTCCGGGAGCGGATTGACGCTCACCACCTTGGCGTTCAGCCGGATCGCGGAGTTCACGTTGAGGGTGACCGTGGCCGGCTGTCCCGCCTTGACCTTGGCCGCGTCGGCCTCCGAGAAGGACACCCGGCTCTCCATGCCGGTCGGATTCGCGAGCACCACGAATCCGCTCGCCGTGCTGTTCGAGGCCGTGGACGAGCCGCCCTGGCCGCCGGACCCGCCGGACCCGCCCGAGCCGGTGGAAGCGCCGGTCCCGCCCGAGCCGCCGGCGGAGACGTTGTCGCCGACCTTGCCCGACACCGAGGCCACCACGCCGTCGGAGGGGGCGATCAGGGTGCAGCCGTCCAGGGCCCGTTGCGCGTCGGCGACCTTGTTGTTCGCGGTGACCAGGGCCGATTCGGCCTGGCTGACCGCCGCGGCGTCCACCGTCGTGCTCGGCGACGGGGTGGCCGTCGCGGTTTTGGTGACGGTGACGGTGACGGTCGGGTGCGGCTGGGCGACAGGGGTGGACGCGGACCCGGGCGGCGCCGTCGTGGGCGTGGCGGCGGGCACATCGCGGGAGGCGGTATCGCCGGTGCCGCCGCGTACGGCCGTGTTCTCGATGCCGGAACTCTGGTTGCCACTGCCCTGGTTGCCGCCGCCACCGCCGTTGCTGCCGCCTCCGTTGCCGCCCCCGCCCTGCTGGACCGGGGTGCCCGCGCGGGCCTTGGTCAGATTCGCCTGGGCCACGCTCACGGCCGACTTCGCCGCGTCCAGCGCCTCCTGGGCCTGGGCCGGATCGATCCGGGCCAGCACCTGGCCGGCGGTGACCCGGTCGCCCACCTTGACCGCGACCGCGGTGACCTTGCCCGCGGCGGTGAAGGCCACCCCCGTGTCGGAGGGCGAACTCAACGACCCGGCCGCGGACACCGTGGCCATCACCGTGCCCTTGGTGACCTTGCCCGTACGCACCCGGCCGGCGCGCGTCGATCCGCCCCCGTCGTCCACCGCCGCGTAGGCGAAGCCGGCGCCGGTGACCAACGCGGCGGCCAGGGTCAGGTTGAGCAGGACCGACTTGCGTCGTAGTCGTACACGCCTCATGGCGGCCAAGACTGAACCGGACACGTACCGGAAGGCTGTCGGCCGTCTGGGAATCGGCCGGCAACGCGACGGCGAATCGAGGCCGCGAGCCGTGCGCGTACCGGTTGAAAGCGCTTCGATCGCGACAAGTCGTCCGCCCGAAGGGGTCCGGGCTCCCAGCGAACTCCCAGGCGGCGCGCGGCCAACCACCATCCCGCCGTGCTTGAGTCCGGGGCGGATGGGTGGTGCGCCGTCCGGCGGCCGTTCCCGAGTCGCGTGGGAAGGACGTCATGACGAGGTACCCGGGTCGATCGGCGTGGACCACGGCGGTGGTGCCGGTCGCCGCCTCGGCACTCGTGTTGCTGCTGGCCGGATGTGGTGGGGGGAACAGCGGCAAGAGCACGAGCGTCGCGGGTCCGTCGAGCGCGCCGAGCGCCGGTGCCGACGCCACGAAGGCGTACACCGACTGTCTGCGCGCGAACGGGGTCACGGTGCCGACCGGACGGCCGGGTGGGGGAGCCCGCCCGTCGGGTCGGCCCGATGGCACCGCCCGCCCATCCGATCGCCCGAGCCGCCCGGCCGGCGAACGCCCCTCGGGCTTCCCCGGCCGCCCACGCGCGACCGATCCCGCGCTCCGCAAGGCCGAGGAGACCTGCGCGACGCTGCGCCCCTCCCGCGCTCCGGGCAGCCGAGGCACAGCCGCCCCGAACGACTCCGGCATCCGGGCATTCGCAAGCTGCCTCCACGACCACAGGGTGGACCTGCCCCCGGGCGGCCCGTCGGCCCTCGACCGCACGGAGCCGGCGGTCGCCGAAGCCCTGAAGATCTGCGAGGCACTCCTGCCGACGACACACCCGAGCCCGGCGGCTTCGTCGTAGCCGACGCCGCTCGCTCCGAGTCCCTCGCCGTCACACGGCTAACGCAGCAGGCGGAAGAAGCGGCGGATCTCCTCCACGAACAGCTCCGGTTGTTCGAAGGCGGCGAAGTGGCCCCCTCGGGGAAGTTCGTTCCAGTAGCGCAGGTCGCGGAAGCGGTTGGCCGCCCAGCGACGTGAGGCGCGGATGATCTCGTGCGGGAAGACCGAGCATCCGGTCGGCACGTCGACCTCGGCCAGGTCGGGGTCGCGATAGCTCTCCCAGTACAGGCGGGCCGAGGAGGTGGCGGTGCCGGTCAGCCAGTACAGCGTCACGTTGTCGAGCATGTGGTCGCGCGGCAGCGCGTTCTCCGGGTGCCCTTCGCAGTCGGTCCACTGCCGGAACTTCTCCACGATCCAGGCGAGTTGGCCCACCGGGGAGTCGGTCAGGCCGTAGCCGAGGGTCTGCGGCCGGGTGGACTGGATCCTGCTGTAGCCGGAGTCCCATTCGGAGTGCGTGGCCAGGTCGGCCAGCGCCTGGCGCTCCTCGGGCGTCGGGTCTCGCATCGCGTCGGCGTCCGGCATCGCCACCGGCATGTTCAGGTGGATCCCGAGCACGTGCTCCGGGTCCTGGCGACCGAGCGACGCGGTGATCATCGATCCCCAGTCGCCGCCCTGCGCGCCGTAGCGCTCGTAGCCCAGGTCGGCCATCAGCCGCGCCCAGGTCCGGGCGATCCGGTCGACGCCCCACCCGGTTTCGGTCGGCCGATCGCTGAATCCGTAGCCGGGCAGCGAGGGCAGCACCACGTGGAACGCGTCCGCCGAGTCCCCGCCGTGGGCGACGGGATCGGTCAACGGGCCGATCACGTCCAGGAATTCGATGATCGAACCGGGCCAGCCGTGGGTCAGGATCAGCGGTATCGCGTCCGGGTACGGCGAGCGCACATGCAGGAAGTGGATGCCCACACCGTCGAGTTCGGCCCTGAACTGCGGATGGGCGTTCAACCCGGCCTCGATCCTGCGCCAGTCGTAGGTGGTGCGCCAGTATTCGGCCAACTCCCGCGTGTACCCGAGCGGGATGCCCTGCGACCAGTCGGCCACGGGCTCCGCCTCGGGCCATCGGGTGCGCGCCAGGCGCTCCCGCAGATCGACCAGTTCGGCCTCGGGTATCTCGATCCGGAACGGCGTGAGGTGAGAGGGGGTGGGCATCGGCCGGCAACTCCATCCATGTGGACGTCGGGGCGAATCTCCGGGGCGGGTCTCCAGGGCGGTACTCAACCCGAACACCCGAGCGCATACCAGAGCGAGCCGCCCCCCGTTCGGCCCGAATCTCGCACGCCGCCGGCGGCGCGCCGCACCGTGCCCCGTATGGGTGAAGTCGGGCCCCGACGCGCCCGATCGGCTTTCGTCGGCGCCGCCGAAGCCGCCAGGTTGGTGATTTCGTCCCGCTTCCGGAAGGCCCTTGATGAACCGTCACCTCCGCGGCGGAGTCGGCGTCGCCGCCGCGCTCCTGTCCGCCTGCTCGCTCGCCGCCGGCGCCCCCGTGGCCGCCGACGCCCGGCCCCCACTGCCGCGGCCGAAGGCCTCCACCAACGCCGAGTTGCCGCCCTGGCCGGTGCCCGCCGACAGCGCGCAGCGCGGGGCCGACGTGGGGCTGGCCCTGGACACGATGGAGGGTGCGAAGCAGCACTTCCATGTGCATCTGGACATCTTCGTCGGCCTGGAGCGCGTCGAGGTCGCCCCCGAGTTGGGCATCGACCACCGGTCCGGGCTGCTGGCCGACCTGCACACCCACGACAACAGCGGCGTACTGCACGTGGAGAGCCACGACGCGAACGCCCGCTTCGTCCTGGGGCAGTTGTTCGCGATGTGGAACGTCAGGTTCGACGACACCCACCTGGGCGCACTCACCCCCGACGCCACGCACACCTACCGCACCTACCTCAACGGCGAGTTGGTGACCGGCGATCCGGCCCGGATCGAGCTGCGTCCGCACGACCAGATCTCGGTGATGTTCCAGGGCGATCAGGTGCGGATCAAGCCGCCGGCCTCGTACGACTTCCCGATGGGCCTTTAGGGTCGCGCTCGTTCACGACAGTATGGGGGTGGGTGTCGGGCCGTTACGACGAGACAGGGGTTGCCGCCATGACCGATCTGGAAACCGCGGCCCCGGCCTTCGTCTCCATGGCCCACTCGATCGTGTGGGCCTCGATCGCCACCGTGGACAGCGCCGGCCGCCCGCGTACCCGGATCCTGCACCCCTACTGGGTGTGGGAGCACGGTCGACTCACCGGTTGGGTGGCCACCGCGCCGACCGCGACCAAGCGCGCGCACATCGCCCGCAACCCGTTCGTGTCCTGCAACTACTGGTCGCCCACGCACGACACGTGCGCCGCCGAATGCCGCGCGGACCTGCTCTTCGACGAGGAGGTCCGCGAGCGGGTGTGGCACCTGTTCCGGGACACCCCGGAGCCGCTGGGCTACGACCCGGCCGGGGTGCCCGGGTGGGAGAAGCCCTCCTCGCCCGACTTCGCGGTGATGCGCCTGTCGCCGTGGCGGCTGCGGGTGTTTCCGGGCGCCGGACTCAAGGCCGGGCTCGGCAGCGCGGTGCTGACCTGGCAGGAGCCCCGCCCGGAGCTGACCCCGCAGGGCGCGGGCTGACCCGCCGCCACGACGCGCCGCCCCGCCGCCACGGCGTGCCCCCGACCCCGCGGCGTGCCCCCGACCTCGCGACACCTCCCTGATGCCGCAGCGTGCCGGCTGAGCCCGTCGCGTAATTCCTGAGACAAAGTTGTCTCATCTGGGCTAGAATTGATCCATGCCCACCGACAACGAGCAGGTGCTGCGCGCCGCCGTCACCCTGCTGCTCCGGCGCCCCGCCTCGTCCATGGACGAGATCGCCCGCGCCGCCGGGATCAGCCGAGCCACGCTGCACCGGATGTTCCCCGGCCGCCCGGCGCTGATCACCGCGCTCGGCGCGGAGGCATCCGCCCGGATCGGACGCGCGATCGACACCGCCGACCTGAGCGCCGACGACGTGCCGCGGGCGCTGCGCGACCTGGTCGAGCAGCTGATGCCCTGCGCCGACTACCTGGCGTTCCTGTACGGCGAGAGCTCGCTGGTCGGCGACCCGGACCTGGAGCGGGCCTGGAGCGTGATGGACGAGCAGGTGGCCGCCGTGGTCCGGCGCGGCCAGGAGAACGGCTCGATGCGGGTCGACCTGACCGCCCAGTGGGTCACCGAGGCGCTGTTCTCGTTCGTCGCCGCCGCCGGCTGGGCCGTGCACGAGGGCCGACTCGCCGGCCGCGACGCGGCCCGCTCGGTCACCGAACTCCTGCTCGGCGGCGCCCGGCGCACCCCGGGCAACCCCGACTGACCCCCGGGGCGACGCGACACCCGATCCGTCGCCCCACCCCTGGTTCCATCTCTTTTTTTGGACTTTCGATCATGGCAGCTCCCATTTCCTCGGCTCCCGCCCATACCGGCACCGGCAACCCCGCCAAGGGCGCGCCGGGCCGCTGGATCGCGCTCGGCGTACTGACCCTGTCGGTACTGCTCGTGGCGATCGACGCCACCGTGCTCGGCCTGGCCATCCCGTTCCTCAGCGAGGACCTGGAGCCGACCGGCACCCAGCTGTTGTGGATCGGCGACGTCTACTCCTTCGTCATCGCCGGTCTGCTGGTCACCGCCGGCACCCTCGGCGACCGGATCGGCCGCAAGAAGCTGCTGCTCTTCGGTTCGGCCGCGTTCGGCGCGCTGTCCGTGGCCGCCGCCTACGCGCCCAGCGCCGAGGCGCTGATCGCGGCCCGGGTCGCGATGGGCGTCGCCGGTGCGTCGCTGATGCCCTCCACCCTCGCCCTGGTCCGCAACATCTTCCCCGACGCGCGCGAACGCAGCTTCGCGATCGGCGTGTGGGGTGCGATGTCGATGGCCGGCGCCGCGTTCGGGCCGGTCGTCGGCGGCTTCCTGCTCGAACACTTCTGGTGGGGCTCGGTCTTCCTGATCAACCTGCCGGTGATGGCCGTACTGATCGCCGTCGGCGTCAAGATGCTCCCCGAGTCGCGCAACCCGAACCCGGGCCCGTGGGACATGCTCAGCGCCGCACTGTCCCTGGTCGGCATGATCGCGACCGTATACGCGGTCAAGGAGGCCGCCACCCACGGCCTGCTGCGCCCCGACGTGTGGGCGGCGCTCGCGATCGGGGTGAGCGCGCTGGTGTGGTTCGGCCGCCGGCAGTTGTCGCTGCCGGTGCCGCTGCTCGACATGCGCCTGTTCCGCAACCGGGCGTTCTCCGGATCGGTACTGGCCGACCTGCTCACCGTGCTCGGCATGTCCGGGTTGATCTTCTTCCTGTCCCAGTTCCTCCAACTGGTCCAGGGACGCAGCCCGTTGCAGGCGGGCCTGGCCGAGCTGCCGGCCACCGTCGGGGCGATCGTGTCGGGTCTGCTCGCCGGCGCGGCGGCCCGCCGGCTCACCCCGCGCGTGGTGGTGACGTCGGGCCTGACCGCGATCGGGCTGGCCCTGGGGGCGCTCACCGTGCTGGCCGAGGACACGCCGTACCTCTACCTGGGCGGCGTGCTGCTCCTGGTCGGTGTCGGCGCGGGCTTCTCGTTCACGGTCACCGCCGACCTGATCCTGGGCAGCGCGCCGAAGGAGAACGCGGGCGCGGCCTCGGCGGTCTCGGAGACCGCGTACGAACTGGGCGCGGCGCTGGGCATCGCGCTGCTCGGCTCGGTGGTCACCGGGATCTACCGGGGCCATCTCACGGTGCCCGAGGGGGTGTCCGGGTCGGCGGCCGACGGTGCGCGCGAGTCGCTCGCGGGCGCCGCCGAGGCGGCCGACACGGTGTCCGGGCAGGTCGCCGCCGACCTCACCCACTCGGCGAACGACGCGTTCCTGGAGGGACTGCGGATCGCGGCCGGCGCGGGCGCGGTGGTGCTGCTGGCCGCCGCCGTCGCGGCCTGGTTCATGCTGCGCGGCGCGCAGACCGCCGGGTCCGACGTGGAGCACTGACGGTCGGTCCGCCGGCGGGGTCGCCCCCGCCGGCGGACCTCAGAGCGCCTTCGCGAAGCACATGCTGCTCGGGTAGTCCCTGTAGTAGCCGAACCCGGGTATGCGCTCGTATCCGGAGGACCGGTACAGCGCGATCGCCTCCGGCTGCTTGGCGCCGGTCTCCAGGACCACCCGCAGCCGGCCCGCCGCCCGGGCGCTCTCCTCCAGGTGTGCGAGGATCACCCGGGACAGACCGCGCCCGCGGGCGTGCGGCACCACGTACATCCGCTTGAGCTCGGCGTCGCCGTCGTTCAGGCTCGGATCCTCCGGCGACGCGCCGCGGGCCCGCCAGCCCCCGCAGGCGATCGGGGCGCCGTTGTCGTATGCCACGCAGAACAGGCCCTGGGGCGGCAGAAATTCGCCCGGGTCGACCGCCGTCTCGTCGGGGTCGCCGTAGCGGTGCACGTACTCCTGCTGCACATCCGCCACCAGCTTGCGCACATCGGGGTGGTCGTACCCCAGAGTCTCGATCTCCACGGAACGACGCTAGCCCGTGGGGACGACGCGATCATCGGCGGGCTCGGGCCCGGTCGCGCACCGGCCCGCCGACGCACGCGGGCTCAGACCTTCGGGCGGTAGCTGCCGAAGCTCCAGAGGTTGCCCTCGGGGTCGCGGACGGTGTAGTCGCGACCGCCGTAGTCCTGGTCCTTCGGCTCCAGCACCACGGTCGCGCCCGCCGCCACCGCCCGCGCGCAGTGCGCGTCCACGTCGCCGTCGATCACGCCGTAGAGCGCGGAGCCGCCGACGGGCCACCGCAGCAACGCGTCGGACCCCTCCGGCGGGTTGCTGCCGAGCATGACCACGGCGTTGCCGAAGGTCAGCTCGGCGTGTGCGACGGTGTCGTCGTCGCCCGGGACCACCATGACCGCGGTCATCCCGAACGCCTCCCGGAGAAAGGTGATCGCCGCCGACGCGTCGTTGTAGCGCAGGGTCGGGACGAGGTCGGAGATCAGCGTGTTGTCGCTCATGGTGCGCTCCTCGAGGCCGGGTGTGGCGGCCTGTTCCGGTGGGTCCGGCGGGTGCCGGGTGGGTCGAGACCAGCCTCCGGCGGAGGACCCCGCGCGGTATTGGACAAACGGGAACGAGCGCCGTCGGCCGGCGCGGGTCAGGCCGCGAAGCCGCCGGCGGGCAGCCGGGAGCCCAGGTAGGCGCCGGGCGTGCAGCCCGCGAGCACCTTGAAATCACGATTGAAGTGCGCCTGGTCGTAGTAGCCGGCCTCCGCCGCGACCTCGGCCCACGAGCGCGGCGCTGCCTCCAGCAGCGTGATCGCGTGCCGGAAGCGCAACACCCGGGCCACCGTCTTGGGCGGCAGGCCGACGGTCTCCCGGAAGCGGGCGCCGAGGTGGCGTCGGCTCCATCCCGTCTCCCGAGCCAGCGTGGTGACGTCGATCCGACCGGCGCTCGCCGTCAACAGGTCCCAGGAGCGGATCACCTCGGGCAGCGGCTCGGGGCCGATCGCCAGGCGGCGGAGCAGGATCTCGTCGAGGTGGGCGAAGCGGGTCGACCAGTCGGGCGCGGACACCAGCCGGTCGACCAGCGCGTCGCCGTCCCACCCGGGCAGGTCGTCGAGGTGCACCACCCGGTCGGCGATCTCGGCGAGCGGCAGACCGAGCAGCGTGTAGGCGCCGAGCGGGGTCAGGTCGAGTTGGACGCCGGCCTGTCGGCCGTCGTGCTCGACGAGCGTGGGCCCGTCGTGCAGCCCGGCCACGAACGAGCGGGTGGTGCCCGGCGTGTCCAGCCCCCCGTGCGGGGAGTGGACCCGGATCGGCACGAATCCGATGATCACGGTGATCGAACCGGTGGCCACCTCGCGGCGGCGCAGCGGCGCGTGGGTGTGCTCGTCGTAGCCGAGATAGGAGTCGAACAGGTGCGCGAGCGCGGGATGCGCGGGCGCGGACACGGCCGCCATGGACCCGAGCGCGGAGGTGTGTCGGGTCAGGTGCAGAGTGTCCGTGGGGACCATGCTGTCCAGTCTCACACCCGGTGCCGACAAGGTGCCGACCACCGACCAGACGAAGCACCGACCAGGGAGTATCCGATGCGCATCGCGATCTCGGCCGACCAGATCAAGGGCTGCGGCCTGTACCTCGCCGACGAACTGCGCAAGCGTGGCCACGACGTGTTGGCCTTCGGCGCCTTCGACCCGGCGCACACGCCCGAGTTCGCCGACGACTGGGCGCCGGTGAGCGCCGCGGCCGCGCGCGAGGTGGCGGCGGGGCGGGCCGATCAGGCGATCGTGTGTTGCTGGACCGGTACCGGTGCGTCGATCGCCGCGAACAAGGTGGACGGGATCCGGGCGGCGCTGTGCTCGGACGCGGAGACGGCGGCCGGCGCGCGGCGCTGGAACCACGCGAACGTCCTGGCGCTCAGCATGCGGCTGACCTCGGGGCCGGTGTTGATGGAGATCCTGGACGCGTGGTTCGCGACCGCGCCGAGCCGCGAGGTCGCGGACGTGCTCAACGTGGAGCACGTGGCGGAGATTCGCCGCTGAGCGTGGGCCGGTCGGCGGCGGTGCGATCGAGGTGGTCGGGCAGCTCGGCGAAGTGCCCGATCACCCCGATCGCGGGGGCCAGGCCCGGCGGGCGCCCGGTCGGCGCGATCAACACGGCGCGCATCCCGTACACGTGCGGCGCGGTGGCGTCCTTGCTCGGGGTGTTGCCGACGAACATGATCCCCTCGCGCGGGACGCCGCAGGCGCGTTCGACCTCGGCGTAGAAGTGCGGGTGCGGCTTGCGCAGGCCGATCGCGCAGGAGAGTACGACGGCGTCGAAGCAGTCCTCGATGCCCGCCTCGGCCAGCGTGCGCCGGCGTACCGACTCGGGTCGCTGGGTGTCGCACGCGAGGACGCAGACCAGGTCGCCGCGGGCCCGGATGCGCAGCAGCGCCTCGGCGGCCCGGCGGATCACCCGGGAGTCGGGGACCCGCTCGAAGACCGGTTCGAGGGCCGCCCCGGGGTCCGGGACGCGCGCCCCGCACAACCGGGCGGCCCAGTGGATCTCGGTGGCGAAGGAGGTGTGCGTGTCCCGGACCCGGTCGCCCTCGCGGGTGATCCGGTGCACGTGGTCGTAGGCGGCCACGAAGGTGTCCGGGACGTGTGTGCCCGGCAACTCGCGCAACACCTCCAGGACGAGACGGCCGTCGGGGTCGGGCCCGGGGATCGCCAGGGTGTCCCCGAAGTCGACGGCCAGCGCGCGTACGTTCATGCCCGGCCGGTCCCCGATCCGCGGGCGGCCTACACCGCCCCGCGCACCGTCGCGGCCGGGTCGGTGTGGGGCGGCGCCGTCGGCGGGCCCGCGATAACCTGCCGGGCGATGCCGATCTCCCGCCAACCCCTCGCCGAGCCGCCCACCGGGCTGAGCACGAACACCCGTCACCTGCCGGCCGGGGGCGGGGTGACGGCGCACCGGCACGAGGTGCACCAGGTCGTCTACGCGGGCCGGGGCGTGTTGTCGGTGAGCACCGACGCCGGCACCTGGGTCGCGCCCGCCACCCGCGCGTTGTGGATCCCGGCCGGCACCCTGCACCGGCATCGTGCGCACGGGCGGACCGTGCTGCACGCGGTGGGCATCCCCGCCGACGCCGATCCCTTGGACCCGGCCCGCCCGGCGGTGCTCGCCGTCGGCCCGCTGCTGCGCGAGCTGATCATCGCCTACAGCCGCCCCGACCTCGTGGACACCGACGAGGGGCGACGCATCCTCGCGGTCCTGCTGGACCAGCTCCGGCACAGCTCCCGGCAGGCGCTGCACCTGCCCGCCGGCCGGGATCCGCGCCTGGTGGCGGTCTGCGCGCTGCTGCGGGCCGATCCCGCCGATCAGCGCACACTGGCCGCTCTGGGCGCGGCGGTGGGCGCGGGCGAGCGCACGCTGACCCGGCTGTTCGCGGCGGAGGTGGGCATGACGTTCCCGCAGTGGCGCACCCAGGCGCGCCTGCACCACGCGCTGGTCCTGCTAGCCGAGGACATACCGGTGACCACCGTGGCGCACCGCTGCGGGTGGTCCTCGGCGAGCGCGTTCATCGACGTCTTCCGGCGCGCCTTCGGCCACACCCCGGGCGCGTACCGCGCATCGGGATGAGCCGTCGCCGGCCGCCCTCGCTCGGTTGCGTACGGGCAACAGACCGGCGACGAACGACGCGAACGCGGACGGGTCGCGGGTCCGGGTGAGCACCCGGCCGGGCCCGGTGAAGTCGAACCGCACCCCGGCGGAGTCGGCGGAGACCTCCACGCCCGCGCGGTGCGCCGTCATCGGGCCGGATTCGGCCCGCGTCGCCTCGCCCGGATCGGGCAGGCGGCGCGCGGCGGCGAAGGCGGGACCGTGTCCGACATCGACTCTCATGCGGCGAACGTGACACGCCCCGCCCCCGGGCCCGGACCAAAGCAACCCGACCGGCCGACCGGTGTCACCCGATCGGGGCCGGCCGGGGCGCGGTCAGGCGGCTCTGGCGCCCAGCACGCTGCCGAGGAGGTCGTCCAGGCCGACCAGGCCCAGGAGGGTGCCGTCGGCGGCGTGGACCAGGGCCAGGGACGCGCGGCGCTCCTGGAGGGCGGCCACGGCGCGCTGGATCGGGGTGTCCACGGTGAGGGTGAGCACCGCGGTGGCCAGTTCGCCGGCGGTGTTCCCGGACGCCTGGGTGCGCGAGGTGAGCACCTTGCGGATGTGCACCACCCCGAACAGCGTGCCGTCCTCGCCGCGCACGAGCAGCCGGTTGCGGCCGTTGCGGCGCGAGACCGCGGCGATCTCCTCCGGTCCCGCGTCGGCCGGCACCGAGTCGATCTCGGCGGTCGGCACGATCAGCCGGGCCAGCGGCTCGGTGTGCGTGCGCAGCGTGCCCGAGAGCACGTCGTGCGAGGCGTTGTCGATCAGGCCCAGCCGGCGGGACTCGCCCACCAGGCGGCGCAGCCCCTCGGCGTCCTTGGGGTGCGACAACTCGTCCTTGGGGTCGATCCGGGCCAGCCGCAGGATCGCGTTGCTGACCCCGTTCATCGCGCGCAGCAGCGGTCGCACCACGCGGGTGTAGCCGCGGAAGGACGGGGCCAGGACGAGCGCGACCTTCTCGGGGCCGGCGATCGCCCACGACTTTGGTGCCATCTCGCCCAGCACCATGTGCAGGATCACCACGACCACCAGCGCGATCGCGAACGCCACCGCGTGCCCCGCCGCGGCCGGCATGCCGACGGCGTCGAAGAGCGGGTCGAGCATCGTGGCGATGGCCGGCTCCGACACGATGCCCAGGCCCAGCGAACACATGGTGATGCCCAACTGGGCACCGGCCAGCATCAGGGACAACTCCCGTACGCCCGCCAGCGCCGACTTGGCGCCGCGCTTGCGCTCGGCGGCCAGCGCCTCCAGGCGGTGCCGCCGCGCGGCGACCATCGCGAACTCGGCGGCGACGAAGAACGCGTTGCCCACGAGCAGCGCGACCGTGACGGCCAGGGCCGGCCACAGGCCCAGCTCCATCGAGCCCAGGCCACCACCGGAGGCCAGGGACGGGGTCATGCGGTCACCTCTGTGGTGCGTGTGGGGTCTGCGGAGCGCCGATCGGCGCTCCATTCGGGAATGTCGCGGGGGAACGCGGGCTCGGAGGTCAGCACCCGCAGGCGGACCAGGGCCGGCACGTGCCGCTCGACCGCCAGCACCTCGATCTCGGTGTAGCGGATCGGCTCGTCGTCCTCCTCGGCCGAGCGCCCGGCGCGGACCTCGTCGGGGTCGGGGACCCGGATCCGGTCGCCCACCTCGGGCAGCCGACCCAGGTGCGCGATGACCAGACCGCCGAGGGTGTCGTAGGGCCCGTCGGGCAACTCGGCGCCGACGATCCGCTCGGTCTCGTCCACCCGCAGTCCGGCGTCCAGGCGCCACCAGCCGTCCTCCGGCTCGGTGTCGACGGGGTCCTCGTCGTCGCTCTCGTCGGCGATCTCGCCGACCAGTTCCTCGGCCACGTCCTCGTAGGTGACGATCCCGGCGAGTCCCCCGTGCTCGTCCAGGACGACCGCGAACTCCTCGTTGGCGGCCCGCAGTTGTTCAAGCAGCGAGGCCAGCCCGGCGGTGTCGGGGACGAGCAGCGCGGGGCGGGCGATGGATCCGGCGGTGACGTGCGCGGTGTCCTCGGGGGCCACCTCGAGCAGGCACGCCACGCCGACCACGCCCAGTACGTCGTCGACCCGCTCGCCGACCACCGGGTAGTGCGAGTGGCCGCACTCGGCGACCAATTCGATCAGCTCGGCGGCGGTGGTCTCGGCACGGACGCGGACCACGTCCGGTCGCGGCACCATCACCTGGTCCACGCTCAGGTCGCCGAACGCGATCGCGCGGCGCAGGATCCCGGACAGACCGGGATCGAGGTCGCCGTCCCGGCCGGCCTCGTCGACGATGTGCGCCAGCTCCTCGGTGGTGGCCCCACCGTGCAACTCCTCGACCGGTTCGATGCCGATCGAGCGCACGATGCGGTTGGCCAGGGTGTCGAACAGCCGGATCAGCGGGCCGGCGACCTTCAGGTACACGATGGTCGGCCGGCCCAGCAGGACGGCGACACGCTCCGGTTCGGCGATGCCCCAGTTCTTCGGGACCAGCTCGCCCAGCACCATCTGGATCGCGGTGGCGACCGCGAAGCCGAGGACGAGGGCGATCACCGGGACGGCGCCGTCGGGTACCGAGACCAGTTCGAGGAGGGGGGAGATCACGGCGGCCAGCGCGGGCTCGGCGATGAAACCGACCAGCAGGGCCGTCACGGTGATGCCCAGCTGGGCACCCGACAACATGAACGACAGTCGACCCATCACGGTCATCGCCCGGGCGGCGGCCTTGTCACCGGCCTCCGCGCGACGACGCAGCAGGCTCCGGTCGGCCGCCACGTAGGCGAATTCCTGGGCGACGAAGAAACCGGTACCGAGGGTCAGCACGACGATCGCGGCTATGCCCAGAGCCGCGGTCATGAGACCGCCTCCCGGACGTCGCGGCTTCGATCACAGTCTCGGGAGGGACCGGTACTAGGGGGGTCCGTCTCTTGGGCGGACACACACGCTCCTTGCTCAACGGGCAATTCAGGGTCAAACACTTACCACGCCGAACGTATCATCGCGCGCCCTTGTTCCCCGGGGCCGGGCGTTGATGCGGACGGAAGGGGTCGGATTCGGACCAGTATCCAAAGATGCTTGGCTTTCCACCCCGCGTCATGACAATCTGTGCGTCCTCGAACACCGTGAGGTGATGGGGGCCCGTCGGGGGTGTGCGACGCACACACCGCGGCGGGGGAAGTAGCGAAAACCCGCGCCGCCTGCCACAGGCGTCGCGAAGTTCATCCGTACGGGGGAGCGACCCACGCCCTCCCGTCCGGAAGATTGGTATCGGGAACCCGCACCGCCGCAATGACGTTGACAACATCAGACGGGGGCAGCGTGTACGACAGCAGCCCTGATCCGGCTCACGCCGGCTCGCCCGAGGCGCCCGGATCGGACCTCTCAGCGCGCGAGAAGGAGACCATGCCTCGCACACTCGACGACTACGCCGTGTCGCTCGCCGCGTTGAAGGCCTACGACATCACCGGCGTTCGTCCACGCGACCTCCGCCGATTCCGCGACTTCGGCGAGCTGCCCGAAGGGGTGCCCGAGGCCGTCGTCCTCCGGGCCCAACGCATCGTCGAGGAGGAGCGGGACCGCCTGCTGCGCCTGACCACCGGCTCCTGATCGCCGAGCGAGCCGGGACGAGGGCGCCGGCCCGCCGACCTCCCGCCTGTCGCGGCGCGTGCGTCCGGCACGGGTGAGTCGTCCCTGCGCCGCCCCGGGCCGAGCGGGTGCGACCACCGTGGGGTGATCGCCCGCTCGTGATGTCGCCGGCCGGCCTGCGGTTCGTGGGGGTTCGCCTAGTGGGTTCCGTTGAGGTAGGCCAGAACCGCCAGGACACGACGGTTCGTTTCGTCCGAGGTGTCGATCGACAGCTTGGCGAAGATGTTCGTGGTGTGCTTGCTCACCGCGCCCTCCGAGACGAACAGGCGGCCCGCGATGGCCGCGTTGGAGCATCCCTCCGCCATCAGCTCCAGGACCTCGCGTTCGCGCGGCGTCAGCTGGGCCAGCGGTTTGTCCCGCACGTTGCGGGCGAGCAGCTTCGAGATCACTTCGGGGTCCATCGCGGTGCCTCCCGACGCGACCCGGCGGACCGCGTCCACGAACTCGTCGGTGTTGAACACGCGGTCCTTGAGCAGATACCCCACCGCGCCGGTGCCGTCCGCGAGCAGTTCGCGGGCGTAGAGCTGTTCGACGTACTGCGACAACACCAGGATCGGCAGTCCCGGGACCTGCCTGCGGGCCTCCAGGGCGGCCTGGAGGCCCTCGTCGGTGAAGGTCGGCGGGAGCCGGACGTCGACCACCGCGACGTCCGGCTTGTGCTGCACCAGGGCCCGGAGCAGTTCGGGCCCGTTGTCCACGGCCGCGACGATCTCGAAGCCGTGCGCCTGGAGCAGGCGGACCAGCCCGTCCCTCAGGAGGGCGAGGTCTTCCGCGAGGACAAGTCGCACGGCAGCTCCATGATTACAGTCGTCGGGCCGCCCACCGGGGAGTGCAGGGCGAGCGTCCCGTCGAATGTATCGAGTCGGCGCTGGATGCCGCGCAGTCCCGTGCCCTTCATCAGATCGGCGCCGCCTTCGCCGTCGTCGGTGACCGCGATCCGCAACGAGCCGTCCGTGTACGTGAGATCGATCTCCACGTGCCGGCCGCCGGAGTGTTTGGCCGCGTTGGTCAGCACCTCGGTGACCGCGAAGTAGGCGGCGGACTCCAGCGGGAGTTCGGGCCGGCCCGGCAGCGAGACGTTGACGTTGACGTCGAGCGGGCTCTCCAGGGCCACTGCGCGCACCGCGTCGGCCAGGCCCCGGTCGGACAACACCGGCGGGTGGATGCCCCGGACCAGGTCGCGCAGTTCGTGCAGCGCCTTCGCGGACGCCTCGCGGGTCTCGGCGAGCAATACGCGGGCCGCGTCGGGGTCGGTCTTCATCAGCGCCTCCGCGGCGCCCAGGTTCATCCCCATCGCGACCAGGCGGGCCTGCGCGCCGTCGTGCAGGTCACGCTCGATCCGGCGCAGCTCGGCCGCCGAAGCGTCCACCGCGTCGGTCCGACTCTCGGTCAGGTGCTGGACCCGCAGCGCCAACTCGGCCTGCTTGGTGGGGGCGAGCAGGGACCGGTTCCACAGGCCGTTGACCCGGGCGAACCAGGGCGCGAGGGCGAGGCCGGCGGCCACCTGGACCAGGCCCCACGGCACCGCGAGGCCGGCCCTCTCCACGCTGTTCACCTTGATGAACGTGTACCACTGCGCGTCGTCGACGTGCCGGTAGGCCACCTCCCACAGGAACGGCATCAGCACGCCGTGCAGGCCGTTGACGATCAGCATCATCGGGAAGCACGCGATGAGCAGGCTCGACGGCAGGTAGAGCAGCGCCCACAGCAGGTCCCGCCAGGTGGCCGCCTCGGTGATCATGCGCTTGGTGCGCGCCCACAGCCCGGTCACGCCGCCGCCCGTGGGCAACCGCCGGTACGGGGTGTCGATCGGGACGTGCGCCCACGAGCGCATCGCCTTGCGGGTCACGTTGGCGGTGGCGCGCAACAGCAACATCAGGGGGAAGAAGAACAGCAGGCCGACGCCTATCGGCAGCAGCGCCATGAACACCACGCACGTGATGAACAGCGCGAGGGCGGGGACCGAGAGGAAGACCAGAGCGAAGCCGCGCCAGGCGCACAGCAGCGCCCAGCCGAGCCGCCACCGGGTGGCCGGCGGGTCGGCTCTGTCTGGCGTGAGCGTGCTCATGGGGTCCTCCCGTGGATCTGCCTGACTGCTGGTGTCATCAGTGTGTCGGGCGCCGACCGGGCAGGTCACGGGGGAGGCACCCCGAACCGGGGTGGGCCTGGGCCCACCCCGGAGCAGGGGTCAGCCGGCGATGTCCGACAACAATTCGGCCAGGTCCTTCGGGCGCGAGAACATCGGCCAGTGACCGGTCGGCAGGCTGTGCACCGTGCGCTGCTCGACCGCGGCGAACTCGGCCGTGAACGGGTGCCCGGCGGCGATCATGGCCTCGACCTGCTCGGCCGGGAACAGGCAGGTGATCAGGTGGGCCGGCACCCGCAGCCGGGCCGGGTCGGCGACCTGCTGCGGGCTCGCGGCCACGGCGTACGGCTGGGGCATCGCGCGGGCGCGCAGTTCGGCGAGGTCGGTGTCGGACAGGCCGTCGAGCATCACCGGGTCGGCGGCCGGGTCCCAGGGGTAGACGTAGCGGCCGTCGCCGCGGGCGGCGACCTCGGCCTCGATCCGGGCCCGCTCCTCGGGCTCCTGGAGGTCGGCGAACGAGACGCCCGCGGCCACCGGGCCGGCGTCCACGTAGACGATCCGGGCGATCCGCTCCGGGATCCGGTCCAGCGCCTCGTACGCGGCGAACGCGCCGCCCGAGTGGGCGGCCAGGACCACGTCGGTGAGGTCGCGCGCGGTGATCTCGTCGACCAGGGCCCGGGACTGGGCGGCCAGGTCGACGCCCGTGCCGTCGGTGCGGTCGGGCTCCAGGCCGGGCAGGGTGACCGCGACGACCTCGTGGCCGGCGGCGCGCAGCGGTTCGGCGACCCGGTCCCAGGCCCACGCGCCGAGCCAGTAGCCGGGCACGAGAACGATGTTCGCCATGGTGATGCTCCTCGATCGTGGTTCGGTGTTCGTCCTGCGATCAGGATCCTGTCGCGTGTACCTGACAGATCACGACAGGTTTGATGTCGGGAATGGCACGCGTCGGGGGCTCCCGGTGCCTCAGAGCCAGTTCCGGCGCTTGAAGATCAGGTAGAGGACGGCGCAGACCACGAGCATCAGGCCGATCGCGTACGGGTAGCCGTACGCCCAGTGCAGTTCGGGCATGTGGTCGAAGTTCATCCCGTACACGGTGCCGATCAGGGTCGGTGCGAACAGGATGGCCGCCCATGCGGAGATCTTCTTGACCTCCTCGTTCTGCGCGTTGCTGGCCGCGGTGAGCTGCTTCATCTCCTCGTTCTGGGCCTGGGTCACCACCACCGCGTTGACCCGCATGATGCCTTCGAGCAGTTGGCGAAAGCCCACCACGCGCTCCACCGCGATCGTCGCGTGGTCCTGGACGTCGCGCAGGTAGCGACGCAACTCCTCGTCCACGTGGTACTTGTCGAAGCCGGTGGACAGGTCGGCGAGCATGAGCAGCAGCGGGCGGGTCGCGCGCTGGAACTCGATCACCTCGCGGGAGAGTTCGTAGATGCGCCGGGAGACGTTCGGGGCGCCGAGGAAGGCCTCCGCCTCGATCTCGTCGATGTCGTTCTGCAGTCCGCCGACGACCGGGGCGTAGGCGTCCACGACGCTGTCCAGGATCGCGTAGAGCACCGCCTCGGGGCCCTGGCGCAGGAGTTCGGGCCGCTCCTCCGCCCAGCGGCGCACGGCGGACAGGTCGGGGGACTCGGAATGGCGGACGGTGACCACGAAGTTGCGGCCGAGGAAGACGTGCAGCTCGCCGAAGTCGACCTCCTCGACGTCGTCGAGGTAGCGGGCGGCGCGCAGGACGACGAACAGGGTCTCGCCGTAGCGTTCGAGCTTGGGGCGCTGGTGGGCCACGATCGCGTCCTCGACGGCCAGCGCGTGCAGGTCGAACTCCTCGGCGGCGGAGAGGAGTTGGCTCTCGGAGGGGCGGTACAGGCCGATCCAGGCCATGGCGCCCGGGCGGGCGTGCAGTTCTCGGTAGGTGTCGGCGAGGGTGGTCGGCGAGGCGACGCGGACCCCCTCCACGTAGATCGCCGAGTCGATCAGGCTGTGCTCGACGGGCGGGGGTTCGGGGGTGTCCGCCGCGCGGGGGTCCATCGAGCGCTCGGGCGGTTCGGGCGTGCCGTGCCTGCGGGTGCGGAAGGGCAGACGCCGATCGGACATGCGGGGCTCCGGGACACTGGGCGGCGACGAGCACGGACACCACATCGGGCCGCTCGCGCCGGGAGTCGCGTTCGGCTCTTCTTCGTATTGTCCACATTTCCGCGCAGATATCGCGTATGTATGCCATTCAGGGCATCGCCCGGTGCGGGCCCCTGGGGATGCGTCGGGGATGTGCCGGTGGGCTTGGGCGGAAACCGGCCGGGTCGGGGCGGATCGAGGCGTCCCGGCCCGGCCGGAGTCGGGCTACGGCAGGACGAACGGCCCCTTGCCCATCTGCTGCCGCACGGTGACCACCGGCGGGTTGACCAGGCCGCGGCGCTGCCAGTTGGCGCCGTCCACGACCAGGGTGTGCCCGGAGACGAAGCGGGCGTAGGGCGAGGCCAGGAACGTCGCGGCCCAGCCGAGTTCGCGCAGCCGGCCGACCCGCATGGCGGGCTGGCACGGGTCCTTGTCGTGGGTGCCGGCGAGGTTGCCCTTGATGTCGGCGGTCATGTCCTCGTGCGGGAACAGGCCCGGGACCAGGCCGTTGACCTGGATCCCGTACGGGCCCCACTCCACCGCCAGCGTCTCGACCATGTTCTTCACGCCCGCCTTGGCCGCCGCGCTGTGCGCGAAGCCGGGGCCGCCCGTCCAGGCGTAGGAGGCGCCGATGTTGACGATCGAGCCGGGGGTGCCCGCCGCCAGGTGTCGGCGGGCGAATTCGCGGGCGCAGAAGTAGGTGCCGTTGAGGGTGATGTCCACGACCGTGCGCCAGGCGTTGGGTGACATCTCCTCGGCGGGTACGGGAAAGTTGGCCGCGGCGTTGTTGATCAGCACGTCGGGTGGCCCGAACGAGTCGACCGCCGCGTCGAAGGCGGCGGTGATCTGCTCGGGCTCGCGGATGTCGCAGCTCACGGTGCGGACCTTCGCGCCGGTCTCGGCCAGCGTCTCGCGGGCCGCCGCCAGGTGTTCCTCCTTGCGACTGGCGACGACGAGGTTCGCGCCGAGGCGGGCGAATTCGAGGGCGATCGCCCGGCCCAGGCCGGTGCCGCCGCCGGTGACGAGGACCGTACGGCCCGCGTAGGTGCCCGCGGGCAGTGCGCTCGCGCCGAGGGCGGGCGGCTCGGGCAGGCCGATGATGCCGTCGGACGCCCCGCTCGTTCCGCTCGTCCCGCTCGTCCCGGTCGTCTCGGTCATGGGTCAGCTCCCCGTGTAGTGGGCGGGCCGCCGTTCGGCGCGCGCGGCGCGGAACTCGGCGTAGTCGTCCGACTTGTTGACGAAGGTCTGGGCGATCAACTCGTCGGCCATCGAGGCACGCACCGCGGGTTCGGCGAGCCGGGCGAGCATCCGGCGGGCGGTCTTGATCGTCACGGCCGGCGCGGCGGCGATGCGCTCGGCCATCTCGCGCACGGTGGCGTCCAGCGCGTCGGCGGGCACCACACGCGAGACGATGCCGTGCGCGTACGCCTCGGCGGCGTCCATCGGCCGCCCGGTCAGCACCAGGTCGGCCGCCACCCCGTGGCCGCAGATCTGGAACAGGCGGGCCACCCCGCCGGTGTCCGGGATCACCCCGTGGGTGGTCTCCGGGAGCATGAACCGGGCGCCCTCGGCGGCGACCCGGATGTCGCACAGCAGCGCGCGCTGGAAGGACGCGCCGATCGACCAGCCCCGGCAGGCGACCAGCACCGGCGCGTCCAGGTCGAACAACTGCTGGATGCCGCGATGGCCGCGCGTCATCAACTCGTGGTGCGTGTCCTCGACCCGGTGACCGCCGATCGAGGACACGTCGCGGCCGGAGGAGAAGGACTTGCCCTCCCCGCGCCAGATCACCGCCCGGATCTCGGGGCGTTGCCGCAGTTCGCCGAGGATCCGCCAGAGCAGCGCGTCCATCTCGTCGTCGAACGCGTTGTGCCGGTCCGGGTTGTTGTTGGTGATCGTCGCGATCGCACCGTCGTAGTCGAGGAGCAGCTTGTCCGCCATGACACCCTGGGATATCCCAACGGTGCGCAGGAATCGAGAGGCGTGGGCCCGGGGGCCGCGCAAGCGGCCAAGATCACAGTCGGCCGCGCGGGGTGACGGTCGCGGTCGGTCGCCGGGTCGGCCGTGTGCGGTCCGGGGGCGCGCCGAGGCGGCGGTGGTGCCGGTCAGGGGTTGCGCTGGGTCAGGCCGTAGAAGTTGCCCTCGTTGTCGCGGAAGGTGGCCCACCAACCCCACTCCTGCTGCGCGGGCTTGTCCGGGAAGTCGATGCCCCTCGCGCTCAGCTCGGCGTACGTGCGCTGCACGTCGTCGCAGGTGAACAGGACGTTGTTCAGGCTGCCGACCTTCTCCATGTCGAAGCGCTGACTGAAAAGGATCAGCGTGATGCCGTCGCCGGGCGCCCGGACCTCGATCCAGCGCGGGCTGCCGGCCTCGCCCATGGGGGTGTCCAGCACCTCCTCGAAGCCCATCTTCTCGACCCAGAAACGTTTGGCCGCGTCCTGGTCGCTGACGTTGAGCGAGACCTTTCCGACCTGCAATCCGATCTGCGACATGCGAACTCCCTCGGCTGGGGCCACCGGCCGTCGGCGGCCCGGCTACCGGTGTTCGACCGGCTCGCCGAACAGTGCCTCCTGACCGACCGTCGCAAACAGCTTTCCCGCCGCGTCGAACAATCGACCGTGCACCGTGCCGTGTGTGCCGTGCAGCGTGGTGCCCTCCTGGTCGAACAACCACCATTCGTCGGCGCGGAACGGGCGGTGGAAGCGGATCGTGTGGTCCAGGCTGGCCCGCGGCATCCAGCGTCCGGCCAGGGTGTGCGCGTGCGGCAGTACCAGCGTGTCGAGGAAGGTCAGGTCGGTCGCGTAGGCGACGGCGCACGCGTGCAGAAGCGGGTCGTCCGGGAGTTCGCCGTCGGTGCGACACCACAGCGCGTTGTGTGGCGGGCGGGCGGCGAACGTCTCGTCCGCCCAGGTCGGCGGGGCGACGAAGCGCATGTCGATCGGGTTGTACCGGACCAGGCCCGGCCTGCGCAGCGGACCGCGCAGCGTGTCCAGGAGCTGTTCCAGGGTGGGCAGCGTGTGCGGGTCGGGCGCGGCGGGCGCGCTCGGGGCGTGGTCGAACGCGCTCTCGGGGCGGGTCACCTGGAAGGACGCGACCAGGTGTACGACGATCCTGTCGCCCTGCAGCACGTCGACCCGACGGTGGCTCAGCGTGCGTCCCTGGAGGGTCCGGGTGACCCGGTAGGTCAGCGGCAGCGTCGCGTCGGCCGGCCGCAGGAACGAGGCGTGCAGCGAGTGCGGCACCCGGTCCGCGTCGACGGTGGCCCCGGCGGCGGCCAGGGCCTGGGCGACGAGCCAACCGCCGAACACTCGGAACGCGTCCGGATCGGGACTTTTACCTTCGAAAAGGTCGAACTTGAGTCCGCTGGGCTCAAGTTTCTCGGAATTGAGTGCGGAAGGCTCAACGTCGGTGGCCTCCGGTCCACTACGCTCGACCCCCTCGGGCCTGAGTCTGGTGGGCTCAACTTCTGCGACGAATCGGCTGACGGCGCTGCTCATGGCTGCAAGTAGAGCAATGACGGCCGCGAGACCGACGACGAGGGGCGTGGTGAAGGCGTGGCGTGGAGTGGGGTAAAAGTGCTCCGGGACCGCAACGCGGGCCTGTATCTGAGCGGGGTGGTGATCTCCGGTTTCGGCAGCAGCGCGATGACCCTGGTCGCCGGGGTCTGGGCCAAGTCGCTCACCGGATCGGACAGCATCGCCGCACTCATGGCGCTCGGCGTGTTCGCGCCGACCCTGCTCGGCCCGGTGCTCGGCGCGTTCGCGGACCGATGGCCGGCCAAACGGCTGCTCGTGGTGGTCAACACGATGCTCGCCGTACTGCTCACCGCCACCCTCACCGTGCGGTCCGAGGCGCAGGTGTGGATCCTGTTCGCGGTGATGCTCGGCTACGGCTTCGGCTTCGTGCTGATCGACGCGGGGGAGTCGACCGCACTCTCCGCGGCGGTCGCGCCGGGCATCCTGGGCGATCTGAACGGGCTGCGGCTCAGCGCCTCCGAGGGCATGAAACTGATCGCCCCGCTCGCGGGCGCGGGCCTGTTCGCGTGGTCGGGCGGACACACCGTCGCGCTGCTCGACGCGGGCACGTTCGTGCTCGCGGCGGGGGTGTTCACGTTGATGCGCTTCGAACAGCCCGTGCGGGAACGCTCGGCGACCGGATGGGTCGCGCAGACCTCGGAAGGGGTGCGCCACCTGTGGGCGCACCGGCCGCTGCGCCGGCTTGTGGTCGCCGGCGGGCTGGCGATGGTGGTGTCGGGGATCAGTGGCGGGGTGACCTACGCCGTCGTCGACGAGGGGCTGGGTCGCTCGCCGGAGTTCGCCGGGGTGCTGTACATGGCCCAGGGCGCGGGCTCGGTGGCGGCCGGGTTGGCCGCCGGCGCGCTGATTCGGCGGCTGGGCGCGAAGGGGTTCGCGGTGCTCGGCCTGGTGTTGTTCGCGATCGCGGTGGGGCTGCGGGCGCTGCCCTGGTTGCCCGCGGTGGCGACCGGCAGCGTGCTGAACGGGTTCGGGTTGCCGGCGGTGCACGTGGCGGCGATGACCGTGTTGCAGCGGGAGACGCCGGCGCATCTGGTGGGCCGGGTCGCGGCGACGGCCGGGACGGTCATGTTCGCGCCCACCGCGTTCGCCGTGCTCGGCGTGGCGGGTCTGTTGGTCGTGGTGGACTATCGGCTCATCCTGCTCGGGGCCGCCGCGCTCGGTGTGGCGGTCGCGCTGTACTGCGCGGCGGGGCGCGGGGAGACGGGGCCGCCGGCGGAGGCGACGCCGGCGACCGCCCCGGAGGATTCGCGGCATATGTGACGTACGCATGTCCTAGGTGTCGGGCATTCGGCCACCTACGATGATCCGCATGTATGAAGCGGCGGAAATCCCGGCGGAGCTGATTGCCCTTCAGCGGGACCGCGACCACGCGGCCGAGGTGGTCACCACCTTCGCGCGCGAGAACCCGGGGCGACTGGACGCCGAACTGACCCGGCAGTGGTCGGCGGCGGTGCGCGCGGAACGCAACGCCATACACGCGCTGCACGCGCACCCGATGATGGTGCTGGGGCCGAACCGGTTCAAGGTCATGCGCGCGCTGCGGGCCGCGGCCCGGCTGTCCTGACGACGGTCCGGGCCGGACAGGGGCAAGAGAGTGCCGGACCGGACCGTCGAACCTCGAAGGCTACGCGCCCGGTCCGACATCCAGGCTCCGCTCGAACCGCATCCGGTCCCGACCGGGCCCGTCCAGATCCGCGACCGGTCCGCGCACGGTGAAGCCCATCGTCGTGTGGAAGCGGATCGAACCGGTGTTGCCCGGACCGGTGATCGCCCGCACCCGAACCCGCCCGGCCGCCCGCGCGAGCGCGAAGAAGCGCTCGTACAACTCGGCCGCCAGGCCCGATCGGCGCAGGTCCGGGCGGACGGCGACGAAGTGGATGTACGCCTCGTCGACGCGCGCGGGCGAGAGCAGGCCGACCAGGAAGCCGCCGAGCCCGTCGACGTCCTCGGCGACCAGGCTCGTGGTGTGGAAGTGGTCCAGGAACAGGCGGGGCAGGGCGGAGGTCATCGGCCGGCCCCACCAGTCGTCGACGACCGCGACGATGGCGTCGTAGTCGTCGGCGCGGGCGGCGCGGATCATCGGTGCGGTCATGCGGTGACGCTCCCCGGGCAAAAGGTTCGGCGATAGTTCTGCGGCGTGGTGCCGCGACGGCGCAGGAAATGGTGGCGCAGCGTCGCCGCGCTGCCGAAACCGGAGCGCTCCGCGACCGCGTCGATCGACAATGCGGTCTCCTCCAGCAACTCCTGGGCGAGCAGCACCCGTTGCGCGATGAGCCAGTCGTAGGGCGTGGTGCCGGTCTCCTGCTGGAAGCGGCGGGCGAAGGTACGCGGGGACATCAGCGCGTGCTCGGCCATGCGCTCGACGGTCAGATCCCGGGCCAGGCGCTCGGTCATCCAGGCGAGCGTGGCCTGGAGCGGGCTGCCGGTCGGCCCGGGCAGCGGGCGGGCGATGTATTGCGCCTGGCCGCCCTCGCGGTGCGGCGGTACGACCATGCGGCGGGCGATCGTGTTGGCGACCCGGCTGCCGTCCTCCAGTCGGACCAGGTGCAGGCAGGCGTCGATGCCGGCGGCGGTGCCGGCGCTGGTGATCACCCGGCGGTCCTCGACGTAGAGCACGTCCGGCTCGACCACGGCCCGGGGGAACTGCCGGGCCAGGCGGTCGGTGTACTTCCAGTGCGAGGTGCAGCGGCGGCCGTCGAGCAGGCCCGCCCGGGCCAGGGTGAACGCGCCGGTGCACACGCTCATGATCCACGCGCCCCGGGCCTCGGCCGCCCGCAAGGCGTCCAGGAGAACCGGGTCGGAGGCCACCCGTTCGTCGTGCTCGACGGCGGCCGGGATGGCGATCAGGTCGGCGTCGGCGACCCGGTCGAGGCCGTGTTCGGCGTACAGGTCGTAGCCGGCCTTGGTGCGCACCCGGCCGGGAGTGACCGCGCAGACCGCGAAGTCGTAGACCGGGCAGCCCTCCTCGCTTCGGTCGATGCCGAAGACCTCGCACAGCACCCCGAGTTCGAAGGGTGCGACCCCGTCCTGGACGATCACGACCACATTGCGCAGCATGCGACCAGCATGCCGGCGCGGTGATCGTGAGGACAGGATGGCGGTGGCAGGATATTGCGGTAATCAGGCAGTCCGGCCACTCGATGCATGTGCAAGCAAATGGCATGCTCGGGGTATGACGGTTCTGGCGATTTTCCTGGTGACCACGGTGATTCTCGGTGTGCTGTCCGCCCTGGGGCGGTCGGCCGATACGCGCGATGGGGGCAAGTCCCCGTCGTGGCACCACTGATGCGGTCCGGCGCGGAGCCGGACACGCGAAACGCGCGCCCGGACGGGGGACCCGGCCGGGCGCGCGCGGTGTTTCGTGAGGTGGATCGGTCGGCGACCGCCGGCGTATGGCGCGGCGGTGGTCGACCGGCGGTCGATCAGCTGCGGCGCTTGAGGGCGCGCCAGACGAAGTAGATGACGATCGCGAGCACGATGATGCCGATGATCGCGAAGATGAACTTCCCGGCCTTCTTGAAGAAGCTCTTCTTCTTCTTTTTCTTCTTCGTCTTGACCGGGTGCAGCTGCGGAACCGAGGCCCGCTGGGCGCTGGTTCGAGCAGAGGTGTCCGCGAGCGTCTGCACGCCGGTCGACACGCCGGTCGAGGTGAGCGAGGTCTGCGTCGAGGCGGACGAGACCTGACGCACCTGCGCCCGGTCGGGCGCGGCCTGCGCGGGCGCCGCGGTCAGGACCGCCGCGAACACGGCGAGCAGGATCGGACCGGCGAGACGCCGAAGAAAACGTTGAACCATATCTGGACAAGCCCCCATTTCGAACCCCGCGGAACACGCGCCTCGCGGTGTCGCCCCGGCCCCGTGGTGGGCCGACAGCGGGACGAAGCTACCCGACACGCCAGTGTCCACGTGCAGAAAAGAGTCAAGATTTGGTTCGGACGCCCCCCATGCGACACGTGTCAACGCGGCTTCCGCTACGCTCACGTTTCATCAGGTTGTGGTGGCTCGGGCGCCGGTGAGGGGTGCCCGAGCCACCCAATTTCCGCTGTGTGGCGTTTGTGGGCGGTTCAGCCCGAGACCACCGCGCGCAGGCTCTCCTTGAGTGAACCCATCGTGGCCAGCACGGCCGTCGGCTCGTAGCCGCAGTGCGCCATGCAGTTGTCGCAGCGCGGGTCCTTGCCCCGACCGTAGTTCTCCCACTCGGTGTCGGTGAGCAGCTCCTTGTAGCTCTGCACGTAGCCGTCGCCCATCAGGTAGCACGGCTGCTGCCAACCGAGCAGCGAGTAGGACGGGATCGCCCACGGCGTGCACTCGAAATCGCGCTTGCCCTCGAGGAAGTCGAGGAACAGCGCGGAGTGGTTGAGCCGCCACTTCTTGCGCTTGCCGCCGGAGAAGGCCGCCTTGAACAACGCGCGGGTCTGCTCGACGCCGAGGAAGCGGTTTTGCACCGGCGCCTTCTCGTAGGCGTATCCGGGGGAGATCTGGATCCGGTCGACCTTGAGGTCGTCGTTGAGGAAGTCCAGCACGTCGACGATGGTCTCGGGGGAGTCCGTGTTGAAGAACGTGCTGTTCGTGTAGACCTGGAATCCGGCCGCCTTGGCCATCCGGATCGCGGCCACGGCCTCGTCGAAGACGCCGTCCTTGGCCACCGCCTGGTCGTGCTTCTCGCGCAGGCCGTCGATGTGCACCATCCACGCGAAGTTCTTGTTCGGCTTGAACTTGTGCAGGTGCTTGGGCAGCAGCACCGCGTTGGTGCAGATGATCACGAACTTCTTGCGCTTGAGCAGTTCCTCGACGATCAGGTCGATCTGCTTGTGCATCAGCGGTTCGCCGCCGGCCAGCGAGACCATCGGGGCGCCGCACTCCTCGACCGCCGCCACCGCCTGCTCCACCGACATGCGCTTGCGCAGCACGTCGTGCGGCTGCTGGATCTTGCCGCACCCGCCGCACTTGAGGTTGCACGCGAAGAGCGGCTCGACCTCCACGATCATCGCGAACTTGTCCACGCGCTTGATCTTCTGCTTGACCAGATGCGTACCGATTTTCACAGCCAGATTCAGCGGCAGGCCCATGACCGTCGCACCTCTCTATCCCCGTACCCGGGGGCGTCGGCGTCCGCTGAAACCGTGCTCGGCGTGGCGTCGTTGCCCGGGGGCGCCCGATGATGACAACATCTTCAACATACAGGCTGTACGTCACGTGGGGGTTGTATGGCGGTCACGCGTCGGGCACAACATGTCGCAGACACCCGTGCGGCTCTGCTGGCCGCCGCCCGCGAGTTGTTCGCGACCCGGGGCTACGCACAGACCGGTACCGAGGAGATCGTGGCGCAGGCCCGGGTGACCCGGGGTGCGCTCTATCACCACTTCAAGGACAAGGCCGACCTGTTCCGCGCCGTGATGGAGACCGTCGCGGCCGAGGCGGCAGAGGCGCTCGTAGCCCACGAGATGAGTCATGCCCAGGACCATCCGAGTGAACCTTGGGATCAGTTGCGACACGGGTTCCAGTCGTTCCTGGATGTGTGTACGACCGGGGACTTCCAGCGGATCGTGCTGGTGGACGGCCCGGCGGTGCTGGGGCCCGGGTCGTGGGACGCGCTGGTGGACGAGCACGGGCACGGGTTGCTCGCGGCGTGGTTGCGGCAGGCGATGGACAACGGCGAGATCGACGAGTTGCCGGTGCCGCCGCTGGCTCGGCTGCTGGCCTCGTTGATCTCGGAGGCGAGCCTGTACACCGCGCGTGCCGCAGATCCGGCGGTGGCGCGGCGCGAGGTGGGGGAGGTCATCGACCGGGTGTTGGCGGGGTTGCGGAAGAGCTGAGCGGGGGCGGGTCCGTCGCGGCCGGGGTGCGGGGTGCGGGGCGGTCATCGGGAAAGGGTGGCGGTCATCACGGCCTTGGCGATCGGGGCGGCGAGGCCGCCGCCGGTGATGTCGGCGCGGTCGGCGGCGCCGTCCTCCACGACGACCGCGACGGCGACGGCGGGCTTCGCGTCGGGGCTCGGCTTGGCGTATGCGATGAACCACGCGTAGGGCACGGCGCGGTTGTGCTCGCCGTGCTGGGCGGTGCCGGTCTTGCCGCCGACGATCGCGCCGTCGATCCGGGCGTTGCCGCCGGTGCCGGTGGTGACCACGTCCTGCATCATGCGCTGGAGTCGGCGGGCCACCGACGCGGGGACGGCACGGGCCAGGGTCTGCCGTTCGGTGCCGCGTACGGTGCTGCCGTCGTCGCGGGTGAGCCGTTCGACCAGGTACGGGCGCATCACCTCGCCGTCGTTGGCGATGCCGGCGGCGACCATCGCCATCTGGAGCGGGGTGGCGCGCGTGTCGAACTGGCCGATCGAGGACAGCGCGGTCTGCGGTCGGTCGGGGCTCTTGGGGAACACGCTCCGGGTGACCGCGACCGGGATCCGCAACTTCGGGTCGTCGAAGCCGAAGGCGGTGGCCTGACGGCGCATCACCTCGGCGCCCATGTCCACCCCGAGCTTGGCGAAGACCGTGTTGCAGGACACGGTCAGCGCGTAGCGCAGCGAGGCGTTGCGGCAACCGTCGGCCTCGTTGCCGAGCAGGGTGTGGGTCTCCGGCAGCGGATAGGGGTCGGGGGTGGTGGTCGGCTCGTCGGGATCGGACACCGTGCCGGAGGCGAGCGCGGCGGCGGCGGTGACCACCTTGAACGTGGAGCCGGGGGGATAGGTCTCGCGCAGCGCGCGGTTGAGCATCGGCCGGTCGGGGTCGCCGTCGAGCGCGGCCCACGCGGCGCGGGCGGCCTTGTTCGCGCCGGCCACCGTGCCCGGGTCGTAGGACGGGGTGCTGACCAGGGCCAGGATCGCGCCGGTGGTGGGGTCGAGGGCGACCACCGCGCCCTTGTTGCCGGTGCTCGCGAGGCCGTTGAACGCGGCCTGTTGGGCGGCGGGCAGGATGGTGGTGGCCACGTTGCCGGCGGCGGCGCGCCCGCGGGTGACGGCGGTGATCACCGGCCAGGCGCCCAGGCGCGGATCGGTGCCCGCGAGGATGTCGTCCTCGACGCCCTCCAGGAGTGAGGTGCCGTAGAGCTGGGAGGCGTAGCCGGTGACCGGGGCGTAGAGCGGGCCGTCGGTGTAGCTGCGTCCGTAGGCCAGGTCGAAGGATTCGGCCGTATGTGGCGATCCGGTGATCGGCGCGTCGGCCACCAGGATGTCGCCGCGCGGTTGTTGGTAACGGATGATCTGCGGACGGCGGTTGCCCTCCATGTGGTCGTAGGTGTCGGCCTTGTGGGCCTGCACCCAGGTCGCGTTGCCGAGCAGCGCGAGGAGCAGCAGCAGGCAGAATCCGGCGGCGCGTCGGGCGGTGACGATCACGCGCGCACCTCCTCGGGCAGGGGTACGGGTTCCTCGATCGGCGCGAGCGGGCGGCGGCCCCGGTCGCTGATCTTCATCAGCAGGGCGATCAGGGCCCAGTTGGTGACCACGGACGAGCCGCCCTGGGCGAGGAAGGGCATGGTCATGCCGGTCAGCGGGATCAGCGCGGTCACCCCGCCGGCGACCACGAACACCTGGATCGCCAGCACGGCGGACAGCCCGTAGGCCAGCAGCGAGCCGAACGCGTCCGGCGCGGTCAGCCCGGCCCGGAAGCCGCGGGCGACCAGGAGCGCGTAGAGCACCAACAGCGCGGCGATGCCGGTGAGTCCCAACTCCTCGCCGACGGTGGCCAGGATGAAGTCGCTCTTGGCGGCGAACCCGACCAGGATCGAGTGGCCCAGGCCGAGCCCGGCGCCGAGCAGACCGCCGGCGGCGAAACAGAACAGCGACTGGGCGAGTTGCCCCGGGCCCAGGCCCGCGTGGATGCTCGCGAACGGGTCCAGCCAGTTCTGTACGCGGCTGTGCACGTGAGGTTCGGCGGAGCCGACCGCGAACGCGCCCAGGGCGATCAGGATCAGGCCGACCAGGATCCAGCCGATCCGGGCGGTGGCCACGTAGAGCATCACCACGAACGCGCCGAAGTAGAGGACGGACGTGCCCAGATCGCGCTCCAGGACCAGGATGCCGACCGAGGCCAGCCACACCGCGAGCACCGGTCCCAGGTCGCGGCCGCGGGGCAGGTTCACGCCGCAGAACCGGTGCCCGATCATCATCAGCGTTTCGCGGGTGCCGGCGAGGTAGGACGCGAAGAAGACGACCAGGATGATCTTGGCGAACTCGCCGGGCTGCAACGAGAACGCGCCCAGTCGGATCCACACCTTCGCGCCGTTGATGGCGGGGAAGAAGACCGGGACGATCATCAGGAACAGCGCGACGGCGGCGGCGAGATAGGCGTATTTGCCCAGGGAGCGGTGATCGCGCACGGCGATCATCACGGCCGCGAACAGGATCACCCCGATGGCCGACCACACCAGTTGCGAGGACGCGGCCTGCACCTTCGGCGTCTCCAGGTCGAGCCGGTAGATCAACACCAGTCCCAGGCCGTTGAGCAGGGCGGCGATCGGCAGCAGCACCGGATCGGCGTAGGGCGCGAAGAAGCGGACCAGGATGTGCGCGATCAGGACCAGCAGGCCCAGCCCCAGGCCGTATTTCGCGGTGTCCGGGGGGATCGAGCCGTGCCTGGCCAGGCCGACGTTCGCGTAGGCGAAGACCGGGACCAGGACCGCGAACACGAGCAGCAGGAATTCGGTGTTGCGCCGCGTCGGCGGCAGGGGCTCGCCTGCCGCCGTCTTGCGCCGCCGCCATCTGGACATGCGCTCTGGAGTTCCCACAAGTGACCGTGGGTAACCGGAGTGTCGCGGTGGTGGAGGTATCGCGGTGGTGACAGCGCTGTGATGGCTACAGCGCTGTCGTGCTTACACGTCGCGCCGGCGGAACAGCGTCACCGCCGCGACCACCGCCGCGATCGCCCACGACGCCATCACCACCACGCCCGGCCACGGGGCGAGTTCGTAGGCGTTGAACTCGCGCAGTCGCATGATGCGTTGCCCGGCCTTGTCCGGCAGGAACCTGGCCACCTCGCGCACCCCGGGTATCGCGGTGAGCGCGGCCGTGCCGAGGAAGATCAGCGGGATCAGCAGGCCCATCGAGGCCATCGGGGTGCGCAGCACGAAGGTGACGCCCGCGCAGATCACCGCGAGCAGCACCAGATAGACCACCTGACCGAATGCCGTGCGCCAGGTGGCCGCGGCGGTCAACGAGATGTCGCCGGCGGGCATCAACAACCGGGCCGCCAGAGTGCAGGTCAGACTCGAGGCGATCGCCGTGACCAGGGCCACGGCGGTGATCACGGTCAGCTTGGCGGCGGCGAAGAGCCGCCGGTCGGGCACCGCGGCCAGCGAGGCGCGGATGGTGCCCGCGCCGTATTCGCCCGCCACCGCCAGCACCGCGAAGGCCACCAGTGCCAGTTGGCCGAAGTTGACGCCGTAGTGCACGAGGGTGAACGCGTCGTATTCGGCGCCGTCCTCGCGGCGTTGGCCCTCGGCGACGAACGCGTCGACCAGGGCGCTCACCCCGGCGATCGAAAGCACCGCGGCCAGGGGCAGCCAGCGCGTCGACGGCACCGAGCGGAGCTTGATCCACTCCGCCTCCAGGGCCGCCGCGAAGCTCGTCCTGGGCACACGCGTTGCCCTGGTCTCCCGCGTTTTCGTGGTTTCCCGCGTTGCCGTGGTCATCACCGGCCACCTCCCACATACTGCTCGTGTCCGGCGGTCAGCCGGAGATAGACGTCTTCCAGGGACGGTCCGTCGCCGACGAAGTCGGTCAGTGTGGCGTCGGCCAGCAGCCGCCCGCCCGCGATCACCACCAAGTGGTCGGCGGTCAGCGCCATCTCGCTCATCAGATGGCTGGACACGAAGACCGTGCGGCCCTCGGCGGCCAGCGAGCGGATCAGCTCGCGGATCCACCGGATACCCTCCGGATCCAGGCCGTTGACCGGCTCGTCGAAGATCAGCACGCCGGGGTCGCCGAGCAGCGCGGCGGCGATGCCCAGGCGCTGGCGCATCCCCAGCGAGTAGGTGCCGGCGCGGCGGTGGGCCGCGTCGGTCATCCCCACCTGCGCCAGCACCTCGTCGACCCGCGACCTCGGTATGCGGTTGGACCGGGCCAGGTAGAGCAGGTGGTCGTAGCCGCGCCGGCGCCGGTGTACCGCCCCCGCGTCCAGCAGGGCGCCCACGTGGCGCAGCGGGTCGGGCAGCTCGCCGTAGGCCCGGCCGTCGATGGTGATCCCGCCCGAGGTCGGGCGGTCCAGGCCCAGGGCGATCCGCATCGTGGTCGACTTGCCCGAGCCGTTGGGGCCGAGGAAGCCGGTCACGGTGCCGGCCGCGATCTCGACGTCGAGGTCGTCGACGGCGAGGACGTCGCCGTAGCGCTTCGTCAGGTTTCGGATGCGGATCATCTGTGGTGCTCCCCGGGCCGGTCGGGCCGAGTCGATGCGGAGGGTGTCGGGCCCGAAGACCTCGTCGACACCCGGTGGTCGCCGCCCGGTTGCTGCGGTGCCTCAAGACTGCGACCCGGGGACCTCGGGCCGGATCCCCCAACCGTGGGGACGGCCTCCCCCGGGCGGGGGAGGGCGGCGCCGGGACGACCCTGGAGGATGGCGGGGTGTTCCGCATCGTTTCGTCCCGCAGCTCGCCGCGCGCCCGGCTCCGGCGCCTCGCCCGGCCCCTGGTCACGGCCGCCACCTACACGCGTGGCTTCCACCTGTTCACGGGCCTGCTCCTGGGCGTCGCGGTGGCCATGGTCTATCCCGGTCTGGAGGGCGGCGGGCTCGGCCATCGCGTCGCGCTGCTGGCCATGCCCGTCCCGATCCTGACCGCGTTCGGACTGATCGCCGAGGCGCGCCGGTTCGAGGGGTTCCAGGCCCGGCTGCTGCTGCGCCCCGGCGACGAGAGCGACATCGCGGTCACCCGGTCGCAGACCTGGCCCGACCGCTGGCGCACGGCACTGTGGCTGGTGTTGCGGGTCGAACTGGGCTGGCTCGGGCTCGCGCCGGCGGCGTCCGCGATCTTCACCGCCGTGGCGATGATCGGGTCGCCCGCCACCGATGACGGTCTGGCGTTCGACGGGGCGAGCTTCCCGGGCGGCGCCGCGCACTGGTGGCTGGTCCCGCTGGGCCTGACCGTCATCGTCGTGGCGCTGGCCTACCTGGTCGGCGCGGGCCTGCTGCTCACCGTGCTGGCCAAGCGGCTGCTCGGGCCGTCCGCGAGCGAGAAGCTGGCCGCCCTCGAACGGCGCACCGAGCAGCTGCTCGAACACAATCGGCTCGCGCGCGAACTGCACGACTCGATCGGCCACGCGCTGTCGGTGACCGTGCTCCAGGCGGGCGCGGCGCGGCAACTGCTCGACACCGACCCGGTCTTCGCCGACCGGGCACTGGACGCGATCGAGGTGACCGGGCGGCAGGCCCTGGAGGACCTGGAGCGCATGCTGCTGCTGTTGCGCGACGCGCCGGAGCCGGCCGCCCCCCGACCCGGGCTGGCCGAGTTGAAGGTGCTCGCCGACACCACGCGCGGCGCGGGCGCCCCGGTCGAGGTGCGGGTGCTGGGCTCGCTCGACGCGGTGCCGGCGGTGATCTCGCGCGAGGGCTACCGGATCGTGCAGGAATCGCTGACGAACGTGCTGCGGCACGCCGGTCCGGTGCCGGTCGAGGTCACGGTGGCGGTGCACGACCACGAGGTCGAACTGACCGTGCGCAACGACACTCCCTCGGCGGAGGCGGGGCGGCGGGGGACCGGCGGGGGCGGCGGCAGCGGGCTGCGCGGCATCCGCGAGCGGGCCGCGCTGCTGGGCGGCGAGGCCACCGCGGGGCCGCACGACGGCTACTGGCGGGTGCATGCCCGGCTGCCCCTACGGTGGGCGTCGTGACGATCCGGATTCTGCTGGTGGACGACAACGAACTGGTGCGGGCCGGCCTGCGGGCCGTCCTGGCCGCACAGCCCGACTTCGAGGTGGTGGGCGAGGCCGGCGACGGCGCGGGGGTGCTCGCGCTGGTCCGCTCGCTGCGCCCGGACGTGGTCGCGATGGACGTACGGATGCCTCGGGTGGACGGCATCCAGGCCACCCGCGACCTCCTCGCACACCTCGATCAGCCGCCCAAGATCCTGATCATCACCACGTTCGAGAACGACGAATACGTCTACGAGGCGCTTCGGGTCGGCGCGCACGGCTTCCTGCTCAAGCGGGCCCGCCCGGCCGAGATCACCGACGCGGTGCGGACGCTGGCCACGGGGGATTCGCTGCTGTTCCCGGCCAAGCTGCGCGCGTTGACCGAGCGTTTCGGGAAGACCGCGCGCAGCGACGCGGTGGCCCGGGCCAAGCTGACCGATCGTGAGGCCGACGTGTTGCGGGCGATGGCCCGCGGATTGAACAACGCCGAGATCGCCGCGGAGTTGTACCTGGGCACCGAGACGGTCAAGAGCCATGTGAGCGCGCTGCTGGCCAAGCTGAGCGCGCGTGATCGCACCCAGGCGGTGATCGCGGCCTACGAGTCGGGGTTCGTCGCGCCGGGCTGACCCCGGGGCGGGGGCGGGCGGCGGGTCGGGAGGTTGCCGATCGCGACTCGGGAGGCAGGCGGGCGGCAGGCGTCATACAAGAGCGATTTTCGTACCATGTGTGACCTCTTGCGAGGGCGCTCGTTGGCCACCGTGCGCACGGCCCCGCACCCCATCGCGGGCGTCGACCACGGCGCGGCGAGAGGGGACCCATCACATGCCACGCGGCGGTCACGAGAGCGTGTCCGAACCGGCGGCCGAGCCCGTCCGGGAGCTCGGAAGCGAATCGAGCATCGGGGGTCGGGCGCGCCGGGCCCGGGCGGGCCTGGCCGACCTGTGTCGGCGGCGGCTCGACGGGCGCGCGGTGCACCGGACCGAGGCCCTGGTGGTCGGCCGCTATCCCGAACTGGTGCGGCTCGCCTACCTGATCCTGCCGCCCGGCCTGGAACGGCACCGCCGGGTGCTCGCGGCCCACGCCCTGGTCCAGGACGCACTGCCCGGTCGGTGGCGCGACGTCGGGCGTCGACCGGGTGCGGCGGGGATGGGTGACGCGGAACTCGTTCGGCTGCGGATCGTGCGCGGCGCGCTGCTGCGATGTCGGTCCACCCGGCGGTGGGCGGCCAGACCTGCGGCGCTGCCGCAGGTCTGGGGGCTGCGCCTGTTCCCGCCGACCGGCGCCGCCGACGAGCCGGCGATCGAACAGGCGCTGGGCCGACTGTCCGGGCCGGGGCGGGCGGCCTACGTGTTGCGGGCGCTCGAAGGTCTCGATCCGGTCGGGGTGGTCGAACTGCTGCTGATGGCCGGCGTCGAGGACATCGCGAGCGCGGAGGCCGAGGCCGACGCGCTCGCGGCCGGCCCCGCGGCCCGCGCCGACGGGCCCGGATCGGCGGGGGAGCGACTGCTGCACGCCGCCCACTTCGACCCGTGCACGCTCCGGGCCACCCCGTCGGACCTGCTGCGCCGACGGCGCCGGAGGCGTGCCGTGCTGGGTGCGCTCGCAATCGCGGCGGTGCCGGCCGGCCTCGTTCCGTATGTCGGCGACGCGACCGAGTCCGGCGCCCGCGTCGCGCCCGCCGCCCGGGTCGTGGTCGAGCCGCCCCGGATGGTCCCGGCCGACGCCTGGACCACCACCACCCGGCTGGACTTCGACGTCTGGTCCACCCGAGGGACGCGCGCCGACGACCAGGCGCTGACCCGGCGTGCGGTCCGGGCCTGGTTCGAGCCCGAGGCCGGCACCGTCGTCGCGCTCGGACAGGGCGCCGCTGCCGGCCCGCCGATCGGCCTGCCGCGCCTTCTGTACGCCGGCGACGTCGAGGGGGCCGCGGTGGTCCTGCTCACCGACGGTACGCGCCTGGCCCGCTACACCGAGGAGCGCGGCGGCCACCGTCTCGACGTGGCCGCGGCCGACGACTCGGACGCCCGCTCCGCCTCTGCCGTGGTGCTGCACCGGGGCGTGGCGGGCGTGCGGATGTTGCTCGCACCGTGGGTGGACGAGGCGGCGACGCGGGATCTGCGCCGACCCGACGACAAGAGCAGGCCGCTGTCGGTCACCGACGGAACGACCGCCCCGATGCCGGATCCGGACACGGTGGCCAAGGGCTGCGCGACGGTGCCGGTGCTCGAACTGGTGTCCAGGCGGGCCGCCGACGGCCACCCGTACCTGCTCGCGGACCTGGGCGAGGTGTCCGCGACCCACCTCACCTACATGCCGCCGCCGGAGTTCGCGCACACCGGCCGGCCGGCGGAGGCGGCCTCGACCGAGCGGGCGCTGACCGCGTGGTCACGCACGGCCTGTGTGCTGGAGACGCTGCGCGGGCGGGGCCTGCGACTGGTGGACAACTGGGAGTTCGCGCACTTCGACCTGCCGGAGGCGGCCGGGGAGGGCATGTGGTCGTGCGTGCACGCGTTCGACCGTCGGGGTGGCGGCGACGTCGTGGTCCAGTTCCTGCCACCCGGGGCCAACGCGGCCGGCGCGCAGACCGTCGAGCGGCTCGCCGATTCGCCCGCGTGCAGCCGTTCGGCCAACGACATCGTCACCGCCACGTGGTGGCGCGCCCGATCCGGCACCTGGTACCTGGTCGCGGCCGGCAGCCGGGATGTGGTCAAGCTGACCGCCTCCGCCCCCCTCACCGGCTCGGCGGACGCTCGCCAACTGATCCTCAAGTCCCCCGGCGCCACCCCGAACACCACGGCCCGCCCCCAGGTGATGGCCACGCTCAAGTCGGGCGGCACCATCAAGTCGCTGACCTGATCGGGAGGCGACCGGCGCGGCACCCGACCGGGTGTCCACCCGCCGCGCGTCCGCCACCGACCCGACCACCACGACGGTGCCCACCCCCCCGGACACGACCACGGCCACTCGTCGGACGTCGAGGCACCAGGCCGCCCGCGTGCCAGGCCGTTCGCCGGTCGCCTGCCCGCCCGTTGGGCTGCCGGCTCGCTCGCTGCCGGCCCTCCCGCTCGCCGACCGCCCGCGCGTAAGGAGCGCGCGTCGGCGGTCGGGTGCCGATTCGTCGCCCGGCTGTGGTGCCTGTCGGTCGGGGCCCGGGTCGGGGGTTCGGGGCTTGCGGAAAAGTGATATCACTTTGCTATAGTGGTGATGACAGGTTGGTCGAGTGGGGAGTGGACGTTGTGAGTGATTTCGGGTCCGGGGCCGTCGTGGAGATGCCGGCGCCTCAGGTGCGGGAGCGGGTGGTGACGGGGGCGGCCGGGTTGCCCGCGTTGGTCGTGGGGGTGCTCGGTATCGCCGGGGGCATCGGGTTGACCGTGGTCGGCGCGCTCCTGGACGACGGGCAGAAGGTGGCCGCCGTCACGAGTGGGATCGTGATCATCGTCCTGGCGCTGTTCGGGCTGTGTGGACTGACCACCGTCGCGCCCGGCGAGGCGCGGGTTCTTCAGCTGTTCGGGCACTACAAGGGCACGTTGCGCAAGGACGGGCTGCGCTGGGTGAACCCGTTCACCGACCGCACCAAGGTCTCCACCCGGATCCGCAACCACGAGACGCAGACCGCCAAGGTCAACGACAACGACGGCAATCCGATCGAGATCGCCGCGGTCGTGGTCTGGCAGGTCGAGGACACCGCGCAGGCCAAGTTCGAGGTGGACGACTTCGAGGAGTTCGTCGCCATCCAGACCGAGACCGCCGTGCGGCACATCGCCAACAGCTACCCGTACGACGACCACGGCCAGGGCGGCATGTCCCTGCGCGACAACGCCGACGAGATCACCGGCAAGTTGTCCGCCGAGATCGGTGCCCGGGTCGCCTCGGCCGGGGTCAGCGTGGTCGAGTCGCGGATCACCCGGCTCGCCTACGCGCCGGAGATCGCCCAGGCGATGTTGCGTCGCCAGCAGGCGGGTGCGGTGGTCGCGGCCCGGCAGCGGATCGTCGAGGGCGCGGTGGGCATGGTCGAACTGGCGCTGAACCGGCTCGAGGAAGGCGACCTGGTGGAACTCGACGACGACCGTCGGGCGGCCATGGTCAGCAACCTGCTCGTGGTCCTGTGCAGCGACCAGGCCACCCAGCCCGTGGTCAACACGGGTTCCCTGTACGCATAGTCGGTCCCCGTGACCGAACGCAAGAAGATCCTGCTCCGGCTGGACCCGGCCGTGCACGACGCGATCGCCAAGTGGGCGGCCGACGAACTGCGCAGCACCAACGCCCAGATCGAGTTCCTGCTGCGCCGTGCGCTGGGCGACGCGGGGCGGATGCCGGGCAATGCCGGGCGACCGGCCCGACGGGGCCGCCCGCCCAAGTCGGCTCCGCCGGCCGGCTCGGCCGCCGATTCCGATACCGATTCCGATTCCGATACCGAGCCCGGTGGAGGCGACGGTGGCGATCGAGGCGACCCTGGCACTCCTGGTCGGCGCGGCGGCGACGGTGGCGACCCTGGCGACGTCGAGACCGCGCCGTGACGACCACCTCGCGGGCCATCTCGCAGGTCACCGCACAGGCGGAGGACCGAACCACCATCCCGGAGACGATCCGACGCCCCGGCGCCGAGGAGGTCGACATGCACGCGACACTGCCCCAACGAGTGTTCCTGCTGGCCTACAGCCCCGAACGGCAACGCATGCTGAGCCGCACCCACCTCGGGGCGACGCTGCAGGCGGCGGCCCTGTACGAGCTCCACGACCTGGGCCTGATCCGCGACGACGCCGGCAAGGTCCGGGCGACGTCGGGGCGGACGGGGCGGGCCGGAGCGGCCGTGCCGCCGTGTGAGCTGGCGGCCGACCTGCTGGCCCGGATCGAGGCGAGCGAGCGGGCGCACCGCTGGCGGTACTGGGTGAAAAAGCGTGACGGCAAGGCCGTCGACCGGGTCGCGGACTCGCTGGTGCACGACCGGGTGATCCGGCAGGAGACGCGCCGCCTGTTCGGGCTCATCCCGTACCGCCGGTTCGTGCTGCGGCAGGCACCGATGCGCGTCGCGGCGGTGAACGCGATGCGGGCCGCGCTCAAGGGCCGGGTCGCCGAGGTGCCCACTCCGGACGCGGCCCTGGCCGTACTCGCCTACCAGGGTGAACTGCGCACGGTGCTCGGCGGTCGGGAACGCCGGGAGGCGAAGAAGCGGATCAACGAGTTGTCGGCGCCTCTCGGCCCGATCCCGGACGCGCTGCGCGTGGTGGTACGGGACGCGAAATCCGGGGCCGCCGGCTGAACCGGCTTGACGGTGTCCGTAGTGTCGGGGAATGACCTCCCGCACCACCACCGGCGTGCCCGCGCGCCCGCATCCCGCCCTCGCCGACCGGCTGTTGCCGGGGCCGCGAGGGCGTGCGGTGTTGCTGGTGCTCGCGAGTGCGTGCTCGATCCAGTTCGGCGCCGCGTTCGCGGCCCGGCTCTTCCCGCAGGTCGGACCGGCGGGCGCGGTCACGCTGCGTCTGGTCATCGCCGCCGCGCTGCTGCTCGCCTTCTCCCGGCCCCGGGTGCGTGGACGCTCACGCGGCGACTGGCTGGTGGTGGCCGGCCTGGGCGTGATGTTCGCGGGCATGAACATGTGCTTCTACGAGGCCATCGACCGGCTCCCGCTGGGACCCGCGGTCACCCTGGAGTTCCTGGGCCCGCTCGGCCTGGCCGTGGTGTTGTCCCGCCGATTGCGCGACATGGTGTGGATCGTGCTCGCCGCCGGCGGCGTGCTGTTGCTCGGCGGCGGCGGATTCGGCGGCCTCGACCCGGTGGGGGTGGTGTTCATCCTGGCCGCGGCGGCCTGCTGGGCGGGCTACATCGTGGTCGCCTCGAAGATCTCCGCACGCTTCGACGGCATCGAGGGCCTGGCCCTGGGCTTCGTGGTGGCCGCGGTGCTGGTGACGCCGCTGGGTGTGGCGACGGCCGGCTCCGCACTGGTCGAGCCCAAGATGCTGGGGTTGGGCGCGTGTGTCGCGCTGCTGTCCTCGGCGCTGCCGTACAGCTTCGAGATGCTGGCGATGAAGCACCTGCCGCCGGCCACGTTCGGCCTGCTGGCCAGCCTGGAGCCGGCCGTGGCCGGGATGGCCGGCTTCCTGGTGCTGCACCAGTCGCTGGTGCTCGTGCAGATCGCGGGCATCGCGCTGGTGGTGATCGCCAGCGCGGGCGTCACCCTGGCCCAGTCGCCCCGGGAGACCCGGCGGACCCGGCAGGCACGGCGGTCCCGGTCGACTCCGGGAATGTCCGATACACCCGGGCCCGGGCCCGATCCACGAGCAACTCCCGATGCAGGTGCCACCCCCACTCCGGCCGCAGCACCGGACGTTTGTGCGGAGTCACCACAACGAACGCCGTCGTGACCTCGGTCAGCGCGTAGGCCAGCGCCGGCAGCCGCGACTCGGCGAGCAGGTGCAGCGCGTAGCTGCACACCACGAGCGAATAGGTGCGCCCGGCCAGCGCGCCCGCCGCGATCTGCTCGAACCGCAACGGCTCGGCCGGCCGCCCGGTCCGCTCCAGGTAGGCATCGCCGGTGTACGGATCGACGCCGGTCACCTCCCGCGCGCCCAGGTCGCGCAGCGCCAGCGTGGCCTCGCCGCTGCCGCAGGCCAGGTCGAGGACCGAGGCCGCCAACCCGGGCTCGGCCGCGAACGGCCCGGTCAGCACCTCGGCCAGCACCGCCCGCACCCGCGGCTCGTGCGGGTTGCGGTACTCCGCCCCGTGGCGGGCGTAGAAACCCTCGGCGCCCAGTTCCTCGTAGGCGGGCCGGATCTTGTCCATGCCGTCGATTGTCCCCTCGCCGCCGTCCGTGCCGTCGGCCGCACCGGTGATTCGGCCGTATCGGTGAAACGGGGAGACGTCAGCGGCGCGGCGCGTACATGATCAGCGCCACGCCGACCAGGCACACGCTCGCGCCGGCCACGTCCCAGCGGTCCGGGCGGAAGCCGTCCACGACCATGCCCCAGGCCAGCGAGCCCGCGACGAACACCCCGCCGTAGGCGGCCAGGATCCGACCGAAATCGGCGTCGGGCTGGAGGGTCGCGACGAACCCGTACACGCCCAGCGCGATCACCCCGAGGCCCGCCACCCACCACGGCCGGTGTTCGCGCACGGACTGCCAGACCAGCCACGCGCCGCCGATCTCGGCGAGCGCGGCGAAGGCGAACAGGACCAGGGAGCGCGCGACGATCATGGACGTACCGTAGGGGCGAAGCGCGACGCGGCCGAACACCCGGCGCACGCGCACCGGGCCCGCCGGCCGTCCACGATCGTGGACGGCCGGTGAGAGCGGGGCCGGCGGCTCGGTAAACTCCCCGGTCGTGACGTCCCAGCCTGTGCGCAAGCCCCGCATTCCGAACGTTCTGGCCAACCGCTACGCCTCCCCGGCGCTGGCCACGCTGTGGTCCCCCGAGTACAAGGTGGTGCTCGAGCGCCGACTGTGGCTCGCGGTGCTGCGTGCCCAGGCCGACCTGGGCATCGACGTGCCCGAGGGCGCGGTCGCCGACTACGAGCGGGTGGTGGAGCAGGTCGACCTGGCCTCGATCGCCGAGCGCGAGCGGGTCACCCGGCACGACGTCAAGGCCCGGATCGAGGAGTTCAACGCCCTCGCCGGCCACGAGCACGTGCACAAGGGCATGACCTCGCGCGATCTGACCGAGAACGTCGAGCAGTTGCAGATCCGCTCCTCGCTCGAACTGGTCCGCGACCGGGTGGTGGCGCTGCTGGTCCGGCTCGCCGAGCTGTCCGCACAGTACGCCGAGCTGGTCATGGCCGGCCGCTCGCACAACGTCGCCGCGCAGGCGACCACGCTGGGCAAGCGGTTCGCGTCGGCGACCGACGAGCTGCTGGTGGCCTACCACCGCCTCGAGGACCTGATCGCCCGCTACCCGCTGCGTGGGATCAAGGGCCCGGTCGGCACCGCGCAGGACATGCTCGACCTGCTCGGCGGCGACGAGGACCGGCTGGCCGAGCTGGAGGGGCGGGTCGCCGCGCACCTGGGCTTCGAGCACGCGTTCGTGTCCGTCGGTCAGGTCTACCCGCGCTCGCTCGACTACGACGTGGTGACCGCGCTGGTCCAGTTGGCCGCCGCGCCGTCGTCGTTGGCCAAGACGATCCGGCTGATGGCCGGGCACGAACTGGTCACCGAGGGCTTCCAGCCCGGTCAGGTCGGGTCGTCGGCGATGCCGCACAAGATGAACACACGTTCGTGCGAGCGGGTCAACGGCTTCACGGTGATCCTGCGCGGCTACGCCTCGATGGTCGGCGAGTTGGCGGGCGACCAGTGGAACGAGGGCGACGTGTCCTGCTCGGTGGTGCGGCGGGTGGCGCTGCCGGACGCGTTCTTCGCGTTCGACGGGCTGGTCGAGACGTTCCTGACCGTGCTGGAGGAGTTCGGCGCGTTTCCGGCCGTGGTCGCGCGCGAACTCGACCGCTACCTGCCGTTCCTGGCCACGACCAAGGTGTTGATGGCCGCGATCCGCGGTGGGGTGGGGCGCGAGGCCGGGCACGAGGTGATCAAGGAGCACGCGGTCGCCTCGGCGCTGGCGCTGCGGGAGGGCGTCGAACGCAACGAACTGCTCGACCGCCTGGCCGCCGACGAGCGGCTGCCGCTGGACCGGGCCGCCCTCGACACGCTGCTCGCCGACCGGCTGTCGTTCACCGGCGCCGCGGCCGCCCAGGTGGCCGAGGTGGTCCGTCGGGTCGAGGCGGTCGCGGAGAAGCACCCGGAGGCGGCGAAGTACCGCCCGGGCGCGATTCTCTAGCGCGGGAGTTCGAAGGCACGCGCCAGGTCCAATCGCACCTGCCGCCGAACGGGCCGGGTCACGCGGGAATCCCTCGCATGCCCCGGCCCGTTCGGCGTTCGGCCTCACGGGCTCCTGGTCGCCCCGACGTCACGACGGCCGGCTCGGGCGTCGCGGTGGCGGCAGCACCGGCGGGCCTCATGTTCCGTCAAATACCACGGGGCCGCCCCGTCGCGGCGAGTCGGTCGGACCGCATCGGTTGTCCGTCGGGCGGGCGACCCGGGGCCGGGGATTGAAATGTGGTCTCGGCGGTCATGGTGGGGGGAGTCGTCGGGAGGAGTGGTGGGCGTGGGGTCGCTGTCGTTTCGGGAGGTGGCCGTCGTGTCCGGGGAGATCGCGGGGGAGTCCGGGCGGACCGCGAAGGCGGAGTTGGTGGCCGGGTGTCTGCGGCGGGCGGAGCCGGACGAGGCGACCGTGGTGGTCGCCTATCTCGCGGGCACGCTCACCCAGCGGCAGATCGGTGTGGGGCCCGCCATGCTGCGGGCGGTGCCGCAGCCCGCGGCCGAGGCGTCGTTGACCCTCCTGGAGGTGGACGCCGCGCTGGCCGCGATCGGGGCCACCACCGGTACCGGCTCGCAGGCCGCCCGACGGGCCGCGCTCGACGCGCTGTTCGCCCGCGCGACCGAGGTCGAACAGCGCTTCCTGATCGGGCTGTTGGTCGGCGAGGTACGCCAGGGCGCACTGGACGGGGTGATGGCGGACGCGATCGCCCGCGCGGCCGAGGTCCCGGCCACGGCGGTACGGCGGGCGCTGATGTTGCGCGGCGCCGCCGGACCGGTGGCCGCCGCCGCGCTGCACGGCGGCCGGGCCGCGCTCGATGCGCTCACCCTCGACGTCGGCCGCCCGGTGCGCCCGATGCTCGCCGCCGGTGCGCCGGACGTGGCCGGCGCGCTGGCCAGGTTGCGGGCCAAGGACCCCGCCGCCGAGGTCGCGTTGGAGTGGAAGATCGACGGCATCCGGGTGCAGATCCACCGCGACGGCGCTCGGGTCGCGGTGTACACCCGCAGCCTGGACGACATCACCCCGCGCGTACCCGAACTGGTCGAGGCGGTACGGGCGTTGCCGGTGCGTACCGCCGTGCTCGACGGCGAGGCGATCGCGCTGCGCCCGGACGGCAGGCCGCACCCGTTCCAGATCACCGCCTCCCGGACCGGGACCCGCGACGCGGCGCGGCTGCGGGCCGAGACGCCGCTGACGGTATACCTGTTCGACGTGCTGCACGTGGACGGCGAGGACCTGATCGACCACCCCGGCGCGGACCGCTGGGCCGCGCTCGCGGACCTGGCGCCGCCCGAACTCCTGGTGCCCCGGCTGGTCACCGGGGACGACGCGGCGGCGCGGGCGTTCTTCGCCGACGCGGTCGCACGCGGGCACGAAGGGGTGGTGGTGAAGTCCCTGGACACCCCCTACACGGCGGGTCGGCGCGGCGCCGGCTGGGTCAAGGTCAAACCGCGGCACACCCTCGACCTGGTGGTGCTGGCCGCCGAGTGGGGCCACGGGCGCCGGCGCGGCACGCTGAGCAATCTGCACCTGGGCGCGCGGGATCCGGGCGGGGACGGGTTCGTGATACTCGGCAAGACGTTCAAGGGACTCACCGACGAACTGCTCGCGTGGCAGACCCGGCGGTTGCGGGAACTCGAGGTGCGCCGGGACGACTGGACCGTGTGGGTGCGACCCGAACTCGTCGTGGAGATCGCCTTCGACGGGCTGCAGACCAGCACCCGCTATCCGGGCGGCCTCGCGCTGCGCTTCGCGCGGGTGTTGCGCTACCGGGAGGACAAGACGGCCGCGGAGGCGGACGACATGGACACGGTCCGGGCGCTCGCGGCCCGGGAGTGAGCGGTGCCGGCGGCCCGGGGGCGCCGACCGACCCGACGAGCGCCGCCTGATCGCGCGGACGGTAGAGGGCGTGCGCGTTGTCGTACAGGACGGCGGCGGCCAGGTCCGGCCCGACCGAGTCCGCGATCAGGTCGAGATCGGCGTCTTGGAACGGGCGGGGCGCGCGCGTCGAGGGCAGGTCGGTGCCGGCGAGCAGGGCCCGCGGGTCGACGGCGGCGACGGCGCGCAGCGTCGCGGATACGTCCGCGTCGAACCGGCCGAAACCGGTGGCCTTGACCCGGGCGCCGTGTTCGACCAGCCGCAGCAGATGCGGCAGCCCCTCCCGGGACAGGCCCAGGTGGTCGATGCTCACCCTCGGCAGCGCGGTCAACACCGGGAGCAGGTCGGGCAGATCGCGGGCGTCGAGGTACAGCTCGGCATGCCAACCGGCGATCTCGTGGACCCGGTGGGCGAGCCGGTCCAGGTGGTCGATCGTCGCCGAGCCGCCGCGCCGGACGTTGAACCGGATCGCCCGTACCCCGGCCGCGTCCAGCTCGGCGATCCGCCGGTCGGGGACGTCGGGCGGCAGCTGGGTCACCCCGACGAAGGCGGGGCCGAGTCGGTCCAGCGCGTCGAGGAGGTAGGTCTGATCGAAGCCCTGGAAGGAGCCGGACACCACCGCGCCGCCGGTCACGCCGAGCGGGACGGCGCGGGCCAGGTAGTCGGCGGTGGTGAAGGTCGGCGGCAGGTAGCCGTGGTTGGCGACGAGCGGGAAACGCGGGTCGACGATGTGCAGATGCGCGTCGAACACGCGACGAGCGGGCGATCCGGACACGGCGGTGCCTCCGTCGGCTGCGGGAACGCCGCATACCGTACCCGGGCGCCGGCCGGGCGTGGCGGATCCTCCGGCCGGAGAAGTTGTCGAATGCAACTAAGTTCTTCTATGGTTGTGGCAGGCAACGAAGTCGCCGCGGCGCGGGCGTACCACCGCCCGCGCACAGGAAGGAGCGAGCCGCCATGGCCACCAGGGAAGCCTGTCGGCACCTGCTCACCGAGTTGGAGGGCATCGTCGGCGTACACCGCGGCCTCGTCAAGGCTGTCCCGCCCGGCAGTCTGCCGCCCGGCTCCGCGGTCCTGTTCGTGCTCGGCCGCAGCGCCGAACCGCTGCGCGCCGGGCGCGTGGCCGAACTCCTCGACCTGGACATGTCCGTGGTCAGCCGACACCTGGCGCACCTGGTCGAACACGGCTGGGTGGCCCGCCGCCCGGACCCGCGCGACGGCCGGTCGGTGCTGCTCGGACTCACCCCTGAGGGGCGCGCCGTGGTCGACCGGGCCACCGAGAGCTGCCTCGCGGTGATCGCCGAGCGGCTGGCCGACTGGCCGGACGAGGACGCGGAGCGACTGTCCGAACTCCTGGGCCGGTTGAAGGCGGGCTTCGGGTCGAACGCGGGCTCCGGGGTGAAGGCGGGCTTCGGACACCGGGCCGAACCGGTGCCGACGGCCGTGTCACACTGACCCGCATGCCGAAGTCCGCCGCGGAACTGCGCGCGCATTTGGAGACCTTCTACGACGCGGTGCCCCGCCGGTTCACCCGCACCGAGGCGATCGGCGCGCTGACGCTGTTCGTCCGGGAGGGCGAAGGGTGGCCCTACTATGCCCGACCCACGCTCGGCGGCCTCGCCGAGCCCACCGTCGCGGACGTGCGCGCGGTGCGGGCGCGGCAGAGAGAGTTGAAAGTGCCCGAGACGTTCGAATGGGTCCACGAGAGCACGCCCGCGCTGCGGGCGGCCGCGATCGAGGCCGAACTGCATGTACACGAGCACCCGCTGATGGTGCTCGACCCGGACGAGCATCCGGTCGAGCGCCCGGATCTGCCGGACCTGGTGACGCTGCGGCGAATCCGCGCGGACGCCACCGACCTGGCGATCGTGCACAGCGTCGCGGCGGTCGGCTTCGCCAACCCCGGGACCGCGCCCGGCTCCGACGGGCCCGCCGAGCGGGACACCGCGGCGCTCGGCCAGGATCCGGGCCTGCTGTCCTACCTCAACGAGCGGCTGCGCAGCGGCGAGACGGTGATGTTCGCGGCGTACAGCCCGGCCGGACCGCTGTGCGTGGGCAGCTACCAGCACCTGTACGACACGACCGAGATCGTCGGCGTGGCCACCCTGCCCGCGGCCCGGCGCAGCGGCCTCGCGGCGGCGGTGACCTGGGAGTTGGCCCGGCACGCGCTGGAGGGCGGGAGCGAGACGGTGTTCCTGAGCGCGGGGGACGAGGACGTCGCGCGGGTGTACGACCGGATCGGCTTCCGCTCGGTGGGGACGGCGATGATCGCGGAGGCGCCGTGAGCCGGCGGGACGAGGCGCGGGCGGGCGCGGCGGGCGCGGCGGGCGCGGAGCAGGCGGGCGCGAAGACCGATGCCGCCGCGTCGATCGTGCTGCCGATCCCGCCCGGCCGCAATCCCACCGCCGACGAGTTGGCCGCCGCGCACGGTCGAAGCATCCCGGACGTGATCGCGCCGAACCTGCGGGTGCTGTTCTGCGGCATCAACCCGGGGCTCTGGTCGGGCGCCACCGGGCGGCACTTCGCCCGTCCCGGCAACCGGTTCTGGCCGGCCCTGTACGCCTCGGGCTTCACTCCGCGCCTGATCGAGCCCGCCGCGCAGCGCGAGTTGACCACGCTCGGCCTCGGCATCACCAACGTGGTGGCCCGAACCACCGCGCGCGCCGACGAGTTGACGAAGGAGGAGTACCGGGCCGGCGGCCTGGCGCTCACCGCGAAGGTACGCCGGTACCGACCGGCCTGGTTGGCGGTCCTCGGCATCGGCGCTTACCGCACCGGCTTCGGCCGCCCCAAGGCGGTGGTCGGCCGCCAGTCGGAGACGATCGACGAGACCGGAATCTGGGTACTCCCCAACCCCAGCGGTCTGAACGCCCACTGGACGGCCGCGGCCCTGGCCGAAGCCTTCACCGCCCTGCGCACCACGGCCTACCCGCCCGAGTAGGAGGACCGCGCGCGGGGGCGCCATCCGTGCCGCCCACCGTGTGCGGCGGCGACCGGGCGTCGTCGTGGGCGACCCGACCCGGGGTGGGCCGTCAATCGACCGGGTGGCATCACTCGGTTGGCGGTTACTTCGCGCCCTCCCGCGCGGTTGGGTCGACATGAAGATCCTGCGGGCCCCATACGGGCCGTGGCCCACCGAGACGTTCGAAACTCCCGTCTACGAGGCGTTGGTCGCCGAATGGCGCGACTCGGGCCGGGAGGTACCCCGGCCGACGGACCGACCGCAAGGCAGCCCGCCCCGACACGCCCGCCCACCCGGACCGAGCCCGCGCACGCGTCGGCCGTGAGTCGGCCGCGCGGCGTGATCCGGGCCCGGAGGCGACCCCGCTCGTCCCGACCCGAGGGCCGAGGCCGCCGATCCGCTCCGCGTGAATCGGCCGACCGCGGCGCGATGTGCTTCTTGTCACGCGCCCTGCGACACGCCCGGTGAGGAAGGAATTTGCCGGCCGATCGGCGCGGCGGCCGACGTGCGATCCACCATCGATCCGGTCCGCCCCGGCCGTGCTCCCGCCGCCCCCGGCCCCGTCCCGCGCGGCCCGTGCAGGCCCGGTGGGGCCGGACTGACGCCGGGGGAGCGGGGGTTCGGGGCGCTCGACGCGTGTCGCAATTGCTCGCCGGTCGTACCACCCGGGCACGTCTCCGGCGAACCGTGACACGCCGGGAATCGGGACCCGACACAACACCTGGGGGTGCAACGACCACCCCGCCACTACATATATGCTCTGCGACGCAGCTGGTTCGCCCGACCGAAGTTTCCGGGAAGGCGAGGCAAGAGGGAATCCGGTGCGAGGCCGGAACTGCCCCCGCAGCGGTGAGCGGGAACGAAAGTCGTCATAGAGCGCCGGACGCCGAAGGGCGTACGGGAAGCGACGGCCCCTAGGCACTCCGCGGACCACCGAGCACACGCCGTGCCCGGCGGTGCCCCGGCATGCCCGCGAGTCCGAATACCTGCCGGCTGCCCGCGCCTTCGGGCGTGGGGTCACCTGTACGTACGAGCTCGCGAGGAGAGAGCACGTGACCGTTGTGGACAGCGTGGGCGCGACCCGGATGCGGGTCGACGAGAGCCCCGAGGACCGCCTTGCCACCCTGGTGCGCACCCAGGCGCGCGATCTGCCGGAGGTCGATCCGGATCGGGTCGTCCGCCGGGTCGTCGCGGGTCTGAACGAGGGTGCGGACCGCGGCGCGGCGGCCGACCTGGCCGTGCGCACCGCCGCCGAGCTGATCGCCGAGGAGCCCGCCTACTCGCGGCTCGCCGCGCGCCTGCTGGCCGGCCGGATCGCCGACGAGGCCGCCGAGGCCGGCGTCGCCTCCTTCAGCGCCGGCATCGCGCTCGGTCACCGCGAGGGCATCATCGGCGCGGAGACCGCGGCGTTCGTCGCCGCGCACGCCGCCGAGCTGGACGCCGCCGTCGACGCCGACGGCGACCGCCGCTTCGAGTACTTCGGCCTGCGCACCGTCTACGACCGCTACCTGCTGCGCCACCCCGTCTCGCGCAAGGTGGTCGAGACCCCGCAGCACTTCCTGCTGCGCGTGGCGTGCGGTCTGTCCAAGGAGCCCGGCGAGGCGATCGGCTTCTACCGGCTGATGTCCTCGCTGGCCTACCTGCCCAGCTCGCCGACGCTGTTCAACTCCGGCACCGTGCACACCCAGATGTCCTCGTGCTACCTGCTCGACTCGCCCAAGGACGAGCTGGAGTCGATCTATGACATGTACGGGCGAATCGCCCGGCTGTCGAAGTTCGCCGGCGGCATCGGCGTGGCCTGGTCGCGGGTGCGCTCGCGCGGCTCGCTGATCCGGGGCACCAACGGGCACTCCAACGGCATCGTGCCGTGGCTGAAGACCCTCGACTCGTCGGTGGCGGCGGTCAACCAGGGCGGCCGGCGCAAGGGCGCGGCCTGCGTGTACCTGGAGACCTGGCACCCCGACATCCTGGAGTTCCTCGAACTGCGGGAGAACACCGGCGAGGACGCGCGTCGTGCGCACAACCTCAACCTGGCCAACTGGGTGCCGGACCTGTTCATGCGGCGCGTCGAGGAGGACGGCGTCTGGTCGCTGTTCGACCCGAACGAGCTGCCCGAGCTGCCCGACCTGTGGGGCGCCGAGTTCGACAAGGTGTACGAAGCCGCCGAGCGGGACGGCCGATTCGTCCGGCAGATGCCCGCGCGCGACCTGTACGCCCGGATGATGCGCACCCTCGCGCAGACCGGCAACGGCTGGATGACCTTCAAGGACGCCGCCAACCGGACCTGCAACCAGGCCGCCGAACCGGGCAACGTGGTGCACCTGTCCAACCTGTGCACCGAGATCCTGGAGGTCACCAGCGACGGCGAGACCGCCGTGTGCAACCTCGGCTCGGTCAACCTCGGCGCGCACGTGGTCGCCGGCGAGGGCATGGACTGGGACAAGCTGCGCGCCACGGTGCGCACCGCGGTGATCTTCCTCGACCGCGTGATCGACATCAACTACTACCCGACCGACCAGGCCGCCGCGTCCAACCCGCGCTGGCGCCCGGTGGGCCTGGGACTGATGGGCCTGCAGGACGTGTTCTTCACGCTCGGCCTGCCGTTCGACTCGGCCGAGGCGCGCGAGTTGTCCACGCTGATCTCCGAGGAGATCTACCTCACCGCCCTGGAGACCTCCTCGGCGCTCGCCGAGGCACACGGCCCGCACCCGGCCTACGCCGAGACGCACGCCGCGCGCGGCCGGCTCCAGCCGGACCTGTGGGAGGGCGTGTACCCGACCCGGACCAAGCGCTGGGACGCGCTGCGCACCCGCGTGGCCGAGCACGGGCTGCGCAACTCGCTGCTCGTGGCGATCGCGCCGACCGCGACCATCGCCTCCATCGCGGGCGCCTACGAGTGCATCGAGCCGCAGGTGTCCAACCTGTTCAAGCGCGAGACGCTGTCCGGCGAGTTCCTGCAGATCAACGGCTACCTGGTGCGTGAACTCAAGGCCCGCGGCCTGTGGACCCCCGAGGTGCGCGACCGGATCAAGCGCGCCGAGGGCTCGGTCCAGGGCATCGCCGAACTCCCGGAGGACGTACGGGAGTTGTACCGAACCGCGTGGGAGCTTCCGCAGCGCGCGCTGATCGATCTGGCGGCGGCCCGCTCGCCGTACATCGACCAGTCGCAGTCGCTGAACCTGTTCATGGCCGACCCGACCATCGGCAAGCTGTCCTCGATGTACCGCTACGCGTGGTCCACCGGTCTCAAGACCACGTACTACCTGCGCTCGCGCCCCGCGACGCGGATCCAGCAGGCGACCGTGCCCGCGCAGGCGTCCGCCGCGCCGGTCGAGGAGATCTCGGACCTCGCCCCCTCCGATGTCGAGATTATCGCCTGCTCGCTGGAGAACCCCGAAGCATGTGAGGCGTGCACGTGAGCCTGCTCGATCCCGGAATGAACCTCACGCTGCGCCCGATGCGGTATCCGGACTTCTACGAGAAGTACCGGGCGGCGATCCGCAACACCTGGACGGTCGAAGAGGTCGACCTGCACAGCGACCTCGCCGACCTGGACAAGCTCAGCCCGGCGGAGCGGCACCTCGTGCAGCGCCTGGTCGCGTTCTTCGCGACCGGCGACACGATCGTGGCGAACAACCTGGTGCTGAACCTGTACCGGCACATCAACTCGCCCGAGGGCCGGCTGTACCTGTCGCGGCAGCTCTTCGAAGAGGCCGTCCATGTGCAGTTCTACCTGACGCTGCTCGACACCTACATGCCCGACCACGAGGAGCGCGAGCAGGCGTTCGCCGCGGTCGAGCACATCCCGTCGATCCGGCGCAAGGCGGAGTTCTGCTTCCGCTGGATCGACTCGGCGATGGGCCTGGACCGGCTCGAATCGCGGGACGACCGGCGGCAGTTCCTGCTCAACCTGATCTGCTTCGCGGCGTGCATCGAGGGGCTGTTCTTCTACGGCGCCTTCGCCTACGTCTACTTCCTGCGCTCGCGAGGGCTGCTCAACGGCCTCGCCTCGGGGACCAACTGGGTCTTCCGCGACGAGTCCGCGCACATGGACTTCGCGTTCTCCGTGGTCGAGACGGTGCGGGCCGAGGAGCCCGACCTGTTCGACGACGAACTCGCCGAGGACGTACGGCGGATGCTGGCCGAGGCGGTGGACGCGGAGACGGCGTTCGCCGAGGACCTGCTCCAGGGCGGGGTGTCCGGGATGACCGTCGCCGACATGCGCTCCTACCTGGAGCACGTGGCCGACCGGCGGCTCGCCCAGCTCGGCATGGCGCCGGTGTACGGCTCGGCGAACCCGTTCGGCTTCATGGAACTCCAGGACGTGCAGGAGCTGTCGAACTTCTTCGAGCGGCGGGTGTCGGCCTACCAGGTCGCGGTCACCGGATCGGTCTCCTTCGACGAGGACTTCTGACCCGGTCCGCGGGCCCGGGTACACCACCGCCGTGCCGTCCCGATTCCGGGGCGGCACGGCGGTTTCGTGCGTTTCGGGGGCGGCCGGCCGGGCCGGTCCCGCTCGGGCCGCCCGGGCTCACGAACGTTCGGCGGCGTGGCGGCGCAGGGCGGTCGCGGTCGCCTCGTCGGCGGGCAGGAACGCCTCCAGGTGGAGTTCGGACACGGTGACGTCGGTCGCCGTCGCGAACGAGGTGAGCGTGGTGAGCAGGCGCAACTCGCCCCCGCTCGCCGGGTCCCGCAACCGCAGCGGTACCGCGAAGCCGAGGTGGTCGGGGCCCGGTTCCACGTTCGGGACGTAGCCGCGCAGCTCCTCGATGAACGTGTCGAGCAGCGGATCGGGGCTGCGCAGCGCCCGGGCCCGCATGTTCTCGATGACGTGATGGCCCCACGCGGCCAGGTTCTCCACCCGCGGTGCCATGCCCCGCGGATGCAGCATCAGCCGCAACATGTTCATCGGCTGCCCGAGCAGTTCCGGGGCCGCGCCGTCGGTGAGCACGTCGATCGCCGCGTTGGCCGCCACGATCTGCCCGTACGGCCGCAGCACCATCGCCGGATAGGGCAGATGACCCTCGATCACCGCGCTCAGCGCCTCCTGGACCGGCCGCATCATCGGGGCGTCCCAATCGGACTCGGGGAACACCGGCGCGAAGCCGGCGGTGTGCAACAGCGCGTTGCGCTCGCGCAGTGACAGTTCCAGGGATTCGGCGAGCCGGATGATCATGGTCCGGCCGGGCCGGGACCGACCGCTCTCGATGAAGCTCAGGTGCCGCTGGGAGGTCTCCGCGCGGGCGGCCAGCTCCAGCTGGCTCAGCCGCCGAGCGGTACGCCAGCGCCGCAGTTCGGCGGGGAATTCCGGGCCGTGGGTGATCGTGCTCATGGGCCAGTTCTAGGCAGTGCGGGCACCGCGGGCAATTCCCTTGCGGGAATTGTCCTGTCGGGCGGCTCGCTCGCAGGATCGTCACCACGGCCCGCCGAGCGGCGGGCCGGGAACAGCGGATCGTCACACCATCGTCGCAACGCGGAAGAGGCACCACCATGAAGAGCTACCACCTGCGGCCGGGCGCCGGAATCGACGGACTCACCGTGCGGGACCACGACGAGCCCGCGCCGGGTCCGGGTCGGGTGCTGGTTCGGGTCCGGGCCTCCTCGATCAGCCTGCGCGAGCTGCTCGTCCTGGCCGGCGACTATCCGCTGCCCGTGCTGCCGGACGTCGTTCCGGGCTGCGCCGGGGTCGGCGAGGTGGTCGCGGTCGGCGCCGGGGTGACCCGGGTGGCGCCGGGGGACCGGGTCGCCGCCACCGTCTTCCCGGACTGGATCGACGGCCCGTTCGGCCTGGACTACGCGGCCCAGCTGGGCAGTTCGCGCGACGGCATGTTCACCGAGTACACGCTCGCGGACGAGCGGGCGCTGGTGCACATCCCCGCGCACCTGTCCTTCGCCGAGGCCGCAGCCCTGCCGCTGACCGCGGTGACAGCGTGGAATGCGCTGACCGGCGGCCGGGCGCCGATGCCGGGGGAGACCGTGCTCACTCTCGGCACCGGAGGTGTGTCGTTGTTCGCCGTGCAGTTCGCCAAGCGGTCCGGCGCCCGGGTGATCGCCACGACGTCCAGCCCGGACAAGGCGGAGCAACTGCGGGCGCTCGGGGCCGACGAGGTGGTCGACTACCGGCAGCACCCCCGGTGGGGCGAGGAGGTGCGGCGGCGTACCGGCGGGCGTGGGGTGGACCGTGTCGTCGACGTCGTGGGGGACCTGTCCCAGTCGCTCGCGGCGACCGCGCTCGGCGGCGAGATCGCCTTCGTCGGGCACTGGTTGGGCACGGACGCCCCGGATTCCACGCCGTCCCCGACCGACTTCTTCAACGCCGGCGCGGTGCTGCGTCCGCTCGCGGTGGGCAACCGGGCGGCGTTCGAGACGATGAACCGCGCGGTGGACGCGTGGCGGGTGCGGCCGACGATCCACCGCGAGTTCGGCTTCGACGAGATCCCGGACGCGCTGCGCCACCACGCCAAGGGTGGCTTCGTGGGCACCGTGGTCGTGAACCACGGCTGACCGACGATCCGGCGGGCAGGGTCGGCCGGCCGGTGTGCGGCGGTGCGCGAAACCCGGTTGGTCCGGCCGACCGCCCCGCGCACAATGGCGCGCATGGCCATTTCCCTGCATCACATCGTCATCGACGCACACGATCTGCCCGGACTCGCGCGTTTTTGGGCCGAAGTGCTGGGCTGGCAGGTGTTGTCCGAGCGCGAGCGCGAGGTGGTCATCGGCACCGAGCCGGGAGCGCCGGTCGGCATCTGCTTCATGCCGGTGACGGACGTGAAGACGGTCAAGAACCGACTGCACCTCGACCTGACCCCGGGCGCCGGTCCCGGCGAGCGGGACGCGGAGATCGAGCGGGTGATCGCGCTCGGCGCCCGCCGCGTCGACGTCGGCCAGACCGGCACCGAGTCGTGGACGGTGCTCGCCGACCCGGAGGGCAACGAGTTCTGCGTGGTGCGGGCGAAGGCGACGCTGATCGGTTGAACGATCGATCGGCCGATCGGCCTCGGTCGAGGGGGAGTTCGCGGTCGGTGTCGCGGAGGAGGGCCGCGAGACGGTCGGCGGCGGGGCGCGGAGGGGGTGGGTGCCCGGGGCGTTCGCGAGCGGTGCGCGGGTGCGGGCCGATGCGTTCGCCCCGGCTTGGTGGGGCCTAAGTGGTCGGCGGGTTGCCGGAGCCGCTGTTGCCGCCGCGACGGCGGGTGAGCCGGTCGCGCAGGTGCCGCTTGCCCTGCTCGACCTGGCGCGGATTGCGGCGGATGTACCCCTGGATCTTCTTCACGGTCTTCGACAGCGCGCTCATGTCGTGGTCCCTCCCTGATGCCCGCAAAGGCGGGCGTCGGCGTCCCCGAGGGCGCCGATAACAGGTGTTTGCCCCGTTCTGGACCGGGATACGCGGTTCGACCGGGCCGAATCCGCCGGAACACCCCCGGAAAACCGCCGAATCGGCCCGCCGAGGCCCGCCAGGAGGGAGCGGGTAGCCTGCCGGTATGTCTCACGTCCTCTCCGTGAACCTGGCCCATCCGCGCGCCAACCCGGTGAAGGCCGGGATCGACCTGACCGGGATCGACAAGCGGCCGGTCGACCACGCGGTCGCCGTGCGACCGCCGGGGCCCAAATACGGCGGCCACGGCAGCGGACTGGTCGGCGACGAGATCTACGACCGACAAAACCACGGTGGCAACGACCAGGCGGTATACGCCTATGCCCGGGAGAACCTGGACATGTGGTCGGCCGACCTGGGCCGCGAACTCGCCAACGGCAGCTTCGGCGAGAACCTGACCACGACCGACCTCGACGTCGAGGCGGCCCTGATCGGCGAGCGCTGGCGGGTGGGCGGCGCGGCGGGTCCGCTGTTGGAGGTCTCCGTCCCGCGCATTCCGTGCTCGACGTTCGCACACTGGCTGGACGAGCGGCGCTGGGTCCGCCGATTCACCCAACGTGCCCTGCCCGGAACCTACTTGCGGGTGCTGGAACCGGGCGAGGTGCGCGCGGGCGATGCGATCACCGTGGTCTCCCGGCCCCACCACGACCTCACGGTCGGGGTGTGCTTTCGGGCGCTGACCATCGAGCCCGATCTGCTGCCCCGGTTGATCGACGTCGAGGAACTGCCGGGCGAGGCACGCGAGGTGGCCCGGAAGCGCACCGGGGTGATCCCGGTGCGGTTCCTCCCCGAGGGCGAGTAGCCGCTATCGGCCGCCGACGAACGTCGGCGGGACGCGGTCGTGCCAGGGCAGGGCCTGTTCGAGCAGCGCGGCGACCCGAAGGAGGGTGTCCTCGCGGCCGAACGGGGCCACCAGCTGCACGCCGATCGGCAGGCCGTCGGCGCTGTGCCCCAGCGGAAGACTGATCGCGGGCTGGCCGGTGACGTTGAAGAGCGCGGTGAACGGGCCGTAGGCGAAGATCGTCTCCAGCCATCCCCGGACCGAGTGCTTCGGGTCGTCGAAGTCCAACGTGCCATGCGGCGCCGGGAGTTGCCCCAGAGTCGGGGTGATCAGCAGGTCGTGATCGGCAAAGAAGGTCCCGACCGAGCGGGACACCCGGTTGTGCGCGTCGAACGCGGCGATCAGGTCGAGCGCGGTCACCGCGTGCACGTCGTGCAGGATCTGCCGGGTGACCGCCTCCAGCCTGGCCGGGTCGGGCGGGCGGGGCGCGCCGAGCAGTGGGGCGGCGACGAACGACACCACCTCCGGCACCAGCCCGTCGAGCACGCTCTCCCAGTCGACCGACGGGCCCGCCTCGTCGACCCGATGGCCGATTTCGCCCAGCAGCCCGGCGACCGCCGTGGCCGCTCCCGCCGCTTCGGGGTCGACGGCGACGCCGGACCACGCCCGGGTGGTCACGCCGATCCGCAACGGCGGTACGTCGGCGCCGAGTTCGGCGGAGTAGGGCCGCAGTGGGGTGGGCGCGCCGTACTTGTCACCCGGCGCCGGACCGGAAACCGCGTCGAGCAGATGCGCGGTGTCGCGCACGGTGCGGGTGAGCGCGAAGTTGTACGAGATCCCGAAGAACGACTCGCCCAGGTCGGGGCCGCACGGGGTACGCCCCCGGGTGGGCTTGAGCCCGACCAGGCCACAGGCCGAGGCGGGCACGCGGATCGAGCCCGCGCCGTCGGTGGCGTGCGCGATCGGGACCGCGCCGGCGGCGACCAGGGCCGCGGCGCCGCCGCTGGAGCCACCGGCGCCGCGCTCCGGATCCCACGGGTTGCGGGTGATGCCGTACCTGACCGACTCGGTCGCGAAGCTGATCGCCATCTCCGGCGCGGTGGTCAGCCCGAGGGTGACGAGACCGGCGCCCCGGAAGCGGGTCATCAGCTCGCTGTCGTGCGGCATGACCACCCCGGGCACCGCGCGGCTGCCCAGGAAGAACGGGACACCGGCCGCGACCGGCCCGGAGTCCTTGATCAGGAACGGCACGCCGGCGAACGGCGCGTGCGGGTCGGCGGAGCGGTCGAGGGCCGGCTCGAACACGGGCAGCGCGAGCCCGTTCAGCTCGGCGTTCGCGACCTCGATCGCCGCCCGGGCGGCCTGCTCGACCTCGGCCGCGGTGACCTCGCCGCTCCGGATCAGGTCACGCAGGCCGACCGCGTCGTACCGGGCGTACTCGTCGAGCCGCATACCGCTCCGCTCCCGGGGGTGTCGATGGGTCAGGCCGTGGCGGGATGGCTCCGGTCGGTGGCCAGCTTGACCGCGAGGCCGCCGAGCACGGTGCCCATGACATAGCGCTGGATGCGCAGCCACGACGGCCGCTTGGTCAGGAAGATGGCGATCGAGCCGGCCGCGAGGACCAGGACGCCGTTCACCGTCAGACTGATCAGGATCTGGATGGTGCCGAGCACGAATCCCTGAAGCAGCACGTGCCCGGCCTTCGGGTCGACGAACTGCGGGATCAGCGAGAGGTACATGATCGCGGCCTTGGGATTCAGCAGGTTGGTCAGCAACCCCATGGTGAACAGCCGCCGGTTGGAGTCGGGCGTCAGCTCCTGCGGGGCGAACGCCGAGACACCACCGGGCCGCAGTGCCTGCCAGGCGAGCCAGCCGAGGTAGGCGGCACCGGCCAGCTTGACCGCGAGGTAGAGCTCCGGCACGACGAGGAACACGGCGGACAGGCCGAGGTTGGCCATCGACATGTAGATCATGAACCCGAGCGCCACACCGAGCAGCGACACCATGCCGGCGCGGCGGCCCTGGGTGATGCTGCGCGAGGTCACGTACATCATGTTGGGCCCGGGAGTGAGCACCATCCCCAGCGCCACGGCGCTGACCCCGATTATCGCGCTTGTCTCGATCACACGTGCCCCCGCTGTCGCACCACTCGCCGCCGGCCGTCACTTGCAATGCGCAATTCTGTCGCCTTCGCCGTTTTCCCGGCAACCGAGTTGTCCCGCGGCCGCGACGGCCGCCCCGAACGCGGCGGTCACCGCACCGGGTCGGTGGCACCCGGTCCGGCGTAGCACGCGTGTGCGGCAAGCCTGGCCGGCGGCGTGGCGCGGGTGGCCCGAAAGCCGGGGCTACGCTGGACGGATGATCCGCACCGACCCTCCCGAGGAAGGCTTCGTCTTCGTGCGCGAGGCGCGCCCCGGGCCGATGGCCGGCGCGGCCGTCGGGCGCCGGATCGCCAAGGCGGACTTCGAGCCGCCGTGCATCGTGGTCGACCGGGAATTGTCGAGCGTGATCGTCGGCGGGTGGCCGGGCCGGCTGTACCGGGTCGCGGTGACCCCGCCCGAGACGGACGCCGAGCGCGCGGCGCTGACGCGGGCCAACGAGGCGCTGCGCCAACCCGCCGAGTACATCCGGGCGTTCACGGTGGACGTGCTCGCCGAACTGCCCACGTCCGCGCTGTTCGGCCCGCACGGCGCGGCGGTGGTGGACGTCCTCGACGCGGCCCGCGCGCTCACCCCGCAGGCCGCCGCCCGGCTCGCCGCGGCCTCGATCCCGGGCGCCGCCGCCCGCTACGGCGCGGCCTGGAATCGTTGGCTCGCCGGTGAACCGAACGCCGCGCCCTACCTCGACCGCGACCACTCCGCCACCCTCGCCGTCCCCGGCGCGGGCCCGGCCGATTCGCCGATCGGCAGGGGGTTCCTGGCGGTGTCCGCCGCGGTCCAAGCCGCGGCGCGCGAACGCGGCGGCCCGACGGCGTTCGAGACGCTGTACGACGAGGAGGACGGGGAGAGCGAGGAGGTGCCGGCCGAGCCGTGGTCGCACGCGTTCGCCCCGCTGCTGCACGCCGCGATGGCGCTCGGCGCGCCCCACCTGATGTCCGCCGCCGACCGGGACGCGCTGACCGCCCCCTGGCGCGCGACCACCGCCGACCGCCCGGCCCGCTGACCCGCGCGAGGGCGACACCGGGCCGAGCCGGCCGCCCCACGCCCACCGTCCTACCCCACCCGCGCCCCGACCGCCGTCACGAAGGCGTCCGCCTCCGCGACCGGGCCCGGGCCGAGGTTGAGGTGGGTGTCCGCGTTCCAGGCGCCGAGCACCGTGACCCGCGCACGGGTGAACATGTCGAGGCCCTCCTCCAGGACGAAGTAGCGCGGCTCACCCACCACATCCGGCCCCAGGAGCAGGGCGAAATGCGCCTCCGGCGGATGCAGCGCGGGCGGGAAGCGCACCAGCAGGGCGGTCCCGGTGCCCAGCGGCACGTGCGACAGGGCCAGTCCGTCGGCGGGCAGCCGCTGCTCCTCGGGCAGTTCGCCGCCGACGCCGACCCACAGGTCCGCGGTCCGCGCGTTCAGCTCGTCGAGCGGCGCGGCCAGCAGCCCGGCGGCGTTGCGCAGCGCGATCGAGCGGAAGACCACGTGGGCGAATCGGTAGTGGTGCGGTCGGGTGCTCATCCGCGGCCTTTCGGGTGGGTCGTCGAGGGTTGGTTCGTCGGGCCGGCCGGCGGGCGAAAAAACCCGTGGCCGGTTCGGCGTTCATCCGTCATCCTGTTCCGCGATGGGAATGATGGACAGCATGGCCGCCAAGGTGGCGCGCGGCGCCACCGTCGAGTTTCGCCCGCGCGGGACCTCCATGGCCCCGCTTATTCGCAGTCGCCAACTCGTGACCGTCGCGCCGGTGGACCCGGCCCGTCTCGCTCTCGGGGACATCGTCTTGGCCAGGGTCGCGGGAAAGATGTACCTGCACCTGGTCTCCGCACTGGATGTCACCCGTTCGCGCGTCCAGATCAGCAACAATCGTGGCCGGACCAACGGCTGGACCTCGTACGCCCGCGTCTACGGGATCTGTGTGTCCGTGGACGGCGAACCGCGTCCGGGCGCCGGCCGCAAGATCCGCGAGTCGGTGCCCGCGGACGGGTGAGTGCCGCCGCACCGACCGGAGTCCGGCTCGTGGCGGAAGTCCTGAGGAGGAACCACTCCCGCCACGGGCCGGGCGGCACGACCGCCGGACGGCGATCCGCCGCGCCCCGGGACCTTCGGTCCCGATGATCGACACGCGTGTACCGCCCGCCCGGTTGCCCGTGATTCGGGACGACCCGGTGGATTCGTCCGCGGCGTGGCCAGGTAGAGATGCAGCCATGAAGAAGCTGATCAATTCCGCCCGCGACGTCGTCCCCGAGATGTTGGAGGGGCTGGCGCTGGCCAACCCCGGCATCGCCCTGCTCGACGGCGCGAACGTCGCGTTGCGCGCGGACGCGCGGGCGTACGCGCAGAGCGGCCGGGTCGCGGTGATCTCCGGCGGCGGCGCCGGCCACGAGCCCGCGCACGCGGGATACGTCGGGCCCGGGATGTTGACCGCCGCCGTGTCGGGAGACGTGTTCACCTCCCCGGCCACCGACACGATCCTGGCCGCGATCCGCACCGTCGCCGGCCCCGCCGGGGTGCTGCTCGTGGTCAAGTCGTACACCGGCGACCGGCTCAACTTCGGCCTCGCCGCCGAGTTGGCCCGGGCCGAGGGGATCGCGGTCGAGGTGGTGGTGGTCGCCGACGACGTGGCGCTGGCCGCGGGGGAGGGCACCGCCGGCCGGCGAGGGATCGCCGGCACCGTGTTCGTGCACAAGGTCGCGGGAGCGGCGGCGGAGGCGGGCGCGACGCTGGCCGAGGTCCGGGCGGAGGCCGAGGCGGCGGCCCGCGCGCTCGGCACGATGGGCGTCGCGCTCAGCCCGTGCACGGTGCCGGCCGCCGGGCAGCCGGGCTTCGAACTCGGCGAGGACGAGGTGGAATTGGGCCTGGGCATCCACGGCGAGGCGGGGGTACGCCGGGACAAGATCGCGCCCGCCGACACGTTCGTGGCCGAACTCCTGGACCGGATCGTGACGGAAACCGGCCTCGAAGCCGGCGACCGGGTCGCGCTGCTGGTCAACAACCTCGGCGGCACCCCGACCATGGAACTGGACATCGTGCTGCGCGGCGCCGTGCGGAACCTGGCCGGCCGGGGTCTGGTCCTGGAGCGGGCCTGGCGCGGCCCGTTCCTGACCGCCCTGGAGATGGCCGGCGTCTCGCTGTCCCTGCTCCGGGTCGACGACGCCCGGCTCGCCCGCCTCGACGCGGCGACCTCCGCCCCCGCGTGGCCGACGCCGGTGGCGGGCCGGGTGGGCGAGGTCACCGTGCTGCCGGCGGCCCCCGCCCCCGGCACCGCCGACGCCCGCACCGCGCTGACCGAGCAGACCCCCCTCACCCGCGCCGTCGAGGCGGCGTGCGCGGCGCTGACCGAGGCCGAGCCGCACCTGACCGAGCTGGACCGGATCGTCGGCGACGGCGACCTGGGCATCAGCCTGGCGCGCGGCGCCGAGGCCGTCCGGAGCGAGTTGCCCGGCTACGGCGGCGGCGACCCGGCCGCCGTGCTGCGCGGGCTCGCCGACACCGTACGACGCGCCCTCGGCGGCACCTCGGGGCCGCTGTACTCGGTGCTCCTGCTGCGCGCGGCGGGCGCGGTGGAGGCCGACCCGTCACCGCACGGGTGGCGCGAGGCGTTGGCCGCAGGCGCCCGGGCGGTCGGCGAACTCGGCGGCGCCCGGGTCGGCGACCGCACCATGCTGGACGCGCTCGTACCCGCCGGCGAGGCCCTGGTCGGCGGCGCGAGCCTGGCCGAGGCGATCGACGCGGCCGCCGCCGGCACCGAGGAGACGGCGACGCACAGCGCCCGCCGGGGCCGCAGCAGCTACCTCGGCGACCGGGCGATCGGCACGGTCGACCCGGGCGCGGAGGCCGTGGTGATCTGGCTCCGCGCGGTCGCCGACGCCCTGGACGCGGAGGACGAGGGGGCATAGCGCAGCGCACGACCGCCGCGGCCCGGATCCGGGCCGCGGCGGTCGAAGTATCGGCTCGCCCGGTGTGCGGGGAGGGCTCAGCCCGCCCCGGCGTCGTCCGCGAGCGCCCGCAACGTGTCGTAGGCGACCTGGATGAAGGGCCCCCGGTCCCCCGTCGCCCGGTTCACCAGCGCGGCGAGCCCGACCCCGGTCTGCGGGCTGAAGCCCACGAACGTGGTGAACCCGCGCGTCGCGCCGCCATGGAAGATCAGATCGTGCCCCCGACGCACCCGCAGATTCCACACCAGACACAGTCGATCACCGCCGCCGGGGCAGATCAGCCGAGGCCGCCGCACGTCGACCAACGCGCGGGCGAGCGAGGCGGGTTGCACCCCGGAGGGATCCAGGTGCGCGGCCAGGTACCGGGTCACGTCCGTCCCGCTGCCGCGCAGCGCTCCCGCCGCGGGCAGCCCCGGCATGTCCCACGGCGGCCGGGGTCGACCGCGCAGATATCCCGTCACCTGCGGCCCGTTCGGGTCGCACGTGGTCATCGTCAGCCCCAGTGGCACTCCGAGCCGGGCCACCACCAGGTCCGGATAGGGCATGCCGGCGGCGCGCGCGAGCGCGTGTCCGAGCAGCGCCACGGCCAGGTTGGAGTACAGCACCCGGGTGCCCGGACGCGCGTGCGGCCGGGTCCGGCCGAGCAACGCGAACAGGCGCTGCTCGGTGTAGCCCGCGTACGGGTTCGAGTACCAGGCGGGCAACGCCGTGCGCAGCGTGCCGGCCGGCAGCCGGGGCAACCCGGAGGTGTGCGTGGCCAGATGCAGCAGTGTCACGTCCGAGGACCAGCGCGGCCGGGCGCCGAGCGGCAGGTAGGTGATCAGCGGATCGTCGAGGCGGGCCTCACCGCGCGCCACCGCGTCGGCCAACAGCAGCGCGGTGAACGTCTTGGTCACCGAGCCCAGTTCGAACCGGGCGTCGGCGTCCACCGCGGGCCCTCGGCACACCACCGACGACTCGCCCGCCCGGACCGTGCCCACGACCAGCGCGCCGGCCGAGGGCACGGTCCGCAACAGCGGCGCCAACAACCGTGCGGGCGACTCGCTCACGCGGGAACGGGGGCCGGCGTGGTACCCAGGGAGCGCGCCAGCGTGATGGTGCCGGCCACGATCGCGACCACGGCGGTGTGCTCGTGGTCCTTGAACGCCTGCTTCGGGTCCTCGTCGATCGGATCCGCGTCGCGCGGCAGCAGCCCGTCCTCGTGCTGTGCCGCCGCGAGCCGCTCCCAGCCCCGCGCGTCGCAGACCGGCTCGGTCAGACACGCGTCGACCGCCAACAACTCGCCGACCAGGTCGAACTGCGACACCTCGGCCCAGATGTCCACCCATACCGGCAACCAGAGCCGCAGATAGTCCTGGATCTCGGCGGGCAACAGTTCGGGATGCGCCCCCCAGTCGGTGACGTGGAACACCGTGTGGGTCATGCAGTACGCGGTCATCCAGTCGATCAGCCACGGCTCGGGGGTCAGGCCCAACCAGGTGTCGGCGGCGAGCGCCGCCCAGTCGAATCGGCGGTTCGATCCGGCGACCCGGCTCGCGTTGGCCACCGCGAGCCGCCGGTTGGGCATCAGTTCGATGCCCTGCACCGAGCGCAACTCGGCCAGGTGCTCCTGCAGACGATCCATCGGCTCGTGCCGCAGGCCCGCCCGGGCGAAGTGCGCGTACGTCTCCAGCGGATCGGTGATCAGCGGGTGCCGGAGCTGGCGCTCGTAGAGGAAGTTCCCGGACTGGAACTGCTCCCAGGCGAAGCCGATCAGGTTGCGCGCGGTGGCCAGGTCGCCCGGCCCGGCGACCCCCTCGCGCAACATCAGGGAGGTGGCCAGCGCGGTCTCGCCGAGCGGTTTGTACGCGCCGTCGCGGTCGTTGAAGTCGACGATGGTGTGTGTGGGCAGGGTGCCGAACTCGGCGTTGTCGTGCAGCCAGCGCAACGCTCGCGAGCCGATGGTGTGCGCGGTCTTGAGCACCTCGGCGTTCATGAGCCCTCCAGCCCGGTCACGTGTTGGGCGATACGGGTGTCGAGCACGGTACGGGTGCTGCCGCCGCCGAACAGCCGGACGTGGCGCAGCAGCGGCGCGAGGTCCAGCGGCGGGGCGACGCCGTCGGCGGCCACCCACGCGAGCCAGCGGGCGATCCGGGCGGCGGTGCGGTAGTCGCGGCGCAGCATCGCCCGTACCAGGCCCCGGGACAGGGCCTCGACGCCTTCGCGGGCGGCGGTGTGGATGGGCCCGTCCAGGCCGGGCAGGGCCAGGGAGGACAGTTGGGCCATGCGTACCGACCAGGTCTGCCAGGACGTCGCGTCGGCGACCTGGGCGCCGTCGCCGGGGACGGGCACGTCCACGGTCAGGCCGAAGCGGGTCAGGGTGCGGGCGGTCGCCCAGTCGCGCCAGGTGACGATCCACGCGGTGTCGGGCGAGGCGCCCACCGCGTCGGGCGGGAAGACGGCGAACGCTCTGGCGGCGGCCTCGGCTCGATCGGTCGGTACGGGAGTGCCGCGCAGGACGTGGGGGGCGAGCGCGTCCGAGCCCAGGACCCGCAGGCCGGGCAAGTCGGCGTCGGGGTCGCGGGTTTGTGCTGTGTGCAGGTCGTCGGCGGCGAATCCGGCGGGCACGACCGCGCCCCCGGCGTCCATGAGGACGCCGAGGGCCTGGCCTGCCACTCGCTCGACCGCCGCCGTGTAGTCCTCGTGTGGCGAGGTGCCGGCGAAGGGCATGGTGGTGTTCAACTTTCCGTCGGAACCGGTGGTGTCACGGACGATTCGTCCGGGGTCACCGCTCCTTCGGGGGCTTCGGGGACAGGAGCAGGCCGGCAAGCAGCAGGCCGACACCGCCGCCGAAGTCTTCCGGCACGCACAGCGGAGCGTCGCTGATGGTCGTTTCCTGCTCGACCATGAGCGTCGCGACGGTGCCGGCGTGGACCGGCGTGGACTGACGGACGTGCTGAGTAAGCATCGGGTGCTCCCTCGTGGTGACCACATCGCCGGGCTCGGCGACGCCCCGTGTCTTCGACCATAGGCACTTTTTGTCAGGCTTTGCACCATTTCGTGATTGGTGTCGACGGTCGTTCATTTCGCGTGCGCGGGCGCGTACAGGGGCGTACGGGGGGCGTGTTCGGCGTCGGGTCGGATCCGGGAGGGGTGGTGGATGGGGCCGGCGAATCGGCGTTCACCAGGGGTTTTCAGGTGATTCAGGGCTCGACGCGGGCCAGGCCGCCGGTCTCCAGGGCGACCCAGATCGCGCCGTCGGGGCCCTGGGTGAGGCCGTGCGGTTCGGCGGCGACGCCGGGCAAGTCGTACTCCGTCAGAGTGCCCTCGCGGGCGAGTCGGCCGACCCGGTTCGTGGCCCATTCGGTGAACCAGCAGTGGCCGGCCGCGTCCAGCGCCACCGCGTGCGGGCGGGACTCCCGGTCCGGCAGCGGGAATTGGGTGAACTCGCCGGACGCCGTGCGGCGGCCGATCGCGCCCGCGCCGATCTCGGTGAACCACACCGAGCCGTCGGGGTCGGCCGCGATCCCGACCGGGGCCGCGCCCGGGGTGGGCAGTGGGTGCACGGTCACCGCGCCGGTCGTGGTGATCCGGCCGAGCGCGTTGGCGGCGTTGAGGGTGAACCACAGCGCGCCGTCGGCGCCGGTGGTGATCGCCGACGGGAACGCGGCCGGGATCGGCAGGTCGAACGTGGTGACCGCGCCGGTCGGGTCGATCCGGCCGATGCGGTTCGCGGCGGTCTCGGTGAACCACAGCGCGCCGTCGGGGCCGCGGGTGATCCCGTACGGCCCGGAATCGGCGGTGGGCAGGTCGAAGTGGGTCACCGTGCCGGTCGTGGTGATGCGGCCGATGCGGTGGGCCTTGTACTGGGTGAACCACAGCGCCTCGTCGGGGCCCGCGACCAGCACGGTCGGGCCGCAGGTCGGGTCGCCGAGATCGTGGATCGTGGTCTGCCCGTCGGCGGGGTCCAGACGGCCGATGCGACCGGCGTGCACCAGGGTGAACCACAGGGCGCCGTCCGGGCCGACGGCGATCGAGTACGGGCCGGACTCGCGGTCGGCGACCGGGAGTCCGGTGATCGCGGCGGGGGTGGTCATCCGGGCCTTCTCTCGTTCGGCGCGACGCGGGCGGGTACTTATGGGTGAGCCGGGTAAATGCAACCTTGTTGCGTTAGTATGAGTATGACGGATGGAGCATTGCTAATGCAACCGGGTTGCTTTTGGGGTGTCGGGTGAGTGGTGTGGGTGAGGCGCGGCCCGGGGGGCGCACCGCGCGGACCCGGGACGCGGTGCGGCGGGCGACGCTGGCCGAATTGGCGGACAAGGGCTTCGACGGGTTGACCGTGGAGGCGGTCGCCGTGCGCTCGGGGGTACACAAGACGACGGTGTACCGGCGCTGGCGCAACGCGGCCGGGCTGGCCGCCGACGCGCTCGACCTCGCGGCGGAGGAGCCGTGGCCGCTGCCGGACACCGGTGTGCTCCGCGACGATCTGCGGGCGATCACCGCGATGGTGGTGTCGGGTTTCGAGGACCCCGGGCGCGGGCCGATCGCACGGGCCCTCGTGGGGGCGGCGGTGCGGGATCCGACCACCGGCGCGGCGCTGCACGACTTTCTGGTCGGTCGACTCGCCCAGGCCGAGGTGGTGGTGCAACGGGCGGTCGGGCGTGGGGAATTGCCGGTGGGCACGGATGCGGGCGAGGTGGTGCGCACGGCCGTCGGCGCCCTGTACTACCGCCTGTTCATCACGCGCGAGCCGGTCGACGCCGGCCAGGCCCGCCGCGCGGCCGACGCGGCCGAGGCAGCGGCCCGCGCCGGAGTCTTCGTCCGAAACGCCCCGGTCGACCGGTGACGAGGAGGCGTTGTGGCGGGCGAGTGCGCCGCGGTCCTCGACCTGCCCCGACGGTGTCGGGACGGGTCCGGTGGGGGAGGCCGAGCGGTCGGGGGCGGGGTCAGCAGAATTCGTCGAGCAGGCGGTAGAAGCGCAAGCGTTGTGGGTCGAGGGCGTTGTCCGGGTCGTAGCGGGCGAGGAAGCGGGCCGTGTGCTCGGGGGAGTACTGGCCGTGGTCGTCGTCGAGGAGGCTGCGGGTGAGCAGGGCCGGGTCGGCGTGCCGGTCGGTGCGACCCAGGCGGCCGAGGTCGATCAGGCCGGTGACCCGCGCGGTGTCCGGGTCGAGGAGCACATTGGGCGGGCAGTAGTCGCCGTGGCCGACCACCAGGTCTTCGGTGGGCGGGACTGTCGCGAGCAGTTCGGCGAGCAGTTCGGGACCGGTGCGGCCCGCCCGTTCCTCGTCGACGTCGTCGAGATCGACCAGGCCGGCCGCGATCGCCTGCTCGGCGGCCGGCACGGTGACCGCGAGTGTGCGGTCGAACGGGCAGTCGGCGACGGGCAGTCGGTGCAGGTCGCGGGCCAGGTCGGCGAGCGCGTCCACGACCGCGTCGCGCTGCTCGGCGGGCCACGGGTCGGCGGCCGAGCGGCCGTACACGGCCCGGGTGAGCAGCCAACCCCCGGCGTCGTCCACGTCGTGGTCCAGGATCTCGGCGACCGGCAGCCCCTGTTTCGCCGCCCAGGTGCCCCGGGCCACCTCGGCGGACACGTGGAAGCCGGAATCCGGGTGCTCGTTGGGCGTGCCGATCTTGAGATACAGCTCGTCGCCGCCACGGCCGCGCAGTCGGTACACCCCCGCCCCGGACATGCCGTCGGTGACCGGTTCCCGGGTGTACGCCGCGAAGCGACGTCGAAGATCGTCCCTCATCCCGGCATCCTCGCCCGGAACGACGGTCGCGCGCCGGCGGATTTTTCCGGACGCGCGAGGGGGTCACAACTCGAACCAGCCGGTGCGTACGTGCCAGTGGCGGCCGGTGCGTAGGTGGTCGCCGATCGCGCGTTGCAGGGATGTGTTCCGGGGGAGGGACGCGGTGGGTAGGTCGGGGTTGCCGAAGACGAAGCCGATCGGGGCGGTGTCGTCGGGCCGGGGTCCGGCCGGGTCCGAGTACAGGTGGAAGCGGCGTTGGAAGCGGATGATGTTGGACTCGGGCGGCAGATACTCGGCCAACTGCGGGTCGAGCAGCCATGAACCGCACACCGCGACCGTGTAGCGCTCGCCCGGGTAGTGGCGCGGGAAGAACGCGCGGGCGAGGTCCAACGACTCGTCGCACGCCGCCGGGGACATCGGGCCGAGGAAATCCGGGATGTGCAGCTCCAGCGCGGGGTCCTCGGGCCCGTGGTCGAGCCCGAGCGCCGTGGCGCTCGCCGCCGCCCTCTCGCGCATCGTCGAACGTTGGAACTGGAGCCGGCCGAGCTGGTACAGCTCGCCGCGGAAGTGGTAACCCGGCCAGTGCCGCGCGCTCAGCCCGCCCGAGCCGTGCCTGCGCCGATGCAGCGCCAGGTGCCGGCCCAGGTCGGCGAGGGTGCGGCGGGACACCTCGGGCGGGATGCCGAGCCCGTGGTGGTGGGCCAGTACGTGCGGCAGCGCGGCGACGTACACATACACGTGGAACCACCGGCCCGCCACGCCCGACGCCGCCGGCAGCGGCGGGAAGGGGCGGCGCCGCGTCGGCGTGCCCATGTCGGCCACCAGCACCCGGACGGCCCGTTCGAACAGCTCGCGCAGCACCGGATCGGCGAGCAGTACGGACCGGGCGGAGAGCAGTTCGTTGACGTCCTCGTGCGGGACGGACAGATCCAGGAGCACCGCGGCCAGCCGGTCGCCGGCGGGCAGCTCGACCTCGATCCGGCCGTCGGCCTCGGCCTCGTTCAACGCCGCGACCCAGGCCGCCGCCGGCGCGTCCGCGCGCAGCACCGCCGCGGTGTCCGACACCGTCGTGGGCGCGGCCGGTAATGGTTGCGGACGCGGGCGGCCCGGCTCCGCGCCGGCCGCGGCCCTGCGGCCCCGCGGGCGGCCGATCACGCGACGGAGGCGCGCAGGTCGATCGAGTAGAAGTACTTGTCGTAGCGGCGCGCGCCGACCGCGACGAAGTCGTGCAGCCGGCCGTACTCGACGAAGCCGAGCGAGCGGTACAGCCGCAGCGCGCCGACGTTGTCGCCCCGGGCGTCGAGAGTGAGGATCTCGACCGCCGCGGCCCGCGCGTCGTCGAGCAACGCCTCGGTGAGCCGCCGGCCGATGCCGCGGCCGTGCGCGGGCAGCGCCACCGCGAGCTTCTCCAGGTCGGCGTTGGGCCGATGGGTCGGCCGGGTGTAGCGCCGCCAGTAGCCGAACCCGAGCAGTTCCTCGCCCGCGTACGCGAACCGCAGCGCGGCGTCGCCCGACCGCTGCGCCTGGGCGAGGCCGGTGAGCAGGTCGCCCACCTCGGCGAGGTCCGGTGGATCCACCCAGCCGAGTGCGGCGCCGTCGCGGATCAGCTCGGCCAGGATCGCCCGCAGCGGTTCGGCCGCGGACGCGGCGGCCTCGGCTCCGCGCAGCACGATGGGTCGAGGGTCCGGGGCCGGGTCGGTGCGCGCGGCCTGGTTCGGGTTCGGGTTCGGCGTCACGCGGACAAGGCTATTGAGTCGGCGCCGGGTACGGGGAGCGGGCGCGGGCCGGGAATCCGGCAGACTGTGCCCGTGAGTGGAACCGTTTTGGTCCTCGGAGGCCGCAGTGAGATCGGGGTGGCGGTCGCGGAGCGGCTGATCGCTCGCGGGGCGCGCACCGTCGTGCTGGCGGCGCGGCGCAGTAACGACCTCGACGACGAGGAGGCGCGGCTGCTCGAGGCCGGCGCCCGGCGGGTCGACCGGGTCGAGTTCGACGCGGACGATCTGGCCACGCATCGGCCGATGCTGGACGACGTGATCGCCCGGCACGGGGCCCTGGACGTCGTGGTCACCGCGTTCGGCGTCCTGGGCGATCAGCGCCGGGCCGAGGTCGACGCGGCGCACGCGGTCGCGGTGGTGCACACCGATTACACCGCGCATGTGAGCGTACTGACGCACCTTGCCGCCGTGTTGCGCGCGCAGGGGCACGGTCGGCTGGTGGTCTTCTCCTCGGTGGCCGGGGTCCGGGTACGGCGGGCGAACTACGTCTACGGCTCGGCCAAGGCCGGTCTGGACGGCTTCGCGAGTGGTCTGGCCGACGCGCTCGCGGGCAGCGGGGTACGGCTGTTGCTGGTTCGGCCCGGGTTCGTGGTGGGACGGATGACCCAAGGCATGTCGCCGGCGCCGTTGTCCAGCACGCCGGAGCAGGTGGCGGACGCGACCGTGCGGGCGCTGGTGCGGGGCCGGGGCGAGGTGTGGGTGCCGGGCACACTGCGGCCGGTGTTCGCCGGGATGCGGGTGCTGCCTCGGGCGCTGTGGCGGCGGTTGCCGCGCTGAGCGGTGGGTGGTGCGTCGCGCGGGGCGGAGCGTCGTGGGGCGGGGCGACGGTGTGGTTTCGCGGGGCGGTTCGGCGGGCGGGGTCAGAACAGGAGCGAGTCGGTTTCGATCGTGGTCGCGAAGTCGTCGAGCGCCTGGAAGATTTCCCACTCCGGGCGGCCCGAGGCGGTCGCGAGGAGCGTGATCAGGTCCTGTTCCAGGGCGGCCACCCGCCTCCCCTTCCACACCTTGTCGGACAGGCTGACCAGGAGTTCGTCCGGGTCGGTCGGGTTCCAGGCCGCGTGCGTGCGGGCGAAACGGGCTCGGGACGGGGACACCCCCTGGGCGGTGAGCAGGTCGTAGCCGGCCTGCTCGTGACACGAACCCGGCCCGGACAACTCCTCCGGGTGCAGGGTCTTGCCGATGTCGTGGGTGGCGGCGCCGAACAGCACCGCGTCACGGTCGAAGGCCAGTTCCGGGAAGGTCGCCGCGACCCAGTCGCACAGCCGGCACGCCACGTCGTGCACGATGCGCAGATGTTCGACCAGGCGGGGACAGGGGGTGAGTTGATCCAGCAGGGTGATCACTTCGGCGGGCAGCGGACGGAGCTTGGCGGAGGTCACCCGGACAGGGTAAGAGCCTTGCCGCGAGGTCAGGAAGCGGGGCCGTCCTGGGCCAGTGCCGGGCCGTCGCCGAGCACCACGACCGGGTGCGCGGCCGGGTCCAGGACGCGCAGCAGCGACACCAGCGCCTCGGCGGGCAGGGTGACGCAGCCGTGGGTGGCGCCGCCGTGGTCGATGTGCAGCCAGATGTCGCCGCCGAACGCGTCGCCGCGCGGGCGGACCGGGTCCAGCGGCGAAGTCCCGGGGACCCGGTTGTAGTCGATCGCGATCACGTGGTCGAAGGTGCCGGCCAAGGGCTCGCCGGCGAAGCCGGTGCCGTCGATCGTGAAGTCGTCGGAGCGGTCGTAGGACAGCCGGGTGCCGGGATCGGGGCGCACGCCGCCGGCGTCGGTCAGGGTGTACACGCCGATCGGCGTGCGCAGGTCGTCCTCGTGGTGGTCGAACGTCCAGCCTTCCCGGCCGTTGTGCGCGGGCCACGCGTCGCGGGCCCGCCAGCCGTCGAACTCGCGGGTCCAGAACGAGGCGGTGCCGGAGTCCGCGTCCCGGCCGTCGCCGACGACCAGCAACAACTGGGCGGTCTCGGGCGGGATTCGCGCCGCCAGGCGGGCGCCGATGGCGGCGGGGAGGGGAACGCCGGCTCGGGCGGGCGCGGGCGGGAGCGTCGCGGTGGAATCCGGGGCGTCGGCGGCCGCGTGCCGGGCCGAGGGCAGGCCGGAGAGGGCCAGTGCGGCCGGGACGGTCAGGAACAGCGAGCGGCGGGGGATGGTCATTCCTCCACGACTACCCCCTTCGGGCGAGTCATTCCGGCAGCGCCGGCGGTGTGTTCGTCGGTGCCACTCGGTCGGTGGTGTTCGGGGTCACTCGATGGTGGGCGTGGTGCGGGGAGACGGGTTCGGGGCGTGGGCGCGGGTGTGGTTGGGTTTTGGTGGTCCGGTTGGCCCGGGTGGTGTGGGTGTGCAAGGGGGCGGTATGCGGGTCGGAGTGGTCGGCGTCGGGCGGATCGGGGGGTTTCACGCCCGGGCGTTGAGCGCGATCGCGGCGGTCGAGCGGGTCGTGGTCGCGGATGTGGATCGGGGGCGGGCCGAGGAGTTCGCCCGGGCGGCCGGCGTCGCGGCGGTCGGGCTCGACGAGGTGTTCGCGGCGGTGGACGCCGTGGTGGTCGCCGCGCCGACCTCGGCGCATGTCGCGCTGCTGCGGGCGGCGGCGGACGCGAAGTTGCCGATCCTGTGCGAGAAGCCGATCGCGCTCGACCCGATCGTCGCGCGCGAGGCGGTGGCGTATGTGGAGGCGCGCGGGGCCGGGCTCCAGGTGGGTTTCCAGCGCCGGTTCGACCCGATGTACGTCGCGGCGCGCGCGGCGGTCGAGGCCGGCGGACTCGGCACGGTGACCCGGGTGCACGCGGTGAGTGTGGATCGTCGCCCGCCGCCCGCCGCGTTCGTGCCGACCTCGGGCGGCATCTATCGGGACACGCACATCCACGACTTCGACATCGTGCCGTGGGTGACCGGTGTGCCGATCGTCGAGGTGACCGCGATCGGGGCGAACCGGGACGCGGCGGTGTTCCGGGAGCACGACGACGTCGACGTGTCGGCGGTGCTGTTCCGGCTCGCCGACGGCACGCTCGGCACCGCGCACGCGGGTCGGCGGCACGAGCCGGGCTACGACGTGCGGCTGGAAGTGGCCGGCACCGCCGGGACCCATGCCTGCGGCGGCGTCACCGAGGGCGACTTCCTGACCCGATTCGGTGACGCCTACCGTGCGGAGCTGGCCGCGTTCGTGGCGATGGCCGCCGGTCGCGTCGCCAGCCCCTGTCCGGGCGGCGACGCGCTCGCGGCGCAGGCCGTGGCCGAGGCGTGTGTGGTGTCCCGGCGCGAGGGGCGCACGGTTCGGGTGGGGTAGGGCCGGGGCGGGGCCGAGGGCTCCGGCGGCGTGGGTTCAGGGCAGGGTCAGGATCTGCGGGCCGTCCTCGGTGATCGCGATGGTGTGTTCGATGTGCGCGGCGCGGGAGCCGTCGCTGGTGTGGAACGTCCAGCCGTCCCGGGCGGTGTAGCACGCGTCCTTGCCGCCGGCGAGCAACATCGGCTCCAGGGCCAGGGTCAGGCCGGGGCGCAGCGCCATGCCGCGGCCGGGGCGGCCCTCGTTGTGCACGTGCGGGTCCTCGTGCATCGTGCGGCCGATGCCGTGGCCGCCCCAGTCGCGCGGCATGCCGTAGCCGGCCCCGCGGGCGACCGCGCCGATCGCGGCGGAGATGTCGCTCAACCGGCCGCCGGGTACGGCCGCCGCGATGCCCGCCTCGAGTGCGCGTCGGGTGTCGGCGATCAGTGTCAGGTCCTTCGGGCGCGGCGTGCCGACCGTGAAGGTGATCGCGGCGTCGCCGGTCCAACCGCGCAGGGTCGCGCCGCAGTCGATGCTGACCAGGTCGCCGTCGCGCAGCCGGTAGTCGGTCGGGATGCCGTGCACCACCGCGTCGTTGACCGAGGCGCAGATCACGCCCGGGAACGGGACGGGCGCGAACGACGGCCGGTAGCCCAGGAACGGGGACGTGGCCCCGGCCTCGCGCAGGATCGTGTGCGCGACCTCGTCCAGTTCCTTCAGCGACACGCCGATGGCGGCGACCTTGCGGGTCGCCTCCAGGGCCTGTCCCACGACTCTCCCGGCCTCGCGCATGGCGGCTATTTCGGCTCGGGTCTTGATTTCGACCATGGGTCCCTCCTCGACCAATTCTTATACCGGTATTAGTATCACGGTCATGGTGCGAACCCCGCTGACCCCACTGGAACGAGCGCGCGGCCTGCAACTGGGCGCGCTGCTGCGCGGCGCGCGCGGCGAACGCAGCATCGGCCACGTCGCCGTCGCGGCCGGACTGTCGCCGGAGACGCTGCGCAAGATCGAGACCGGCCGGGCGCCGACCCCCGCGTTCTTCACGATCGCGGCGCTGGCCCTGGAGCTGGGGCTGTCGCTGGACGAGGTCGCGGCGGTGTGCGCGATCCCCGATCCGGACGCGCTTTCCGCTTAGAGCTCGAAGACACCCCGGGTTTGCTCAGGGCGCCGGGCGGAGCAGCGTTTCGATGTTCTGTACGAGCAGGTCGATCGTGAAGGCGAACTGTTCGTCGACCGAGTCCACCGGGGCCGTCGCGGCGATGCGGGCGGTGGTGGGCAGGTCGGCGGGCGGGTCCGTCGCGAGCCGGGCGGCGGGGGCGGCGTCCCAGGTCGGCGGGTCGAGGCCGGCCGGCGGTGCGTCGTGCCACGCGTCGTTGAGCCGGACGAAGGCCGCGACGCGCAGGACCAGTTCGCGGAAGATCCGGTTCGCGGTCGCCGGATCCAGGCCGATGGCGACCAGGAAGGTCAGGATCGCCTCGTTGTTGCGCAGCGTGCGGGGGTGCACGGCGGCGGTCAGGTTCTCGTCGACGGCGATGGTCACCGCGCGCGGGTGCAGGCGGTACCACGCGCGCATCGCGGCGCACAGATCGCGCACGCCGTCGGCGGGTCGGGCCGGGTCCAGGGTCGGGATCCGCCAGTCGGACTGCCAGGCCAGCGCGGCCAGTTCGAGCACGGCGCGGCGGTCGACGGCGTAGTTGTACAGCGCGCGCGGCGACACGCCCAGATGTGCCGCGAGCGAGCGCATGGTCAACTCTGCCCCGCCGTCGCGCGCGACCAGCTCCAGCGCGGCGCGCCCGATGCCCTCGCGGGTGAGGGTGGGCCGCCCGCCGCGATGGGTGGGGCGCTTGCGGGTGGGGCCGGTGGACATGGGGCCAGGATAGGCGGCGGCGCCCGCTTGCCCCGGGGCTATCCCTCGTCGTCGGCGAGGTGCAGATCGTGCTGCCGGATCAGGGCCGGGGCGAGGGCGGCGGTGATCAGGGCGAGCGCGGCGACGGTGTACATCACCGCCGAGGCGCCCGCCGCGTACGCGTGGTCGATCGCCGCCGACACCGCCTCGCCGGCGTGGGCCGGCGTCGCCTCGCGGATCCGGTCCGTGTCCCCGTTGCGCGCGGCGGCCACGATCTCGGCGCGGATCGGGTCCGGCACGCCCGCCGGCGTACCGAACTCCGCGTCGAATCGGGCCGAGAACGGCACGCCGAGCGCGGCGATGCCCACCGCCGCACCGATGGGGAAGAGCCCGTTCGCGGTCCCGGAGGCCATTCCGGCGCGCTCGACCGGCACCGTGTTCACCGCGATCGACATCACCGGACTCGACGCGATGCCACCACCGACGCCCCAGACGAACAGGCCCGGCAGCAGCGCCGGCCAGGACGCGTCGGGGGTGAACGTCAGGCCCATCAGCAGCGCGCCGAGCGCGAGGCCGACGAAGCCCGCCGCGATGATGTGCGCCGCCGCGAAGCGCCCCTGCAACCGGCCCGCGACCAGGCCCAGGCACAACTGCGGGACGAAGATCGGCAGCAGGAGGAGCCCGGACTCCAGCGGCGACAGATCCAACGCGCCCTGGAAGTAGAGCAGGAAGTACACCGACGAGCCGACCGTCACGAAGCGGGACAGGAATGAGATCGACAACGCGCCGACGAAGGTCGGGATCCGGAACAGGGCCGGGTCCAACATCGGCGCCGCCGCCCGCCGTTCGACCAGGACGAAGCCGGTCGGCAGGAGGGCGACGCCGACGAAACCACCCAGGATCGCGGGCGCGGTCCAGCCCACCGCGTCGCCACGCGTGACGGTCAGGTTCGGCAGCCCCCACATGAGCACGAGCACGATCGCGCCCGTGCGGTCGATCGGACCGGCCTGCGGCGCCGGCCGCTCCCGGGGCAGCCTCGCCGCGGCCAGGGCGAACGCGACGAGCCCGATCGGGACGTTGACCGGGAACATCCATCGCCAGTTCGCCACGTCCACGAGCAGGCCGCCGAGCAGCGGGGCGACCGCCGCGCACGCGCCCAGGACGGAACCCCACGTCGCGATGGCCATGTTGCGGCGTTGGCCCCGGTACGCCTGGGCGATCAACGGCAGTCCGGTGGCGAGCAACATCGCCGCGCCGATGCCCTGGAGGCCGCGAAATCAACCAGCCGCGAGTTTTCGTCGGCGTCGGTCGTGTCGGTGGGACGTGTGGCGCCGGCGGTGGGATCCGTATGCGCGTCCTTGGCCATGCGGCCACCCCCGGATCGGTGAAGTAAGGCTTGCCTAAGTCATCTTGGCGAGGGGTGTGCCTTGAAGTCAACATGTGTGAAGTTCAAGCGCGGAGGCGGTACGTGGCAGGCTTGTCGTCGGGCGGCGCCGTGTCGGCGACCGCCGGCGAGTGAACCCGTCGCCGAACAGGAGCCCGATCCGTGTCCGTGCCCGTGGCCGAGTCCGAGTCCGAACCGATGCCGAATGCCGAAACCCTCGCCTGGTTGCGGGAGATCGTGGGGGATCTGCCGGTCGAGCCCATGGGGGTCGGTGCCAACCGGCTCTACACGGTCGGCGATCTGGTCCTGCGGGTTTTCCACGACGCGGAGCGGCTGGCCCGGGACCCGTGGTACCGCCCCGAGCAGGAGGCTCACACGCTGCGTCTGCTCGCCGAAACCCCGGTCCCCGCACCGGAGTTGGTCGCGGCGCGGTTGGCGGGGGCGGAGCCGGCGCTGTTGACCACGCGGGTGCCGGGTACACCGGAGCCGCCGGCGGACCCGGCCGTACTGATGGACCGGGCGGCCGAGGTGTTGGCGGCGATCCACGCGGTCGATGCGAGCGGGGCGGATTTGGTGGAATACGCCACCTACTACGATCCGGCCGTCGACGGGGCGCGGACGGTACCGGCGTGGACCACCCGGCCGCACGTGTGGCAGCGCATGTTCGCCACGCTTGCCGAGGAACCGCCGCCGGCCGTGCCGGGGTTCATCCACCGGGACTTCCACGGTGGGCAACTGCTGTGGCTGGGCGAGGAGATCGGCGGGGTGGTCGACTGGACCACGGGCTGTGTCGGTCCGCGCGGGGTGGACCTGGCTCGGATGCGGCTCAACCTGGCGCTCACCCACGGGGTGGCGGTGGCGGAGGAGTTCCTGCCCGCGTACGCGAAGGCCTCCGGGCGGGTGGCGGAGCACCATCCGTACTGGGACCTGCTGGACGCGGGGGACGCGCTGTTGGATTGGCCGGAGCCTCGTACGGGGGCCGAGCTGGTGGAGTGGCAGCGCTTCGAGGCGTGGGTGGGGCGGGCGGTCAGGGGTGCGCTGCGGTTGCGCCTTGGCTGAGTTGGGTTGGTGTGCGTGCCCGCCCGCTCCGCCCGTTGTTTTTGGTGTGCGCGTCGGTGGCGCCGACCCGGCCACTGGGTCGAGCGCCATCCGACGCGCGCGGCCTCCGGGGTGCGTCGGCGCCCAGGATCCGGGCTGCCCCGCCCGGCGGGCGCGCGCACTCGCCGGCGATCCGCCCTGGGCCCTGTCTGTTGCGGGTGAGGGCCCCGGGGGCTAGGCGACTGGCTGTTTTGTGGAGTTGAGGGCTGAGTCTTTCTCTTGAATTGCATGCATTTGGGATGTTTTTGTGTTGTTCGGGAGGATCAGGGCGACCAGGATCGTGCCTGTTGCCAGGATGATTCCGCCGATCAGGCTGGTGTGGGCCACCGCCTGGGTGAAGGCGTGGTCGGCGGCTTGGATCAGGGCCTGGGCCTGTTGGGGGCCGGCTACGTGGCCTACCTGTTCGGCTGCGGCCAGGGCGCCGCCGATGGAGTCCTGGGCCGCGTTCATGGCCTCCGGTGGCAGCTTGCCGTCTACGGCCTTGGTCAACTCCGACTCGTACGAGGTGGCCAGTACCGAGCCCAGGATCGCGATGCCGAGGGCGCCGCCGAGTTCCACCGCGGTGTCGTTGACGCCGCCGCCCGCGCCCAGTTCGTTCTCCGGGAACGAGCCCATGATCGCCTCCGTGCAGGGCGACACGCTCAGTCCGATCGCGAGGCCGAGCAGAAGCAGCGGGGCGAGGAAGTCGGTGTAGCCGGAGCCGTCCGAGACCCGGGTCATCAGCAGTACCCCGAGGGTGCCGAGGGCCATCCCTCCGGTCACCGTCACCCGCATGCCGAGCCGCGGGGTGAGCTGCCCGGTGGCGATCGCGCCCAGGCAGACCGCGCCGGCCAGCGGCAGCAGTCGTACGCCGGTCTCCAGCGGGCTGTAGCCGAGCACGAACTGGAGGTGCTGGGTGAGGAAGTAGATCGCGCCGAAGGTGCCCAGGAAGAACAGCAGTACGGCGAGCATCGACCCGGAGAAGACCCGCTCGCCGAACTTGCGCAGGTCGAAGATCGGGCGCGGGTGCCGCAGTTCCCAGCCGATGAACGAGCCGAGGCCCAGGACGAAGAGGACCAGCGCGGTCACCGGGCCGGTGCCCCAGCCGAAGTGCGGGCCCTCGATGATCGCGTACACCAGTGAGCCGAGCGTGACGATGGACAGCGCGCCGCCGACCAGGTCGAGCCGACCGTAGTCGTGCGCCTTCGACGGTGGGACCACGAACAGCGCGGCGACCAGGGCGATCAGCGCGACGGGCACGTTGATCAGGAAGGTCGAACCCCACGCGTGGCGCTCCAGGAGCCAGCCGGCGATCAGCGGGCCGAGGGCGATCGCCAGGCCCGAGGTCGCGGTCCACGCGGTGATCGCCTTGGCCCGCTCGCTGCGCGGGAAGGACGCGACCAGCAGGGACAGGGTCGCGGGCATGATCACCGCGGCGCCCAGGCCCATCACCGCGCGGGCGATGATCACGCCGCTGGTCGAGTGCACCAGGGAACCGGCGACGGAGCCCGCGGCGAACACCACCAGGCCGGTGATGAGCGCGCCGCGGCGACTGTACTTGTCGCCGATCGCGCCGAGCACGAGCATCAGCGCCGCGTACGGGACGGTGTAGGCGTCGATCACCCATTGCAGGTCGCGGCTGGACAGGCCCAGATCGCGGGTCATGTCGGGAGCCGCCACGATCAGCGAGGTGTTGGCCATGACGATGATCAGCAGGCTCAGGCAGAGCACGCCCAGGGCCCACCAGCGGCGGGTGTACGGCCGGTCCATGCGATCGACCGGCGTGGTGGCGAAGACGGACATCGAACGCCTTTCGGGGCAGGCGGCCGGCGCAGCCGCAGTAATTGCACAACGATGTGCAACTTAGTTGATTGCACACGGCTGTGCAAATATTGTGGAACGAGTCGGGTGAATCAGGCGATTCGTCGCTTCGGGACGGAGTGTCGGTGCCGACGGGGCCGGATCTCTGGCAGGCTCCAGGTCACCCCAGGGAGGAACGCGCGATGGAGACGAAACCGGGCGCCGCACGGATTCCGGCCGGTGCCGCAGCGGCCGGACCCGCAGCGGTCGGCGACGCGCCCGCGGCGCCCGCCGCCGCGAGTGCGCCGCCGCGTCGGCGCAACGCGCAGTCGAACCGGGAACGGATCCTGGCGGTGGCCCGCAGCGAACTGATCCGCGACGCCGACGCGTCGATGGACGACATCGCACGCGCGGCGGGAGTGGTGCGGCGCACCGTGTACGGGCACTTCCCGAGCCGGGAGGCGCTGGTCGCGGGTCTCGCGGAGGAGGCGCGGCGGGACATCCTGGCCGCGGTCGAGGGTGCGCGCCGTGCCGGCGACTCGCCCGAGGAGGCGGTGGCGCGGTTCGATCTCGCCGCGTGGGAGGGCGGGGAGCGTTATCGGCTGCTGATCAGCTTCGCCCAGCGCAACCTGGAGGACGGCGGGATCCCGGCCATGCTGGCACCGGTCCGGGAGCGCTCGATCGAGCTGATCGCGGCCGGCCAGCGCAGTGGCGTATTCGCGGACCATCTGCCCGCGTCGGTGCTGGCGCTCGCGGTGGAGGGGATGTGCGTCGCGCTCCTCCAGGCGGCCGAGACGGACATCGTGGTCACCGCCGGGGACCAGGCGGTGGCGGCTCTGGTGGCCCTCGGTGTACCGGCCCCCCGGGCGGTCGAGGTGGTCGCCCGAGTGATCGCGACCAACCAGGCCTGACCCGGAGCGGGCAGCCGCCACCGGCCGCCCCCGCCGACCGCCCCGGCGGGCCGTCCGTGCCGTGGGTCAGGGAGTGCCGGTGATCAGGGCCGGCAGGTCTCGCATCGACTTGAAGACCGTGGTGGTCGGGCCCTCCAGCAGGTGCGGAGGCACCAGGTCGCCCGCGTAGGCGAATGAGCGCATGCCCGCCGCGCGGGCGGCGCGTAGGCCGTTGAGGCTGTCCTCGACCACGACGCAGTGTTCCGGGGCGACGCCCATCCGGGCCGCGGCGTGGAGGAAGACGTCGGGGGCGGGCTTGCCGTGAGCGACCTCGGTCGCGCTGAATATCCGGCCCGCGAAGCGGTCGTACAGGCCGGTTCGGCCGAGGGTGTGGGCCATCTTGTCGTGGCTGCCGCTGGAGGCCACGCACGTGGGCAGGCCCAGGTCGGCGAGGGTGTCCACGGCGTACTCGATGCCCTCGACCGGACTCAGGCCCGCCTCCACCTCGTCCCGGTGCCGCGCCTCGAAGCCCCGGGTCCACTCGGCGGCCACGTCCGGCCCGACCCGCTCGGCGATCTGCTCGGCGATCGCCGTCGACGAACGGCCGACGAACCGCTCGATCACGTCGGCGGGGGTCAGCGGCCAGCCGTGCTCGGCGCCGAGCGCCACGTGCACCCGGATGGCGATCGGCTCGCTGTCCACGAGGACGCCGTCGCAGTCGAAGATGACAAGTCCGACAGAGTTGATCATGAGCGGGAGCATAGAGCGTGGGTCCCGGTCACGGTCCCCGTCGCCGTCCCCGTCGCGCTACGCACCGGGGACCCGGGCCAGCAGTGGCGCCGCGTCGGTGCCCGCCGGCAGCGTGCCGAAGGCGTGGCCGCCCTCGCGGGCCAACCGCGTCGCGCAGAACGCGTCGGCCGCCGGGCTCGCGTACCGCACGAGCAGCGCGCCCTGGAGCAGTACCGCCATCGACTCGACGAGCCGCCGGGCCCGGAACTCCGCCTCGCTCGGATCGGCCAGCTCCTTGCGCAACGCCGCGGCCGCCGCGTCGAGTCGGCGATCCGCCCCGGCGACCGCGTCGATCTCGGCGAAGTACGCGTCCACGCACGCCGGTTCGCGGGCCATCGCGCGCAACGCGTCGAGCGCGGCGACGTTGCCGGAGCCCTCCCAGATGGACACCAGCGGCGCCTCCCGGTACAGCCGGGGCAGCCCCGACTCCTCGACGTAGCCGTTGCCGCCCAGACACTCCAACGCCTCGGCCGCGTGCATCGGACCGCGCTTGCACACCCAGTACTTCGACACCGCGACCGCGATCCGGCGAAACGCCGCCTCGGTCGGATCCCCGCGCAACGCCCGGTCGGCAGCGCCCGCGAGCCGCATCGCCACCGTGGTCGCCGCCTCCGACTCGATCACCAGGTCGGCCAGTACGTTGCGCATCAGCGGTTGGTGGATCAGCGCCGCGCCGAACGCCCGCCGGTGTACCGCGTGGTGCGCCGCGCGAACCGCGCCCACCCGCATCCCGACGGCCGCGCCGATCACGCAGTCGAGCCGGGTGGCGTTGACCATGGTGACGATGGTCCGCACCCCCTCGCCCTCGGCGCCGACGAGGCGGGCGTACGCGCCCTCGTACTCGATCTCGGCCGACGCGTTCGACCGGTTGCCGAGCTTGTCCTTGAGCCGCATCAGCCGGAACGTGTTGCGCGTGCCGTCCGGGAGCACCCTGGGGACCAGGAAGCAGGACAACCCGCCGGGGGCCTGAGCCAGGGTCAGGAACAGGTCGGACATCGGCGCGGAGGTGAACCACTTGTGCCCGGTCAGCCGGTACGACCCGTCCGCCGTCGGGGCCGCGAGCGTGGTGTTGGTCCGTACGTCGGAGCCGCCCTGCTTCTCGGTCATCGACATGCCGGCCAGCAGCCCGCGCTTGGCGGTCGGCTCGCGCAACCCGAAGTCGTACGTCCGCGCCGCCAGCAACGGCTCGTAGCGCTCGGCCAGTTCCGGCTCGATCCGGAGCACCGGCACCGACGCGTAGGTCATCGACAGCGGACACATGTGCCCCGCCTCGACCTGACCCCACGCGTACAACTTCGCCGCGCGCGCGACGTGTGCGCCGACCCGGTCCTCCTGCCACGGGCTCGCGTGCAAGCCGTGCTCGATCGCGACGGTCATCAACTCGTGCCAGGCCGGGTGGAACTCGACCTCGTCGATGCGGTGCCCGGTGCGGTCGTGGCTGCGCAGGACCGGCTCGTGCTCGTTGGCCAACCGGCCCCACTCCTGCGCCCGTTCGTCCCACGCGCGCAGGCCCAGCTCGCGCACCTCGGCCTCGGCCCAATCCGCCTGCTCGCGGTGCAGGGCCTCGAACAGGCCCGGATCGGCGGCGGCCTCCCGCGCGGTCGGAGCCGGGACCTGATTGGTGACCTCGTGCGTCGACATGTCCGGTAGTCAAGCAGTGCTACGCGTCGGTAACAAGGGTCGCGCGGCCGCTCGGCGCACGTGTCGCGGCCGTCGATAGGCTCCGATGATGATCTCCGTAGTCGAACTGATCCACTACCCGGTCAAGGGTTGCGCCGGCATCCCGGTGGAGCGCACCCTGCTCACCCCCGCCGGGCTCGCCCACGACCGGACCTTCATGGTGACCGATCCGGACGGCGTCTTCCGCACCCAGCGGCGGGATCCGCGCCTGGCGTCGATCCGACCGGAGATCGACGCCGACGGCACACGGCTGATCCTGCATCGACCGGACGCCGACCCGGTCGCGATCGAGGTGGACACCGACGGCCCGCGCCGGGACGTGGACCTGTTCGGCGATCCCTATCGGGGCATCGACCAGGGCGACGCGCCGGCCGCGTGGTTGTCCGCCGCGCTCGGCGTGCCGAGCCGCCTGGTCCGGGTGCCGCCGGAGCACGACCGGGTGACCGACGGCGCGATACCGGGCACCTGCGGCTACGCGGACAGCTCCCCCCTGCACGTGCTCTCCCGCGCCTCGCTCGCGCTGCTGCACGCGCGCCTGGCCGAGCGCGGGGAGGCGCCGCTGCCGATGAGCCGCTTCCGGCCGAACGTCGTGGTGGACGGCTGGGCCGAACCGCACACCGAGGACCGGATCCGCCGGTTCACGCTCGGCGAGGCCGAACTGGGCTACGCCAAGCTCGCGATCCGGTGCGCGGTCACCCTGGTCGACCAGCGCACGGGGGCCAAGGCCGGCCCGGAACCGCTGCGCACCTTCGCCGCATACCGTCGCGCGCCGCAGGGCGGGGTGGCCTTCGGCGGCAAGTTCGCCGTGCTGCGCCCCGGAAAGGTCGCGGTGGGCGACGAACTCACGGTCACGGAGTGGGGCGAGTCGGAGATGTAGCCGCCCCGGGCGGTGCGCGAACCGGTTGCCTAGGCCGACGGAGGCAGCGGGCCGACGTAGACCCACGCGCCCTCGTGCCGGACGAAGCGGCTGTGCTCGCGCACCTCGCCCCGGTTGCCGCGTTCGAGGTAGGTCGCGGTGAACTCGACCGTGCCCTCCTGGTGGAACGAGCCGCCGTCGGTGCTCCCGTGCACCTCCAGGCCCAGCCAGCGGGTGCGGTCGTCGAGGCCGACCCGGGCCGGCCGGGTGTCCGGGTGCCAGGTGCGCAGCAGGTACGGCTCGTCGCCGACGACGAAGGCGCTGTAGCGCGAGCGCATCAGCGACTCGGCGGTGGGCGCGGGGGAGCCGGCGTGGCGGGCGCCGCAGCACTCGCCATAGGTCGCGGACAGGCCGCAGGGGCAGGGCGAGGCGGCGGTGACGGCCTCCGGTCGGGGCCGCGGGGTGCGTCGGGACATGACCCGATTCTGGCCCATCCGGCGGGCGGGGAGCCGGCGACCGCACCGCGCGCCGGTCGGGCGGGCGTCAGGCGGGCGCCAGGCAGGGGCCCGGCAGCAGGTCGCGGATCATCGCCTCCCACTCGTCGGTGCTCGGCGGCGCGTCGGTGAGCAGCGCCTGGATGAGCAGCCCGTCCAGCGCGCCGACGAAGACCCGGACCCGAACCGGATCGCCGCAAAAGCGCAGCGCGAAGTCGGTGACGGCGGCCGTCCAGTGGTCGGTCGACTCGCGCAACTCCGGGCGACGGGCGGCGAGCAGGAACAACTCGTACTCGGCGACCAGCCGACCGGGGGCGGTGCAGATGTGCCGCAGGTGCTCGGCCAGCGCGCGCCGGGGGTCGCCCGGGGCGTCGACGAGCCCCCGGATGTGCGCCGCGTCCTCGGTCATACACGTGGTGAGCGCGGCGGTGAGCAGGTCGTCGACGCCGGCGAAGTAGTACGTGGACGCGCTGGTGGGCAGGCCCGCCTCGCGCGAGACGGAGCGGTGGCTGACCCCCGCGGCGCCGTCCCGCTCGACCACCCGCAAGGTGGCCTCGATCAGCGCGCGGCGCCGGCGTTCGCCCTTGGCCCGCCGGCCGTCGACGGCTTCCTCGGTCAGTGGGACTCACCTTCTCGTACGGGTGCGGCCTGGGGCAGCGAGCCGCCGTGTGCGACGGTCGTGCCGACCACGCGCGGGGCGGTCCGCCGCAACACACGGTATCCACCGAGCGCCATCACGACCGCGACGAGGGCCGCGCCGACCGCGACGCCGAAGCCGGCCCGGGCGCCGAAGTGGTCCACGACCAGACCGGACAGCGAGGAGCCGGCGGCCACGCCGATGCCGATGCCGGTGGTGGTCCAGGTCATGCCCTCGGTCAGCCGCGCGGGCGGGACCAGGCGCTCGACCAGGCTGACCGTGAGGATCATGGTGGGCGAGATGGACATGCCCGCGACGAACACGGTCGCCGCGAGTGCGGGCAGGTTGCCCACGAGCAGCAGCGGCAGGATGGTGATCGCGGTGCAGCCCACGCTGATCAGCAACATCCGGGCGAGCGGGGCGGCGAACCTGAACGCGCCGAACGCGACCCCGGCGATGCAGGAGCCGGCCGCGTAGGTGGCCAACACGAAGCTCGCGTTGCCGCGTTGGCCGTGCTCCTCGGCGAAGGCGATGGTGACCACGTCCACGGTGCCGAAGATGGCGCCGATCGCGATCAGGGTGACCACGAGCACCTGGAGCCCCCGGATCCGCATGACCGACCTGGTCGGGCCGGCGGTGCGCGGGTGCGGTGGGGGCTCGGTGCCGCGCTGCACGGTGAACAGCAGCACGCCGACGGTGAAGAAGACGATCGCGGCCAGCGGCCCCGCCTCGGGGAAGACGGACACCGAGAGCTGCACGGCGATGATCGGGCCCAGGATGAAACACAGTTCGTCGACCACGGACTCGAACGAGAACGCCGTGTGCAGGTGCGCCGAGCCGCGGTACAGGACCAGCCAGCGGGCGCGGACCATGGCCCCCATGCTCGGCATGCAGCCGGCCGGCACCGCGCACACGAACAGGGTCCACGCGGGGGCGTCGTAGCGGGCGCACAGCAGGAGGGCACCCATCGCGAACACGCTGACGGCGGTGGCCGACGGAAGTATTCGGCCCTGCCCGTAGCGGTCCACGATCCGCGACACCTGCGGCGCGATCAGCGCGGTGGCCAGTGCGAAGGTGGCCGCCACCGCACCGGCCAGACCGTATTCGCCGCGCAGTTCGGAGAGCATGGTGACGATGCCGATGCCGGTCATCGAGATGGGCATGCGGGCGATGAAGCCGGCCGCCGAGAATCCCTTGGCGCCGGGCGCGGTGAAGATGTCTCGGTAGGGGTTACGCACGGGAGTTCCCGTCGATAGAAAAGAAAGTGGGACGTTCGTTCCAGTTTCTATCACGGGAGAGGCGGTCGGCAAAGTCGCTTTCCCGGGGCCGTTTCGCGCGGGAGCACGCCGAACCGGCCCGGGCGCGGCGGTGGTCGGCCGCCGCGCCCGGGATGTCGGGAGCGCGCGGTCAGGCCGGGTCGACGGTCCAGTCCGGGTGGCCCGGCATCGGCGGGGTCTTGGCGCCGTACAGCCACGGGGTCAGGAATGGTGCCAGGTCGCGCCGGGCGACCTGGGAGGCGAGTTGCACGTAGTCGGCGGTGCTTGCGGCGTGGCCCCGGAAGCGGGTGGTCCAGGCTCGTTCGATCCGGGCGAAGGTGTCCGCGCCGACCTCGGCGCGCAGCGCGTAGAAGACCAGCGCCGACCCGTCGTAGCGCATGCGCTTGAACAGGTTCGGCTCGGTGGGCTCGGCCGGCGCGCCGGTGTCGCGGCGCCAGATGTCGTGTTGCCGGTACGCCTCGCGCATCAGCGCCTCCAGGTTGGCGCCGCCGTTCTCCTCGCTGTAGACGCGCTCGTAGTAGCGGGCGTGACCCTCGCTCAGCCACAGGTCGGACCAGCGTTCGATGGCCACGCTGTCGCCGGTCCACTGGTGTACCAGCTCGTGCACCATGTTGCGTTCGGCGTTGATCTTGTCGCCGAGCAGGTCGCCCTTGGGGAGCAGGGACAACCCCTGGGTCTCCAGCGCGACGCCGAGGTCGGTGTGCGCGACGAGCAGGCCGTAGCTGTCGAACGGGTACGGGCCGAGCTTGTCCGCCACCCAGGCCAGGTGTCGCGGGGTCAGCGAGCGGTACTGCTCGACCCGGTCGACCAGGTCCGGCGGGATCGCGTCGCGCAGCCGGGTGCCGTCGGCGGCCTCGCCGTCGATCAGGGTGTACTTGCCGACGGCGAGTTGGAAGAGCTGGCCGGCCACCGGTTGCCGGCTGTCGTAGGTCCAGCGGGTGCGGCCGGGGGCGGCCGGGCGCTTGTGGACGAGGGTGCCGTTGGAGAGCGCGGTGAGGTCGTCGGCCGCGGTGATCTCGACCGTGGTGCGGGTGCGCAGGCTCGGGTGGTCGTTGCTCGGGAAGATCATCTTGGCGCCGTCGGGCTGCGGGTAGATCACCGTGCCGTCGGGGGTGGGGATCCAGCCGAACGTCTCGATGGCGTCGTCGCGGTGGCGCTGCTGGGTGGGGTCGGCGGTGTACTCGACCCGGACGGTGAACGAGCGGCCCTTGCGCAGCGGGCGGGCCGGGGTGATCACCAACTCGTCCCCGTCGCGGCGGGTTTCGGCCGGGCGGCCGTCGACGGTGACCCGGCCGAGGGTGTTGCCCGCGAAGTCGAGGTCGAACCGGGACAGTGCCTGGGTGGCGGTGGCCTCGATGGTGGTGACGGCCGGGAACGCGGCGCCGGGCGCCTGCCAGTCGAAGGCGAGCGTGTAGTGGTCGGCGCGGTAGCCGCCGTTGCCGCTGAGCGGGAACAGCGGATCGCCGATGCCGGGCGCGCCCGGGGTGGGCCGGGCGTCGTCGGCGTGGGCCACGGGGGCGACGGTCGCGGTGAGGGTGAGGGCGGTCGCGAGGGCGAGCAGGGATGTGACGGTGTGTGGTGGACGTCTCATGGGCACCACCCTGTGCCGGCCCGATCGCCCGCGGTAGTGCCCCACGCGCGGTTTCACCCGGCCGGCCCGGCACTTCGCCCGAGCGGCGTGCGCCCGCGGCCGGCCCGGGTCGGCCGCGGCGCCGTGCGGCCGTCGTCGGCCCGGGAGTTCGATTCGGGTGTGGTCGGGGCGCGGCGGCGGTCCGGGACGGGGCCGGACCGCCGAGGGGCGGGACGGGCTCAGGCGCGCTGTTCGGTGGCGCGTTCGGCGGCCTTTTCGGCGGCCTTGTCCGCCTGGAAGCCGTCCTCGTCGCGGCCCTTGCGCCAGTAGCCGGAGAAGGAGATGTCGGCGCGGTCGACGCCGCGCTCGTCGACCAGGTGTCGGCGCAGTTCCTTGACCACACCGGCCTCGCCGTGCACGAACGCGTGCACCCGGCCGGTCGGGAACTCCAGCGCGCGCAGCGCGTCGAGCAGGCCGGGGCCGGCGTCGCGGGTGATCCAGGTGAGGTCGAGGTCCAGGTCGGGGTGGGTCGCGGGCAGGATGCCGGTGGGCGCCTCGGCCGCGGTACCCACCTCCAGGAGGGCGATCGCCCGGGCGGCGGCGGGCAGCCGCTCCATCGACGCGGCGATCGCCGGATAGGCGCTCTCGTCGCCGACGAACAGGTGCCAGTCCGCCTCGGGGTCGGGCGCGTAGGCGCCGCCGGGACCGAGCAGGCGCAGCGTGTCGCCGGGCTTGGCGCGCGCCGCCCAGGGGCCGGCCAGGCCCTCGTCGCCGTGGTGCACGAACTCGATGGTCAGCTCGCCGGTCGCCGGGTTGTTCGCGCGCACCGTGTACGTGCGGGTGCGAGGCCAGTCCTCGCGCGGGAGTTCGGCCCGGATGACCTCCATGTCGAACGGCTCCGGGTAGGTCACCCCGGGCAGCGGGAAGAGCACCTTGACGTAGGCGTCGGTGTAGCCGTTGTCGGTGAAGTTCCGGTGGCCGTCGCCGCCGGCGACGATCCGGATGAGGTGCGGGCCGACCTGTTCGGTGCTGCGCACCTCGAGTTCGATCAGCTTGCGGGGCTTGCGTACCGGGCTGTCCGCCATGGGGGTTCTCCTCGCCTGCACTGTGCGACTCGGCGCGTGTTTGTTAGGTAACCCTAACCTGACATGCGTGCCGTCGGTCGCCCGGGGCCGGAAAGATTCCCGCCGGGTCGCGCTATCGCCATGGGGTGAGTTCGGCGCGCTTGGGTGCGCGGCCGTCGCCGGAGGAGCGGCCGGTGGCGCGGCGGGCCAGCCAGGGGCCGAGGTGGGTTCGGGCCCAGCGCGCGTCGGCGCGCCTGCGGTCGCCCCACGTGCGCGGCGCGGCTGCGGGCAGCGGTGCGCGCCAGTCGTCGTCGCCGGGCAGGCCGAGCGCCCGCGCGGTGGCCTCGGCGACCCGGCGGTGCCCCTCGGTGGACAGGTGCAGCCGGTCGTCCGCCCACATCCGGGGATCGTCGAAGACGCGCGCGGTGAACAGGTCGACCACGGTGGCGTCGTGGCGGGCGCCGACGGTGTCCACGAACTCCACCAGGCGTTCGATCCGGGGCATCAGCCGGGCGGAGGAGCGCAGTCGGCGGGTGGGGTCGGTGCTGCGGAACAGCACCAGGTGTCCACCGCCGGCGGCGAGCTTGGCCGCGGCCTGCTCGAACACCGCGCAGACCGCGCCGACGTCGCAGCGCGGGCGCAGCACGTCGTTGAGGCCGCCGGCGAGGCTGATCAGCGCGCCGTCGAGCGCGACGGCGGTGTCGACCTGCTCGTCCGCGATCTGCCGGATCAGCTTTCCGCGCACGGCCAGGTTCGCGTAGCGCAGCGTGGGTGTGTCGACGGCGAGCCGGTCCGCGAGGAGGTCGGCCCAGCCGCGGTAGTTGCCGTGGGCGTCCGGGTCGGACATACCTTCGGTGAAGGAGTCGCCTACCGCGACGAAGGTTTCGAAGGTGGGGTGTGTGTTGAGCATCGCCTGACGAGCCTAGCGGTCGGGTCGGATTCGGTGTGCCGCCCGCTTCGCCTGTTGCGTGATGTGTGCACGCCGGGGTTTGGCGGTGTCGGGCCGGGCCGGTCAGGCCGGTCGGCCCTGTGGCTCCCGGCGTTGGGCCACCCCGAAGAAGTAGTCGCCGAGGAGGGACTTGCTGCCGATGACGTCGAGGCCGTGTCGGGGGAGTTCGGTGAGGAAGTCGCGGGCGGCGAAGCGGTCCTCGGTGGGGTGGTCGAACAGCAGGGCCAGGGTGGGGCGGGCCAGTGCGCGGGCGGTCATCTCGGAGAAGTAGAACCGGCCGCCCGGGCGCAACACCCGGCCCACCTCGGCCAGGCACGCGCGCCAGTCCGGGATGTGGTGCACGATCGCGAAGTCGAAGACCGCGTCGTAGCTCGCGTCCGCCGCGTCGACCGCGGTGCGCAGGTCGGTGGCCGAACCCTGGACGATGGCGACCCGGCTGTTGCCGTGCCAGCGCCGCCGGGCCCGGGCGAGCGAGTCGGGGTCGACGTCGATGCCGTCCACCCTCGCGGCGCCGAAGCGGTTCAGGATCAGCTCGATGCCCCGGCCGGTGCCGCAGCCGATCTCCAGCGCGTGCGCGCCCGGGTCGAGCCGGCCGCCCAGGCGCAGCAGCAGGGGTGTCTCGTACCAGATCTGCGGGCCCCGGCGCAGTGGACTGGCCACGACCATCTTCTCGACCGTGTTCATCCGCATGGCGGTTCCCCCTGGTTCGCCGAGCACCGATTCGCGCATCCGCCCCGTTGCCGAGTGTGACCGACGCCCCACGATGGGCCATCGCGTGATATGCGTCAAGGACCGGGACGGGCGGTGCCGGTGTGCTCTCCGTATCGGTGGACCGGAGGCGTTAGCCTTCGGAGGCGGGTCGGTGGTGCGTGCGCGCCGAGTTCGATGGATGGGTGTCGGTCCGGTCGAGGGTCGGCCGTGGCCGTGATCCGAAGGTGGTGCGAATGAGCCAGACCGCGATGACACGAACGCTGACGGTGTTGCTGGTGGAGGACGATCCGGGCGACGCGTTGATGATCGAGGAGGCGTTGCTGGACCGGGAGCGAGGGCACACCCTGTGTCGGGTCGCGGACGGCATGGAGGCGCTGGAGTGGCTGCGGGCGCATGCGCGGCCGGATCTGGTGATCCTGGATCTGAACATGCCGCGGATGGACGGTCGCGAGGTGTTGTCGGCGATGAAGGCCGACGAGCGGTGGCGGACGATCCCGGTGGTGGTGCTGTCCACCTCGGCCGCGCCGGACGACGTGCGGCGCAGCTACGACCTGCACGCGAACGCGTTCGTGACCAAGCCGGTCGAGTTGGAGTCGTTCCTGGAGACGGTGCGCGGGATCGACGAGTTCTTCCTGAGCCTGGTGACGCTGCCGCGTGGGTGAGCGCGGGCGCGCCCGCCGTCGCGGCGCGGCGCGCTCACCCGCTCGCGGGGATCAGGCAGGCGATGCCGTCCAGGAGGCGGTCCAGCCCGAAGGTGAACAACGTTTCGAGGCTCAGTTCCAGGTCGGGGTCGGTCAACGCGGCGGAGTACAGCGGGAAGTCGCCGCCGGCCAGGATCAGGTCCAGGGTCTCGTCCTGGGCCTGCATCCATTCCTCGCTGGACACGCCCGTGGCGCGTTCGGCCTCTGATTCGCCGGCGAGATTGACCGCGGTGCCGCGTACGTAGTTGAGCATCGTCACCGCGATGTGGATCATCACGCCCGTCGGCAGTCCCTCGAACTCGGCCATCGCCCACTCCACATGCCGCATGCCGCGCACCGTCGGCAGCGGGCGCGTCATCGACATGACCTGGGCCAGCCACGGGTGGCGGCGGTACATCGCCCACTGCGTCCGGCACGAGGTCTCCAGGCGGGCCCGCCAGCCGACGCGCTCCCCGGCGGGGAGCGGCGCCCCGGCGAACACGGTGTCGGCCATCGCGGTGAGCAGGTCCTCCTTGCCGGGCACGTGCCGGTACAGGCTCATCGGAGCCACCCCCACCTCGGCGGCGATCTGCCGCATCGACACCGCCGCCAGGCCGCGTTCGTCGGCGATGGCGATCGCGGCCGCGACCACCCGCTCCCGGGTGAGTTCGGCGTCGGTGCGTGGCGGGTGTGTGGGCGGGACGGTGATCGCCCGGACCCGGGCGCGCGGCGCGTCGGAGTGGTCGGCGACCACGGTGCCGACCCCGCGCACCGCCCGGACCAGTCCGGCCTCGCGCAGCACGGTCAGCGCCTTGGTGGCGGTGGCCATGGCCACGCCCCACTCCGCGGTGATCGCCCGGGTGGAGGGCACCCGATCGCCGGGACGCAACTCGCCCGTCTCGATCCGCCGACGCAGCTCGTCGGCGATCCGGATCGAGGGCGTGGCGTCGCGGGGCATCGGGGCCTCTCGGGCTGTCGGTACTCCCTGTCCTGGTCAGTGCACTATAGGGCACCCTTGCCGCCGAACCGGTGCACTAGTTTCGGTGCACTACTTGGCGAAGCCTTTATTTCCGCTGAATACCGGGCTGTTGCTGCACGGCGTACGGTGTGTTTACTCTGTACGCGACGGAGCGTACGCCGTACGGATGTAGTGCGGCGCGACAGTGCGAACAACGGGGGAGATTCCAGTGGCGATCGACGAGACGACCGGAAAGCCGGGGGCGGCGCCATCGGCGGGGCGGCGGGAGTGGATCGGGCTGGCCGTCCTGCTGGTGCCGCTGCTGCTGGTGAGCATGGACGTGTCGGTGCTCTACTTCGCGGTGCCGTTCATCGGCCGGGCGCTGGAGCCCACCGGCACGCAGCAGTTGTGGATCCTGGACATGTACGGGTTCGTGCTCTCCGGCCTGCTGATCGTGATGGGCGCGCTCGGCGACCGGATCGGTCGGCGGCGGCTGCTCCTGGTGGGGGCGGGGCTGTTCGCCGGGGCGTCGCTGCTCGCGGCGTACGCGCACGACGCGCAGACGCTGATCGCCGCACGGGCCCTGCTCGGGGTGGGCGGGGCGGCGCTGATGCCGTCCACGCTGGCGCTGATCCGCACCATGTTCGTCGATCCCAGGCAGCGCGGGACGGCGATCGCGATCTGGACCGCGGTGATGACCGGCGGCATCTCGCTCGGGCCGATCCTGTCCGGCGTGCTCGTCGAACACTTCTGGTGGGGTTCGATCTTCCTGATCAACGTGCCGGCGATGGCGATCCTGCTGATCCTGGTCCCGGTCTTCGTCCCGCGTCATCGCGGCGTCGCACACGGGTCGTTCGACCTGATCGGCGCGGTGCTCTCGCTGGGCACGCTGCTGCCGGTGGTGTACGGGATCAAGGAGATCGCCCGGTCCGGGGCTCAGACGTGGCCGATCGCGAGCATCGGTTTCGGGCTGATCATCGGCGCGCTCTTCGTACGGCGCCAACTCACCGCCGAGCATCCGCTGTTGGACCTGGAACTGTTGCGGATGCGGGCCTTCGGCGGGGCGGTGTTCGCCAATGTGATGTCGATGTTCGCGATCGTCGGATTCGCCATCTTCACCACGCAATACCTCCAATCGGTGCTCGGGATGAGCCCGCTGCGCGCCGCGCTGTGGAGCCTGGTGCCGTCGCTGGCGGTCGCGGTGGCCACGCCCGTGGCCACCGTGCTGGCCCGGCGGTTCGATCGGGCCTGGGTGATGAGCGGCGGATTCACGGTGGCCATCGGCGGGTTCGCGGTGCTGGCGACCGCTCGGCCCGAATCCTCGCTCGCACTGCTGCTCGGCGGCGCGGCGGTGTACGCGGCCGGCGTGGTCGCGGTGATGACGCAGGTGACCGAGATGGCGATGGGCGTCGCGCCGGCCGACCGGGCCGCCTCCGCCTCCGCCGTGTTGGAGTCGGGCAGCGAACTCGGCGGCGCGCTCGGCATGGCGCTGCTCGGCACGATCGGCGACGCGGTCTACCACCGGGCGATGGCCGACACCGGTCCCGCGGGGCCGGCGCGGGAGACGCTGGGCGGGGCGCAGGCGACCGCGGCCCGGTTGTCGGGGGACGCGGGGCGGACCCTGCTGGACACGGCCCGGGACGCGTTCTGCGACGGGATGAACGCCGCGGCGGTCGGCGCGGCGGTGGTCATGGCGATCGGGGCGGGCTACTGCGTGCGGTTCCTGCGCGGGGTGCCGGTGGCCGACGCCGGGGCGGGGGAGGGGACTTCGGCGCTCGTCGGGGCACCGGTCGCGGACACGCCCGCGGTCGACGTGCCGGTCGACGCCCGCTGACCCCGGCGCGCGGTCGTCGGCTCAGCGGCGCGGGCAGGCGCGGGCGGTGTGGATCGTGGTCGCGGCGAGGTAGAAGGCGTCCGGGCGCCACAGGATGCCGGTGTCCGTGTCGGGATCGAGCAGGGCGTCGAGAGTGGCCAGGTCCTGCGCGTCCAGGCGGTCGGCCAACAGGGCGCGGCGGTGCGTGAGTTCGGCGTGCAGGTGCTCGCGCGGCAGGGCGTCCAGCGGTGAGGGCAGGTCGATCAGGAACGAGTGGGTGCCGGTCGGGACCAGGCCCGCGCGGGCCAGCATGGCCGGCCGGTCCTCGACCGCCGCCCGGGTGCCGGGCAGGCTCGCCCGCAACTCGGCGAACCAGTCCTCGTGGGCGGCGTCGAGCCGGGCCTGGAGGCCGGGGCGGCCGATGCCGATGTCGCGGGGCAGGAAGCGGGTGGACAGGCCGCGCTCGGCGATCGCGATCATCCCGCCGGGACGCAGCACCCGGGCCAGGGCGTCCAGCGCGGCCTGCTGGTCGCCGAGGTGGTGGACCACGTCGCCCGCCCAGATCAGGTCGGCGCTGCCCAGGGTGTCCAGGTCGGCGGGCAACTCGACGTGGTGGGTGTGTACCCGGTGGCCCAGGCCCTCCCGGTGTGCGCGGGCGCCGGCGCGGGCCAGCAGGGCGGGGTTCGGCGCGACGGCGACCACGTCGGCGTTGGGGAAGTAGCGGGCCAGCAGGCAGGACGCGACCCCGGGGCCGCCGCCCAGATCGAGGATCCGGTCCACCCGGGTCAGCGTGCGGTCGCCGTACAGCGCCAGATCGCGCAGCCGTGCGGCGGCCTCCTCCAGGAAGGGGGCGTGCAGCTCGGCCTCGCGTTCGAGGAGCGGGCCCGCGTCCCGCCCCGGGGGGTCGGTGCGGGGGTCGGTGGTCATCAGGTGCGTCTCCCGAGTTCTGGGCAACCGTCGCCGCGGTTGGCCGGGTCCGTCGTCTGCCGAGTGCTGCGTGTGAGGGACACAACGTCGGCGAAGGGCCGCGGTAATCCACGATCGGCGAGCGTTCCCGGCGGCACACCGGATCGGTGACCCGCGCCGCGGGCGCCGGCGGGCCGGTGTCGGGTGACCGGCCGCCGCCCGGGGGCGCGGCGTTAGGGTCGGGGCATGAGCGAGGAGATCGTCTACAAACTGGTCGGCGCCGACGAGTGGGCCGAGGCGGTGCGGGCCGGCCGGTTCGCGGGGTCCGGGATCGACCTGGTGGACGGTTACGTGCACCTGTCCACCGGCGCGCAGGTGGCCGAGACCGCCCGGCGGCACTTCGCCGGCCGTGACGAACTGGTCCTGGTGGCACTGGACCCGGCCGTTCTGGGTGCGGCGCTGCGCTGGGAACCCTCGCGCGGCGGCGCGCTGTTCCCGCACGTGTACGGCGTGGTGGACCCGGCCGCGGCGCTCTGGACCGCTCCCCTGGACCTGCCGGCGACCCCCGACGGCGACCACGTGGCCGAGGCGGTCCTCGCGGCACTCGACACCTACGGGAACTGACCGCCGGGCGGCCCGTGCCTGGACGCGCGGGGACCGCGGGGCCGGGGCGCCGTCATCGGGTCGGCGTGCGCAGCAGGTCGCCGGAGATCGTGTCGTCGACGAAGGCGCGGATTCCCGGGCCGGTGAGTTCGCGGGGGGTGAAGTTGTCGAAGTAGGCCAGCGGTACGTGTACGCACAGCAGTGCCGCGGCCACCATTACCCGGTGGCGTGAGCGCACCCGGGACGGGGTCGCGTCGGGCGGCTCCTGCCCCAGCCACCACCACGCCACCACGGCCGTGTTGGCCAGGAGCAGGAACGCCCAGCGGTGGGTGTCCCATCCGGCGAACGCGGCCACCAGCGGTGCGCCGGCCGCCGCGATCGCCAGCAGTCGGCGCGGCCCCACCACGGTGCCCCCGGCGAACGCCAGGGCCAGCGCCGCGGCCAGGAGCACCGCGAGCGGGACCAGGAACCACAACACCTCGAACGGCTCGTACATCCGCAGACTCTCCGCCTGCGTCCGGCCGAATATCTCGAACACGTCGGCCCGGGCCGGGAATCCGCCCTCGCGCAGCCGAGCCCGCAGACCGGGCGCCGCCCCGCCGTCGGCCGGCGAGACGAGGAGCACGGTGCCGCCGACGAGCACCGCGGGCAGCAGTACGGCCGCCGCCCGGCGGATCGGCAGCCGGTCCACCACCAGCAGGGTGAACAGCGGGATCACGGTCAGCATCGCGATCTCGTGCACGTACACCGCGACCGCCATCACCAGCGCGGCGGCGATCACACGACCCCGGGCGAGCAGCCACCACGCGCCGAACAGGGCCAGGAACAGCAGCTGTTCGAAGTAGCCGACCTCGTGGAAGAGGTAGCCGCCGGTGGGCAGCACCAGCCAACCGGCCACCAGGGCCCGCCGGGCCGGCAGCCGGGTGCGCGTCGCCGCGACCACCACGACCGCGAGCAGCGCGGCCAGGATCACGAACGACGTGCCGGCGAACAGCGCGTACGGGTAGTCCGTCGCCTCCGCGACCGGATGCAGCACCGTGCCGACCACGAACCGCCGGTGGAAGCCGTCCTGGAGCGAGATCGACTGCAATGTCGCGGTCCACGCGCTCGGCGCCCGGATCCCGGTGTACGCGGCCAGTGCGACGCACGCCACGAGGAGCAGCACCCGGCGGGCGGGCGCGGACAGGCGCGGTCGGCGGGGCGCGGCCGGCGCGGAAATGCCCGCGGACATCGCTCGGACGGCCGGATGAACAACCGGTTCGTAGCTCGTTTCGGGCATGACTGACCTCACCGTCGGCGCCCCGACGGTGGAGGAGCGCGAAGGAAATCGGGCGAACGGGGGCTCGGGGTCGGGGAGACCGGCGGGTTGGCTCGGCGCGTGGGCGCGGCGGCCGAACCCACTGGTGACTAGACGCGTCGAGCGGGAGGCGATCTAACGGGTGAGCCCCCCGGATTTCCTGTGGCGCCGATCACAGTGACGGGTCGGCCGCGTGCCCCGGGGAGCGCGCGGCCGATCGGCGGTCAGGGGGTGTCGGCGGGAATCGGCGGGTTCGCCGGTCGGGTCGGGACCCGGTCCAGGGTGATCCCGAAATGCTCGCGGTAGGCGGCCGGGAGGGCGGCGCCGTCGACGAGTGGCTCCTCGTGGCGGTCAATGCCGGTGGTCCGGATCAGGGTGCGGTCGGAGAAGCGCCCGAAACCGGCGTCGACCAGCCATGGATGCCCCAGGTCGACGCGCAGCGCCAGGGGGTCGAACGCGATCCCCACGTGCCCCGAGCCGTCGAAGGTGTACGCGGACAACAGGGTCACGCGGTAGCCGAGTTCGCGCGGCAACACGGCGAACGCACCGCAGAGTTCGTAACACAGGCCGCCGCGCCGCCGATCCGGGATCTTCGCGGGCAGCGTGTCCTCGTCGAGCGAGAGCGGGCGACCCAGGTGGATGTCCGGGTTCTCGAACGGGACGGTCGACAGGTGCCGCCACTGCGACTCGGCCGGTGCCTGCGGATCCGGGGGTCGCCGGGCGAGGGACGCCGAGCAGGGCCGGGTAGCCGTCGACGCGGTTCGCGTTGCCGGAAGGTCGTCGGCCGCACACACGATCACCCCCGCGGCACCGCCCGACGTGCCGCGCAAGTGCGACCGGTCTTCGTGTGGGGCGTTCCCGGGACCGGAAAGTCGTCGTTGGTACGCGACTTCGCCGCCTCGATCGGCCCGGGCGGATCGGCTCGTACACGCTGCCCGCCGGGTCGGCTGAAGGGCCGCCGACCTGGGCCACTACTGCGATCTCGGTAGGCCGTCGTGCGGTTTCGGTAGGTCGTGGTGTCCGTAGCGGCATGACGACGGGAGGGGTCTTCCCGAACGAGGCTCGAAGGGTCATCGCTCGTGGATAGGGAGACCCTGACGTGGCGACTTTTCTGTATCGGCTCGGCCTCGCGGCCTTTCGGCGGCGCGGTCGGGTGCTCTTGGTGTGGCTGGGGGTGCTGGTCGTGGTCGCGGTGGGCGCCGCGCAGGCGTCGGGGCCCTCGGACGAGGAGTTCTCGATGCCGGGGATCGAGTCGCAAAAGGCGTTCGATCTGATGGAGGAGCGTTTTCCCGGAACCGCCGCGGACGGCGCCACCGCCAGGATCGTCTTCGTCGCCCCGAGCGGACGCACGGTGACCGAGGGCGACCTGCGCAAGGCCGTCGAACAGGCGGTGACGGCGCTGGGCGAAGGCCCGCAGGTGGCCGGCGTCGCGGACCCGTTCGCGTCGAAGGCGGTGAGCAAGGACGGTGCGACCGCGTACGCGACCGTCACCTACAAGGTGGAGTCCAACGACGTCACCGACGCCGCCCGTGCGGCGGTGAACAAGGCGGCGGACCGGGCGCGTTCGGCGGGCCTGACGGTGGAGACCGGCGGATCGGCGATGGACGCCGGCGGCGGACCGGGCGGGAGCGCGGAGCTGGTCGGCCTCTCGGCGGCGGCGATCGTACTGCTGTTCACCTTCGGGTCGTTGGCCGCCGCGGGCCTGCCGCTGCTGACCGCGATCGTCGGGGTCGCCGTGAGCCTGTTCGCGATCCTGCTCCTCGCGGGCCCTCTGGGCCTGTCCTCGGACACGCTCACCCTCGGGATGATGCTGGGCCTGGCGGTGGGCATCGACTACGCCCTGTTCGTGGTCTCGCGCTATCGGGAGGAGCGCGGGCGCGGGCGGGCGCCGCACGAGGCGGCCGGGGTGGCGGTGGGTACCGCCGGATCGGCGGTCGTGTTCGCCGGGGTCACCGTGATCATCGCGCTGGCCGGCCTGTCGGTGGTCGGGATTCCGACGCTGACGAAGATGGGCCTGGCCGCCGCCGGAGCCGTCGCGGTCGCCGTGCTGGTCGCGTTGACCGTCGTGCCCGCGCTGCTCGGCTTTTGGCCGAACGCGGTGCTCGCCCGCCGGGTGCGCAAGGGCCGCGCGCGCGGCGGCCCGGCCGCCGGGAGGGACAACCTCGGCACCCGCTGGGCGCGTTTCGTGCTGCGCCGTCCCGTGGCGGTGCTGGTGCTCGGCGTGGTGGGCCTGATCGCGCTCGCCGTGCCGATGGCGTCGCTGCGCCTGGGCATGCCGGGCGACGAGGCCAAGTCCACCGCCACCACCGAGCGGCGTGCCTACGACGCGCTCGCCGAGGGCTTCGGCCCGGGCTTCAACGGCCCGCTGACCATCGTCGTGGACGCGAAGGGAGCGCCCGACCCGCAGGCCGCGGTGCGCGCCGTCGGCGACCGGATCGCCCGTACCGAGGGCATCGTGTCGGTCGCGCCGGCCCGCTTCAACGAGGCCGGCGACACGGCGGTCTTCCGGGCCACCCCGTCGACCAGCCCCACGGACGAGAAGACCAAGGACCTGGTGGAGACGATCCGCCGCAACCGTCCGGCCGTGGAGCGACAGGCGTCGGCGACGTTCGAGGTCACCGGTACGACCGCGCTGAACATCGACGTCGCGGCCAAGGTGCAGTCCGCGCTGGCCCCGTACCTCGCGGTGGTGGGCGGACTGGCGGTGGTCCTGCTGCTCGTGGTCTTCCGGTCGGTGCTGGTGCCGGTCAAGGCGGCGCTGGGCTTCGTGCTGTCGGTGCTGGCGGCGCTGGGTGTACTGGTGCTGGTCTTCCAGAAGGGACACGCCGCGGACCTGTTCGGAGTGGAGCAGACCGGGCCGATCATGAGCCTGATGCCGATCTTCATGATGGGCATCGTCTTCGGGCTGGCCATGGACTACGAGGTGTTCCTGGTCTCGCGGATGCGGGAGGCGTACACCCACGGGGAGGGCGCCCACCAAGCCGTCGTGTCCGGGTTCCGGCACAGCTCCCGGGTGGTGACCGCCGCCGCGCTGATCATGGTCGCGGTCTTCTCCGGATTCATCGGGGAGGACGGGTCGCTGATCAAGATGCTCGGGTTCGCTCTGGCCGCCGCGGTGCTCTTCGACGCCTTCGTGGTCCGGATGGCCATCGTGCCCGCGGTGTTGGCCCTGCTCGGCGACCGGGCCTGGTGGTTGCCGACGTGGCTGGGTCGGGTCCTGCCCCGCGTCGACGTGGAGGGCGCGGCACTCGACCACACGCGCCCGCACCACCCGCACCCGGATCCGGACGGCCCGGTCCAGACGCGCGTGTGACGCCTCCGGCCGCGGATTTCGCCCGCGGGACCGCCCGAGCACGCCGTCTCGGGCGGTCCGCGGCGCCCACCCACGCCGTCATCGGCGACGATGGACCTCGGCACGCCCCCTCACGGAGAGCACGATGACCGGCAACCTCGAACGGTACGCGCAACGCCACGCCCGGGTCGCGGACGTGCTGACGGCGGTGGCGTCCTGCGTGTGCACGGTCTTCGGGGCCCGGATCAGTACATCCGAGTCCGCGCCGCCGCACGCCCTGTGGCCCGCCTGGATCCTGCTCCTGTCCGGAGTCGCCGTGGTGGGCTCCCGCAGCCGGCCACGGGCCGCCCTCGTGGTCACCGCCGCCGCGGCCGCCGTGCTGACCGCGCTGGGCTACCTGCCCAGCCCCCTGCTGCTGGCCCCCGTGATGACCGCCCTGTACTGGCTCGCCGCGCTCACGGATTCGCGGACCGTCGGCGGCTACGGCTCGGCGACCATGACCGTGCTCCTGGCCACCTCGCTGGCCGGCGCGCCGATCGGCGACGACTTCACCCTGCGGACCGTGGGCACGGTCCTGTGGCTGCTGCTGCCGGTGTCCCTGGGCAGTTGGAGCCGGTTGCGGCGCGCCTACGTCGAGTCGGTGCAGGCCCGCGCCGCGCATGCCGAGCGCACCCGCGAGGAGGAGGCCCGGCTTCGCGTCGCCGAGGAACGGATGCGCATCGCCCGCGAACTGCACGACGCCGTCGCCCACCACATGGCCGTCGCGCACGCCCAGGCCGGTACCGCCGCCCACCTCGCCGACACGCACCCCGAGCAGACCCGGCGGATCCTGACCGACCTGGTCGGCACCACCACCGCCGCGCTCCTGGAACTGCGCGCCACGGTCGGCGTGTTGCGCCGCACCGCCGATCCGGACGCCGACCCGCTGGAGCCCGCGCCGGGCCTGGACCGCCTGCCGACGCTGGTCGCGGCCTGCGCGTCGGCCGGTCTGACGGTCGCCGTCGACACCGAAGGACAGGCCCGACCGCTGTCCCCGGGCGTGGACCTGACCGCCTACCGGATCATCCAGGAGGCCCTGACCAACGCCACGAAACACGCGTCGGACCACGCGGCCCGGGTCCGGCTCCGCTACGACGACGCGCGCCTGTTCATCACCGTCACCAACGACGGCACCACCGACGGCGGGCCCGTGCCGCCGGTGCCCGGCGGCGGATACGGACTGATGGGGATGCGCGAACGCGCCCACTCCGTCGGCGGCGACCTGCGCGCCGGCCCCCGACCCGAGGGCGGCTTCGAAGTCGCGGCCGCCCTCCCGTTCCAGCCCCGCACCCCGGCGGACGCCCCGGCCGGACGACGACACGAGGAACCCCGTTGACCATCCGTGTCCTGCTCGCCGACGACCAGGCCCTGCTGCGCGGCACCTTCCGACTTCTGATCGACTCCTGCGCCGACATGGAGGTGGTCGGCGAGGCCGCCGACGGCGGGCAGGCGGTGGCGGCGGCCCGCGCGCACCGGCCCGACGTCGTCCTGATGGACATCCGCATGCCCGGCACCGACGGCCTCGCCGCCACCGCCGCGATCTGCGAGGACCCCGACCTCGCCGGCACGCGCGTGCTGATCCTGACCATGTTCGAGACCGAGGAATACGTCGCCCGGGCACTACGGGTCGGGGCCAGCGGTTTCCTCGGCAAATACGTCACCACGGACGCGCTCCTCGACGGCATCCGAACCGTCGCCGGGGGCGAGGCGCTACTGTCCCCGGGCGCCACCCAGGCGCTGATCACCCGCTTCCTGACCACCCCCGCCTCCGGACCGCCGCTGGCCCCGGTCGAACGCCTCGCCGACCTGACACCGCGCGAACAAGAGGTCACCGTCCTGGCGGCGCACGGCAAGTCCAACGACCGGATCGCCGCGGAGCTGGTGCTGAGCGTGCTGACCGTTCGCACCCACATCCAACGCGCCATGACCAAACTCGGCGCGCGCGACCGCGCCCAACTCGTCGTCATCGCCTACCAGAGCGGCCTGGTGCGCCCCGAACCCCCCGGCCTGTGAGGACGGTCGGCGTCGTGTCCCAGGTGCGCGTCGCTACGCCCGCGGGGCCTTGCCGGACGGCGGCGCACACCACGCCCACGGATGTGCCCCTCGTGGGCGCGGGCGGGCGCGGGAGGCTAGGTTGGAGCGCATGCGTGTGGCGTTGATCGATTCGGGGACGGGGTTGCTGCCGACAGCCGGCTGGTTGCGGCGGTTGCGGCCCGACCTGGACCTGTTGTTGTGCATGGACCCCGATCACATGCCCTGGGGCGACCGGAGCGAGGCGGTGATCACCGAACGGGTGCTGGCCGCCGGTGAACTGGCCGTCGCGGGCGGTGTCGACGGCATGGTGGTGCCGTGCAACACGGCCACCGTCACCGCGCTCGACACGCTGCGCGCCCGACACGAACCCGCCCTGCCGGTGGTGGGCACGGTGCCCGCGATCAAGCCGGCCGCCGCGGCCGGCGCGCCGTTCGCGGTCTGGGCCACCGCGGCGACCACCGCGAGTGCCTATCAGGCCCGGCTGATCGAGGAGTTCGCCGCCGGACACACCGTCGTCCGGATCGCCTGCCCGGGCCTGGCCGAGGCGATCGACCGGGCCGACGAGCCGGCCATCGAGGTGGCGCTCGCCGCCGCGGCGCGCCGCACGCCCGCCCGCTGCGCGGGCGTGGTCCTGGGCTGCACGCACTATCCGCTGGTCGCCGAGCGGATCGCCGCCGCGCTGCCCGCCGAGGTGGTGCTGTACGACAGCGCCGAGGCGGTGGCGCGGCAGACGTTGCGCCGGCTCGGGCTGAGCGAGGACGCCGGGGCGACGCCGGGCGGCATCGAGGTGCTGCTCAGCGGGCGCCCCGGCGCGCTCCCGCCGAACGCGCTGGCGTACCCGCTCGGCCGTGCCCTCGCCGGTCGCCGCCCGCTGGAGGCGTCCACCGGGATCGGCGCCGGGTCGGCCTGAGCCGGGCGCCGCTCAGGCGTTCCAGGTGCGGGTGCACAGCACCAGCGGGTAGCCGTCCGGGTCGGTGACGGTGACGCCGAACCTGTCCCAGTAGGGGTTGTGCGCGGCGGTGCGGGTGCCGCCCGTCGCGATCAGCCGGTCCACCAGATCGGGGTCGATCGGGCCGCCCAGGTAGAGCACGAACAGGTCGTCGACGGTCGGTGTCGGCGGCAGCGGGTTTCCCGGGTCCCGGGTGAGTTCGAAGTGCCAGTGGCCCCCGGGCAGTCCGACCATCACCAGGTCGTGCTCGCCGGGGACCTGCTCGGTGGTGCGCCACAGGACGCTCAGGCCCAACCCTTCGACGTAGAACCGCTCGGCGGCGGCGAGGTCGAGGGAGGGGCGGGCGATACGGACGTGCGTGTCGATGTCGATCATGGCGGTGAGGCTAGCGGGCGCCCGCGCGCCGGCCGGGGGCGGACGGGCGCCCGCGACGGGGCGGGGGCGGGCGCCCGGCGGTCTCAGGCGAAGTCGGCGGCGTGTTCCTTCGCCCAGTCCCGGAAGCCGCGCGCAGGCGTGCCGGTGAGGTCCCGCACCGTGGTGGTGGGCACGGCCGGCCGCGGCGGGGCGTCGGCGCCCGCCAGCAGCGCGTCCACCAGCGCGGGCGGGCGACCGTCGGCGAGCATTCGGGCCCGGGCGACGGCCGGCGGGACCGGCTCGAACCGCAGCGGACGGCCGATCGCCGCGCCGATCAGGGCCACCTGGTCGGCCCGCGCGAGCACGTCCGGGCCGGTCAGTACGTAGCCGGCGCCGGCGTGGCCGTCCTCGGTCAGCACCCGGACCGCCACCGCGGCGATGTCCCCCGGGTGCACCACCGGCTTGGCGGGCAGGTCGGGCCCGTGCACGACGCCCGTCTCGCGGATCTGCCCCGCCCAGCCGAGCGTGTTGCTCGCGATCGTCTCGGCGCGCAGGAAGGTCCACGTCGCACCGGATCGGGTGATCGTGCGCTCCAGATCGGCGTGCAGTGCGCCGATCGGGTCGTCGTGCCCGGCGAGCGCGTCGCGCACCCGCGACGAGGAGAGGTAGACGACCCGGTCGGTGTGCTCGGTGACCGCCGCCAGCACCTTTGGTGCGCCCTCGGCGGTGAGGAAGGGCCAGACCAGGAACACCGATTCGACCCCGGTCAGCGCCGCGGTGAGGCCGGCCGGATCGGCCAGATCGCCGGCGACCACCTCGACGCCGGGGGGCAGGTCGGCGGTTTCGGGACGCCGGACCAGCGCCCGCACCTCGGCTCCCGCGGCGAGCAGTTCGGCCACCACATGGCGGCCGACGTTGCCGGTCGCCCCCGTTACCAGAATCATCCATCGGTCCTTTCGTGCCGTCGGGCGGAGGGGGAGGTGCCGCCCTCCGCCGTCGGCCGCTCACGCGACCGACGCGGACGAGAGGTCAAGCCGGGGTGCGGCGCGGCTTATTCCAAGACCTTGGCCAAGAACGCGGACAGGTTGCCCTTGGTGCGCTCGATCTGCTCGGGCACGGTCAGCGATTCCTCGAACCGGCCGCCGGGGGCCGGCTTCTTCAGGCCTCGGACGTAGAGCGAGCAGGCCAGGTCGGTGCACATGTACACGCCGACCGAGTTGCCGTCGCGGCCCGCGCGGCCGGTGCGGCGAGCGGTCATCAGCGAGACGCCGCTGCCCGGGTGTGTGGTCAGACACAACGAGCACATGCTGCGGTGCAGGTAGCCGCGACGCTGGGCGGGGAAGCGCAGGGTGACGCCGACGAGGTCGCCGGCGTGTTCGGTCACCAGGTAGGTGCGATCCGGTGCGCCCGGATCGCCCCAGCCCAGGAAGTCCAGCTCGGCCCATGGGCGTTCGGCCAGGTCACGGGGTATCGGCAGGCGTTGCGCCTCGCCCTTGGAACAGTTGACGAACGACGTGCGGATGTCCTGCTCGGTCAGTGGGTTCATGCGGCGGAAACTAACAGTGCCTGTGTAGTCTAGGCAACAACCTAGAGGGTCTAGGAAGTGAGAAAAACACCGGGGTGCGATGATCGGCGCCTCGACGGAGGGGGCGGGTTGGCGCGCAAGGGACTGACCGCGGAACGGGTGACCAGGGCGGCCGCGGATCTGGCCGACGAGGTCGGCTTCGAGAACATCACCCTGACCGCGCTGGCGCGCGGCTTCGGGGTGAAGGACGCGAGCCTGTACTCCCATGTGCGCAACCTTCAGGAGTTGCGGGTGGGGATCGCCCTGCTGGCCGCCGCCGAGTTGGCCGATCGCATCGGGGCGGCGGTGGCGGGCCGGGCCGGCCGGGACGCGCTGACGGCGTTCGCCCGGGCGTACCGCGACTTCGCGCTGGAGCATCCCGGTCGCTACGCGGCCACCCAGGCGCGGATCGATCCGGCCCTGCTCGCGTGCTCCGACGGCCACCGGCGCAACGTCGACTACACCTACGCGATGTTGCGCGCCTACGGTCTGGAGGAACCGGATCTGACGGACGCGGGGCGGCTGTTGCGCAGCACGTTCCACGGTTTCGCGGTCCTGGAGGCCAACGGCGGGTTCGGCCACGTGCGCCCGCCGGGGGAGTCCTTCGAGCGGGCCGTACAGGCGCTGCACGCCGCGCTGGAGCGGTGGCCCGACTGAGTGCTTGCCCGAGCGGCCGGCGCGCGGTTCGATCATGGTGCCCGGCGGCGGGTCGCCGGTCGGGCGGCACCGGGTTCGAGGGAGGCGTGTGGTGACGAGGTACGTGGCGCTGTTGCGCGGGATCAACGTGGGCGGACACCGCAGGGTGCCGATGGCGGACCTGCGCCGGGTGCTGACCGGACTCGGCTTCACCGAGGTGCGCACGCTGCTGCAGAGCGGGAACGCGGTCTTCGCGGCCGTCGAGCGGCCGACCGACGACATCGTGGCGACGATCGAGGCGGGACTGGCCGCCGAGTTCGGGTTCGCGGTGGACGTGATGGTGCGCAGCGACGCGCAGTGGCGGGCGGTGGTGGCGGCCAATCCGCTGGAGGTGCGCGATCCGGCGAAGCTCGCGGTGGCGTTCCTGCGCGCGCCGTTCGACCCGGCGGTGCTGGCCGGGGTCGATCCGGCCGACTACGCGCCGGAGGAGTTCAGCGCCGGCGGGCGCGAGTTGTACATGTACTTCCCGGACGGCCTCGGCAAGGCGCGGCTGACCCCGATCCTGTCCCGTCGGCTCGGCGACGGGGCGACCGTGCGCAACTGGAACACGGTGATCAAACTGCTCGCGCTGCTGGAACCGGCGACCTGAGCCGACTGCCCCGGTGCCGGGGCAGCCGGAAAACGCGGTGTCGTCCGGATGACGCGGAGCCGCCCGAAAACATTGCACAATTTTATGTGCACAGATTAATGTGCACTCATGGGACAGACGCCGGAACGCCGCGAGGTCACCGAACTCGAAGCGCTGAAGGCACTCGCCCATCCCCGGCGGCAACGGATCATGCGACATCTGGAGGTGGACGGTCCGGCCACCTCCGCGACGCTGGCCCGCTCGCTGGACCTGAACACCGGCGCGACCAGCTACCACCTCCGGGAACTGGCCCGACACGGCTTCGTGGAGGACTTCGACGACCCCGAGGCGCACGGCCGGGAGCGGTGGTGGCGCGCCGTGCGTCGGGACCTGCGGTTCCCGCCGCGCGGCGAACAGAGCGCCGAGGTCCGCCCGGTGGTCGACGAGATGACCCGCCTGGTCTTCGCGGCCGACCTCCGGGACTTCCTCGACGCGAGCACCGCACCCGAGGCCGAGGAGGAGATGGACATGCCGTATTCGCGCGGCACGATCCACGTCACCCAGGCCGAACTGGGCGAGTTCTTCGAGGAGTACATCGCCCTGCTGAACCGATACAAGCGCACCGGCCCGCTGCCCGAGGGGGCGCGGGCGGTGCAGACCCGGTTCTTCACGTACCGGTCCCCGACCGGGGCGGGGACGAACCTGCCCGGGACGGACACACCCGGGACCGGCGAGCCCGAGACGGCGCGCACCACCACCACTCCCGACATCCGAGACAAGGGCGACGCCGCACCATGAGTTCCCACGAGCAGATACCCGAAGCCGTGTCCCTGATCGGAGTCGGACGCGTGCACGGCAAGGGCACCGCCGCCGTCACCGCGCTGAGCGACGTCACCGTCGGCATCCCCCGCGGCGGCTTCACCGCGGTCATGGGCCCCTCCGGCTCCGGGAAGAGCACGTTCCTGCAATGTGCGGCCGGTCTGGACCGGCCGACCAGCGGCACCGTGCGGCTCGGCGAGACCGACCTGTCCGGGCTGAACGAGACCGGCCTGACCGAACTGCGCCGCGAGCGCGTCGGCTTCGTCTTCCAGGCGTTCAACCTGATGCCCTCGCTGACCGTGCTGGAGAACATCACGCTGCCGCTGCGCCTGGCCGGCCGCAAGGCGGACCGCGAGTGGCTCGCCGAGATCGTCCGGCGGGTGGGCCTGACCGGGCGTACCGAACACCGCCCGGCCGAGTTGTCCGGCGGCCAGCAGCAGCGCGTCGCGATCGCCCGTGCGCTGGTCACCCGGCCCGAGGTGGTCTTCGCCGACGAACCCACCGGCGCGCTGGACACGGTCACCGCCAAGGAGGTGCTGGTCCTGCTCCGCGACACGGTGGACACGATGGGGCAGACCGTGGTGATGGTCACCCACGACCCGGTCGCCGCCTCCTACGCCGACGACGTGCTGTTCCTCGCCGACGGCCGGATCACCGACCGGCTCGCCGGGGCGAGCGCCGAGCGGATCGCGGACCGGATGACCCATCTGGGCGCGTGGGCCGCCTGATGCTCTTCCTCGCCCTGCGTACGCTGCGCGCCCGAAAAGGCGGCTTCGTCGGCGCGTTCGTCGCGCTGATCTGCGCCGCCGCCCTGGTCACCGCGTGCGGCGCGCTCCTGGAAACCGGCCTGCGCGGCGACATCCGCGTCGAACGCTACGCCGGCACCGACACCGTGATCACCGCCGACCAGAACCTGCACTGGACCAAGCACAAGAAGGGCAAGACGAAGGTCAAGTCCAAGCCGCTGACCGAGCACGCCTGGCTGGACGCCGCCGCCGTGGACCGGCTGCGCACGATCCCCGGCGTGGAGGTGGTGCCCGAACTGACCTTCTCCGCCCACGTGCTCACCGCCGGCGGCCGGGCCCTGGACACCGACGACAACGCGTGGGGGCACGCGTGGGAGTCGGCGCGGCTGACCCCGTTCGGGTTGCGCGCGGGACGCGCTCCGGCTGCGGTCGGCGAGGTCGTGCTGGACGCGGACCTGGCCCGGCGGGCCCGGGTCGAGGTCGGCGGCACGGTCACCGTGCAGGCCGGACCGGCCCCCGGCGCCTACCGTGTGGTGGGCGTCGCGACGCCGCCCGGTCGGGACGCGCTGGCCCGGCAGGCCACCGTGTTCTTCGGCGCCGAGGACGCCCGGCGGCTGGCCGGACACCCCGGACAGGTCGCGGCGGTGGGCCTGTTCCCCGCCCCCGGCGCGGACCCGGGCACCGTGCGCAAGGCCGCGAAGACGGCCCTCGCGGGGACCGGCGCGCAGGTACGGACCGGTACCGATCGTGGCCCCGCCGAGTTCCCGGCGGCGGCCAAGGCCCGGGTCACCCTGATCAGCCTCGGCGGCGCGCTCGGCGGCACCTCGCTCCTGGTGGCCGTCCTGGTCGTGGTGGGTACGTTCGCGCTGTCCATCCAGCAGCGCCGGCGCGAGATCGCGCTGCTGCGCGCGATCGGGGCGACGCCCCGGCAGATCCGGCGCATGGTGGGCCGCGAGGCGCTGGTGGTCGGCCTGCTCGCGGGCGCGCTCGGCGCGTTCGCCGGACTCGGCCTGGCCCGTTGGCTGCACGGGCGGTTCGTGGCGTTCGGCGCGATGCCGGACACGCTGGAATTGAAGCTCGGCCCGTTCCCGCTGATCGGCGCGGCACTGCTGACCCTGGTCGCGGCCTGGACCGCGGCCCGCGTGTCGGTCCGGCGCGCGGCGCGGGTGCGGCCCACCGAGGCCCTGGCCGACGCGGCGATCGAACGGCCCCGGGTGGGCGTCGGGCGACTGATCGGCGGGCTGATCGCGGCGGCGGGCTACGCCGTGTTGTTGCTGGTGCTCAGCGGGTTGGACACCGAGCCCAAGTCCACCCCCGTCACGTTCCTCACGGTGATCCTGGCCGCCGTCGCGATCGCGCTGCTCGGTCCGATCGTGGCCCGCGCGGCGACCGCGGTGTTCGGCGCGGTGGTCGGGCGCCTGTCGCCGGTGAGCGGCTTCCTGGCCGCGCGCAACGCCCGGGCCGCGGCCGAGCGGGTGGCCGCCGTGGTCACCCCGTTGAGCCTGGCGGTGGCGATGGCCTCGACCATCCTGTTCACCCAGACCACCGCGAGCCACGCCGCGCAGGAGCAGGCGAAGGCGGGCACGTTGGCGTCGTACACGCTGGCCGCCGGCCCCGGTGTACCGGGCCGGGCGGCCGACGCGGCGCGCGCGGTGCCCGGGGTCGAGGTGGTCACCGAGGTGCTGCACACGCTGGTGCGGGCCGGCCAGGACAAGTTCCCCGCCCAGGGCGTCACGCCGCAGGGCCTGGAGCGCACGCTCGACTTGAAGACGAAGTCCGGATCGTCGGCGGCGATGACCGACACCACGGTCGCGGTGAGCGACCTGGCCGCCAAGACCAAGGGGGTCGGGGTCGGCGACGACCTGAAGGTCACCATGGGCGACGGCGTGGTGGTCACGCTCAAGGTGGTCGCGGTCTACGAACGCGGCCTCGGCTTCGGCGACCTGACCCTGCCGTACGCGGTGACGGCGGCGCACGTGGACCGGCCCGCCGCCGCGGCGGTGCTGATCTCCGGGACACCCGCGTTGTCCCGGGAGCCGCTGCGGCGCGCGATGGCCGACTTCCCCGGGGTCCGGGTGCTCGACCGCGGCGAGGTCGAACAGGCCCGGCGGGACCAGGCCGGCACCCAGGCCCAGGTCAACTATGTCGCGATGGGGCTGATCATCGCGTTCACCGGGATCGCCGTGGTGAACACGCTGGTGATGGCCACCTCGGCCCGGCGGCGCGAGTTCGCGCTGCTGCAACTGGTGGGCACCACACGCCGACAGGTGATGCGCATGTTGCGCTGGGAGACCGGAGCGGTGGTCCTGCTCGCCGCCGGGCTGGGTTCGCTGGTTGCCTACGCGACGCTGACCGCGTACAGCATGGGCATGACCAAGAGCGCGTCGCCCTACGCGCCGCCGCTGACCTACGCGACCGTGGTGGTCGTGGCGGCGGTGTTGGCGCTGGTCTCGACGGTGGCGCCGGCGAGGGTCGCGCTGCGCAAAAACCCGGCGGACACGATGGGGTTGCGCGACTGATCATCGCGTGAACGGGGGAGCGCCGGCCGGGCCTCGGGTGGCCCGGCCGGCGTTGTGTGGTGGGGGAGTCGGAACGGTCGAACGCCTCGGGCCCGCCCCTCCGTGTCCCCGATTCCCACGGGGTTTCGAACGCGGCTCCGGCCGTTCGCCGTCGGGGAGCGGGGTGGGGTTGAATGGCGGTTCTTGTCGGTGGGGTCGGGAGACGGTGGCGTGGAGATTTGGCTCAATCCGGCGTGTTCGAAGTGTCGGGCCGCCGTGGATCTGTTGGACGCGGAAGGCGCCGCCTACACCGTGCGGCGGTATCTGGAGGAGCCGCCGTCCGTGGCGGAGATCGAGGCGGTGCTCGGGCGCCTGGGGCTGGAGCCCTGGGACATCACCCGCCTCGGGGAGGCGGTCGCCGCGGGGCTCGGCATCGCCGACTGGGGGCGTGAAGCCGGGGATCGGGGGCGCTGGGTCGCGGCGCTGGCGGCGCATCCGGTGTTGCTCCAGCGGCCGATCATCACGGCCGACGACGGTCACACGGTGGTGGGACGCAGCCCCGAGGCGGTGCGCTCGGTTCTCGGATGAGGGCGGATGCTCGTCGGAGCGAGGGGAAAATCAAGACATTTTTCCGATTTGAGGTGATTTTGAGTGATTACGTCCTAACGTAGCGTCATGATCCTCTCGGTGGCCTCGTACTTCGTGGTCGCGGCGATCGCTCCTTGGCTGGTTCGCCGTCTCGGGCGCAACGCCTTCGTGGTGCTCGCCGCGCTGCCGGTCGCGACCACCGGCTGGGCGCTCGCCCAGGCCGGCTCGGTGTTCGACGGCCACGCCCTGGTCGAGTCGCGGGCGTGGATTCCCCAGCAAGGCGTCGCGCTCGCCTTCCGGTGTGACGCCCTGGCACTGCTGATGGTGTTCCTCGCGGCGGGCGTGGGCGTACTCGTCCTTGTCTATTGCGCGCGCTACTTCGACGACGACGAGCCCGGGCTCGGTGCCTTCGCCGGGGTCCTGGTCGCCTTCGCCGGCGCGATGATCGGGCTGGTCACCACCGACGACCTGATCCTGCTGTACGTGTTCTGGGAATTGACCACGGTCTTCTCCTACCTGCTGATCGGCCATCGCAGCGAACACCGGGGCTCGCGCCGGGCCGCGATGCAGGCGCTGACCATCACCACCTTCGGCGGCCTGGCGATGCTGGTCGGGCTGATCCTGCTCGGCGAACGAGCCGGCACCTACCGGCTCTCCGAGATCCTGGCCGATCCGCCCGGCGGCACGCTCGTGACCACCTCGATCGTGCTGATCCTGGTCGGCGCGCTGGCCAAGTCGGCGATCGTGCCGTTCGGATCCTGGCTGCCCGCCGCGATGGCGGCGCCCACCCCGGTCAGCGCCTACCTGCACGCGGCCGCGATGGTCAAGGCCGGCGTGTACCTGATCGCCCGGCTCGCCCCGGGTTTCGCCGAAGTCGCGCCCTGGCGGCCGATCGTCCTGATCACCGGCTGCGTCACGCTGCTCCTGGCCGGGTGGCGCGCGCTGCGCGAGAACGACCTGAAACGTGTCCTCGCCTACGGAACGGTCAGCCAACTCGGCCTGCTCACCGTGGTCACCGGCGCCGGCAACCGGGACGCGGCGCTCGCCGGCATCGCGATGCTGGTCGCGCACGCCCTGTTCAAGGCCACCCTGTTCCTCGTGGTCGGCATCATCGACCACGGCGCCGGCACCCGCGACCTGCGCCGACTGTCCGGCCTGGCCCGCGCCATGCCGGTCACCTGCCTGGTCGCCGCGGTCGCGGCGCTGTCCATGGCCGGACTGCCGCCGACGGTCGGCTTCGTCGCCAAGGAGGCGGTGTACGAGGCGTTCCTGGACCGGGGCCGGGCCGACACCGCCGTGCTCGGCGTCCTGGTCGCCGGATCGGCGCTGACCGCCGGCTACAGCCTGCGCTTCGTGTGGGGCGCCTTCGCCCGCAAGCACGGCGTGCCCACCACCACGTGCGCGCCCGTGGGCGGACTGCTCCTGGCCCCCGCCCTGCTGCTCGGCGCGAGCTGCCTCGGGCTCGGCCTGGCCGCGCCCTCTCTCGACCACTGGATCTCCTCGTACGCCGACCTGTTCCCGGCCGACGGCACCGACTACCACCTGGCCGTGTGGCACGGCCCCGGCATCGCGCTGAACCTGTCGACCGCCGCCGTCTGCCTGGGCATCGTGCTGTTCCTGGCCCGCGAGCCGGTGGTACGGGTACAACTGGCCACCGCGCGGGTCGAGCCCTCGCGGCTGTACGACCTGCTGGTGCGCGGCGTCGATCGGGGCGCGTTGCAGCTGACCGGCACCACCCAGCGCGGGTCGATGCCGGTGTATGTCGGGGTGATCCTGCTCAGCCTGATCGCGACCACCGCCGCCGCCGCGCTCGGCCGACTCCCGCTGCCCTTCCCGGACACGCCGCGCTGGTGGGACTCCGCCGCCCAGGTCGTGGTCGCCCTCCTGGTCGTGGCCGCCGCGCTGATCGCCGCCGGTACCCGGGGCAGGCTGCCCACCGTGCTGCTCGTCGGCGTCACCGGCTACGGCTGCGCGACGTTGTTCGTCCTCCAGGGCGCCCCCGACCTCGCGCTCACCCAGGGCCTGGTGGAGACGGTCAGTCTGGTGGTGTTCCTGCTGGTGCTGCGCCGACTGCCCGGCCGCTTCCGCGACACCATCCGACCCGTGCGCCGCGCCGTGCACATCGTGATCGCGGTGCTGACCGGCGGCGTGCTCGCGAGCGTCGCGGTGTCGGCGTTCGCCGCGCGGACCCGGCCCCCGGTGTCCGAGGCGTTCGCCGCCGCGGCCGAGGAGGCCGGGGGCAAGGAGATCGTCAGCGTGCTGCTGGTGGACATCCGGGCCTGGGACACGATGGGCGAGATCGCGGTGCTCGCGGTCGCCGCGATCGGGGTGACCAGCCTGATCTTCGTGCGCCGGACCCGGGAGTTGCCCCGGCTCGTCGACCGCGCGGCCGACGCGCCGCCGCCGCCCGCCGACGGTGACGACGCGCGTCCGGGCCACGAACCCGAGCCGGCCGGCCGCCTGGTCGCCGCCCGCACGCTCGCCCCCGGGCGGCGCACCGTGCTGTTCGAGGTGGTCGCCCGGGTGGCCTTCCCGACCGTGCTCGTCCTCTCCCTCTACTTCCTGTTCAGCGGCCACTCCACGCCGGGCGGCGGCTTCGCGGGCGGGATCACCGCCGGACTCGCGCTCCTGGTGCGCTACCTCGCCGGCGGCCGGTACGAACTGGCCGAAGCCGCGCCGCTGCCCGCCGGGCGGCTGCTCGGCACCGGCCTGGTGGTCTCCGCCGGCGCCGCCCTGGTCGGCCTGATCGTCGGCGGCGCACCGCTGCGCAGCACCGTGCTCGACGCCGATCTACCGGTCTTCGGCGGCGTGCACATCGCGACGTCGGTGTTCTTCGACATCGGCGTCTACCTCCTCGTGGTCGGCCTCGTGCAGGACGTGCTGAGCGCGTTGGGCGCGGAGTTGGACCGACGCATCGAACAGACCCACGACCCCGACGCCGAACGGACGGTGATCGTATGAAAAGCCCCACCCTGATCCTGGTACTCACCGCGGCGGTCCTGGTGGGCGTCGGGGTGTACCTGATCCTCGAACGCAGCCTCACCCGCGTGCTCCTGGGCGTGGTGCTGATCGGCAACGGAGCCAACCTGATCGTGCTCTCCGGCGGCGGCCGCGCGGGCGGCGCGCCGGTGCTCGGCGTGACCCTCCCGGGTCGGATGAACGACCCGCTGCCCCAGGCGATGGTGCTGACCGCGATCGTGATCACCCTCGCGGTGACCGCGTTCGTGTTGTCGATGGTGCACCGGCACTGGGAGTTGACCGGGACCGACGAGATCCAGGACGACGCCGAGGACCTGCGCGTGGTGCGCCGCGCCGAACGCGGCGACCTGCGGGCCGAACACCGGCGGCTGCGGCGCGAGTTGCGCGAGCAGACCGCGGCCAGGGGGGCGGTGGTGCGCAGGCTCGCGGTCGAGGCGCGGGCCAACTACGCGGCCGAGTGCCGGCGGCTCGGCGTGGACGAGCGCGGGCACGGCGGGCAGCCCGAGGAGCAGCGGATCGCCCGCGAGCGGCGCGCCGAGCTGCGCCTGCGGCTGCGCGGGATCAAGTCCGAACACCGGGTCCAGCAGCGCGAGTTGCGCGCCCGCTTCCGGGCCGCGCGGCGTGAGTTGAACCGGCAGGCGCGGGCCGAGCGCGCGGCCGTGGCGCGGGCGGACGGCGTGGTGGACGCGGTGCCGGACACCGAGTTTCCGCGCGAGACGACCACGATCGGGTCCGGTCACGGCGCGACGGCGTTCCGGCCGGACCGGGGCGGCGACCACGTCGGGAACGAGCCGCGCCGATGAATCACCTGGTCCCGCTGCCGGTGCTGCTGCCGCTGTTCGGCGCGGGCCTCAAGCTGGCCATCGGCGGCCGGCTGCCGCGGGGCCAGCGGGTGATCAGCGTCGGCGTGTTGACCGCCGTACTCGGCGTGGCCGTCGCGCTGCTCGTGTCGGCCGACCGGGACGGTCCGGTGGTGGCGCGGATGGCGGGCTGGCCCGCGCCGACCGGCATCGTGCTGGTGGCGGACCGGCTCTCCGCGCTGATGCTGGTGATCTCCTGCGCGGTCACCCTGGGCGTGCTGATCTACTCGATCGGCCAGGGACGCGCGGACGAGGACGAGGCCACGCCGCTGTCGGTGTTCCACCCCACCTACCTGATCCTGGTCGCCGGCGTGGCCGACGCGTTCCTGGCGGGCGACCTGTTCAACCTGTACGTGGGCTTCGAGGTGCTGCTCGCGGCCAGCTACGTGTTGTTGACCGTCGGCGGCACCGCCGCGCGGGTGCGCGCGGGCGCGGGCTACGTGGTGGTGGGCCTGCTGTCCTCGCTGGTGTTCCTGGCCGCGATCGCGATGGTGTACGCGGCCACCGGCACGGTCAATCTGGCCCAGCTCGCGGTGCGGTTGCCCGAGGTGGACCCCGGGGTGCGGTTGATCCTGGAGTCGATGCTGCTGATCGCGTTCGGGGTCAAGGCGGCGGTGTTCCCGCTGTCGGCGTGGTTGCCCGACGCGTACCCGACCGCGCCCGCGCCGGTCACCGCGGTGTTCGCCGGGCTGCTGACCAAGGTCGGGGTGTACGCGATCATCCGGGTGCAGACGCTGCTGTTCCCGGACGGGCGGGTGCGCGAACTGCTGCTCGTGGTCGCCGCGGCGACGATGATCGTGGGCATCCTGGGCGCGATCGTGCAGAGCGACCTGAACCGGTTGTTGTCGTTCACGCTGATCAGCCACATCGGCTACATGGTGTTCGGGATCGCCCTGGCGAGCGCCGCGGGGCTGGCCGGGGCGGTGTTCTACGCGGTCCACCACATCACCGTGCAGACCTCGCTGTTCCTGGTCGCCGGGCTGATCGAGCGGCGCGGCGGAAGCACCGACCTGGGCCGGCTCGGCGCTCTGGCCCGGATGTCGCCGGTGCTCGCGGTGTTGTTCTTCGTGCCCGCGATGAACCTGGGCGGGATTCCGCCGCTGTCCGGATTCCTGGGCAAGTGGCTGTTGTTGCGCGCGGGTGCGGAGTTCGGCACGGTCACCTCGTACGTGCTGATCGGCGCGGCGGTGGCGACCAGCCTGCTCACGCTGTACGCGATGGCCCGGGTGTGGGGGCAGGTGTTCGGCGGTACGGCCGACCACTCGGGGGCGACCGCCTACTCCTCGGGCGCGAGCCTGAGCGGGCGCGATGTCGCGGCGACCACCAGTGTGCTGCCGCGCACGATGACGGTGGCGACCTGCGCACTGGTGGCGATGGGGTTGGCCTTCACCGTGTGGGCCGGCCCGCTGGTCGCGCTGGCCGATCGTACGGGGGCCGAACTGGTGGACCGCTCCGCCTACGTCGACGCCGTCCCGCTGCCCGGCGGGGTGCACCGCAGCGGAGGCCGATGAACGCCACCCGGGTCGACGCGGCGCGCCGCCGACGGCGCGTCTCGCCGCTGCTCGTGGTGTGGCTGACCGCCGTGTGGGTGGCGCTGTGGGGCACGTTGACCGTGGCCAACGTGCTCACCGGGGTGGTGTCGGCGGTGCTCATGCTCGTCCTGTTGCCGCTGTCGCCGGCGCGGGATCGGCTCGCCTTCCGGCCCTGGGGGCTGGTGCGCTTCGTGCTGCGCTTCGGGCTCGACCTGGTGGTGTCCTCGCTGCGCGTCGCGTGGCAGGCGCTGTGGCCGGGCAGGTTGCCGCGCAATTCGGTGCTCGCGGTGGAACTGGCGCCCCGCTCCGACCTGGTGCTCACCCTCACTGTGCTGGCCTTGAACGTACTGCCCGGCAGCATCGTGATCGAGATCGATCGGGGCCGGTCGACCACGCTGTTCATCCACGCGCTCGGCGCCGACACACCGGCGGCGGTGGTGGCGGCCCGCCGGGCGGCGCTGCGGTTGGCCGCCCGCGCGGTCGGCGCGTTCGGGACCCGCGCGGACCGCGCCGGGTCGGAGGATCCGTCCCTGTCCGCTCGAACTCCCGGAGAGCACCCATGAATCCATTCGTCGGCGGCACCGTGATCGTGCTGCTCGGCTCGGCCGCGCTGATGGCGCTGATCCGGCTGGTGCGCGGGCCGTCCACGCTGGACCGGGCGGTGGCGGTGGACATGCTGCTCGCGGTGATGTTGGCCGCGATCGCCGCCGAGGCGACGCTGAACCGGCACACCACCACCGTTCCGGTGCTGCTCGCGCTCGGCCTGGTCGGTTTCCTGGGCTCGGTGTCGATCGTGCGCTTCTCCGCCCGGGAGGGGAGCCGACGTGCGCGCGGGTGAGTTCGCCGACGGCGCGGCGGTGGGCTGCCTGCTCGCGGGCTGCGCGCTCGCCTTCGTCGCGGGGGTGGGCCTGTTGCGCTTCCCGGACACCCTGTCGCGGATGCACACCGTGGCCAAGCCGCAGGTGCTCGGGCTGCTCCTGGTCACCCTCGGCCTCGGGCTGCGGCTGCGCAGCGGGATCGACGTCGGGATGCTGGTGATGGTGGCGTTCTTCCAACTGACCACGGTCCCGGTGGCCACCCACCTGGTGGGCCACGCGGTGTACCGCCTGCCGCACCTGCCGACCGGCGACCTCGTCGTCGACGAACTCGCGCACCGGCCAGACCCGGCGGGTTGATCCGGATCCGGACGGTGCTCGTGGCGCCGCGCGGTCGGATGATCGGGGGATGGTCGGATTTCACTCCGATGGCCGGGGTTGGTGCGTCGGTTCGTTGGATACCCGGGACGAGACGACCATCCCGGGCGCGGCCAGCCGAGAAAGGAATCCACGATGAATCCCGAACCCCGCGAGGCAGCCGGCCGGCCAGGGTGCGGTCGTGCCCCGAACGGCGGTTGAGTCGTGGCGGAGCGGGTGGCCGTGGTGGCGGTCGGCGGGCACGAGAGCGCGCACGGCGCGGCGCTGCCGGGACTGCTCGGTCCCGAGGTGACCCCGGTGGCCGCCGGCCGCCGGACGCAACGGGCGGTGTCCGTGCTGCTGGACCGCGGGGCGGACCGGGTGTGCGTGGTGCCGATGACGCTGGGTCGGGACGCCGGGCTGCTCGCGGAGACCACGCGGACGCTGCGCGCGCTGCCGGCGGCGGAGCGCTCGCGGGTGGTGCTCGGCCGGCCGTTCGGCGGCACCGGGCAGCTGATCGGGTGGTTGCGCGCGGCGGCGGCGCGGGTGCCCGCGCGGGCCGCGATCCTGGTCACCGCGCCGGCGGGGGGACCGGACGAGGACGCGGAACTGTACCGACTGGCCCGGCTGGTGTGGCAGTACGGCACCCACCGGATCGTCGAGGTCGCGCTGATCGGCGGCGACCCGGACCTGGGCCGGGCCCTGGAGCGCTGCCGCGTGCTCGGCGCGGCCCGTACCGTCGCGATCCCCGCCTCGTTCGTGCTGCCGCCGGTGCCGGGCGTGGCCCCGTTGTTGTCGAAGGCGACCGCGGCCGGCATCCTCGCCGCCCGGGTCGCCCTGGCCGTGGACGGCTTTCGCCCTCGGGCCCGCACGGCCGAGCCCGCCTGATCCGCGCGACCGCGCGCGAGACCTCCGCCGGCCGGGAACGACGGTGGGAGCGGCGGCGGGCCCTTGCCCCCACCCCCACCGTCGTTCGGACGCGCTCGGGCGACCTGGTGCCGTTCACGTTCCTCGGGGCTCGGCTACGGCGGCGCCGCCGATGCCGATAGGTGCCCGTGTGCCGCGGCGCCTGTCGTGCGCGGTGTCGCCGGCACGGGGCGGTCGACGCGCGTCACCCGTCAGTACGTCAGGTCCTTCTGGTCCGTGATCAGCTTCCCGCTGATGCGCAGGTTTCCGTCGGAGTCGAGGACCGCGATGATCTTCTTCGTGGAGCCGTGGTACGTCGTGAAGTAGATCTTGTCCGCCTCCTGGGAGGAGGAGTGGTTCGTGTTCACCGACAGCTCGATGCTCACCGGCGAGCTGATCAGCACGTCCTTCTTGGGCGAGGTCGGGTAGACCTGGTTCTGCCGCAGCTTGACCCGGCCGTGGGTGTCGCCCTCGTCCCAGTCCGAGGCAAGTCCGAGATCGATGTCCGCCATGAGGCTTCCTCTCTTGTCCCCGGCGGGTCGTGTCTCCTCTCGGACATCGACGCTGTTCCGTGCCCGACGTCCGATCGTGCACGCCCGCCCTCCAGTGAAGAGCCTTGCTCGGCCGAGGTGACGCGGTACGTCACCCGGACCGAGCACGAACGTACACAGGCGGTTCGCTTGATGGCGTCGAGTTCCGCATCATTGGCTTGTTTACTGAATATCAACGGCTTTTCGGTCAAGCGGTGCGCATTGACACGTGTCGTATGAAGAAGGCGCCGGCCGGTCAACACGCCGAGGCGGAGTGGGTGCGGAAGAGGTCGAGGGTGGCCGGGCACTGCGAGTGCAGCGGTACGGGCGGAGCGTCGGGGGTGAACCAGGCCAGGGCGTCGAACTTGTGGGGTTCGCCGATGGTCGCCCGCTCCGGGTCGACCCGGACCGCGAAGACGACCGCGACCCAATGCGACGCGATCGGGTCGCCGCGCAGGACGTTGCGGGCGCCGAGGGGCTCGATGGACAGCGGCTCGGTGCCGTACTCCTCGCGCACCTCGCGCGTGACCGCCTCCTCGAACGTCTCGCCCCACTCCAGCGCGCCGGCGCCGGTGTCCCACGTGCCGGGCTCGTCCCGGGCGGCGGCCGCGCGGCGGGCCAGCAGCACCCGCCCGGCGCCGTCGTGGCAGACGAAGACGCAGGACACCGAGGGCCCGGCGGGCCGGTCCGCGGCCCGGTCGGCGGCCATCAGAAGTGCCGGAGCAGGTCGGGGAACGCGTCCAGGGTGAGCACCCGTTCGTCGTGCGGATCCAACGCGCTCTGCTCCAGGACCCAGGTGTGCGCGTTCGGGATGAACACCGCGCCCAGGCCCGCGCCGCGCGCCGGCAAAATATCCGACTTGGGGGAGTTGCCGATCATCCACGTGGTTTCCGGCACCAGCTCGTGGGTGCGCATCAGGTCGACGTATGTGTCGACGCCCTTCTCCGGCACGATGTGCGTGCTGCGGAAGTGGTGGGCCAGCGCGGAGGCGTCGATCTTGCGCTGTTGCTCCTCGGTGTCGCCCTTGGTGAGCAACATCAGGTCGTGCCGGGCGCCGAGCGCGGTGAGCGTCTCCACCACACCGGGCACCAGTTCCATCCGGCCCTCCAAGAGCGCGACCGCCAACGTGTCGATGTGCCGCAGCTCCGCCTCGGTGGCGGAGCGGGCGTACAGCCGCTCCAGCGTTTCACCCAGGCTGCGCAGGAACATCTTGCTGCCGTAGCCGTGGGTGATCGCGTTCGCGGCCTCCACGTCGTTGAGGATCGCCCGGATCTGGGTCCGGTCCAGGGTGGGGTGGGCGACCCAGTCGAGGTAGTTGTCGATGACCCGCTCGAACAGGATGTTGTTCTCCCACAGAGTGTCGTCCGCATCGAAGATCAGGACCTGACGAGGGGAGCCCGCTGTGGTGTGCATGGTTCGGTTCATTTCTGTCCGGTCGGCGATACGGCGCCGTTCATCCTAGGGCCGAAAGCCCCGCACGATCATCGGGTTATCTCTTCCGCCGGCGGATTTCGGACGGTGGCCTCGTCCCGCTCCGCGAGCAGTTCCCGGGCCCGCCGCGCCGCCGCCGCGGCCAGTCGTTCCAGCTCGCCGGCCGGGATGCCCGGGGCGGGGGCGACGCGCAGCGGCGCGGCGGGTTCGCGCACCGGCGGCGGGTCGGCCGGCAGGGCGTCGACCGCACGGTACGCCGCGCGCGCGTCGATCCCGGCCGCGTCGTCCGTTTTCGTGGTGGGACGCGGCTGCCGCGCGCGCAACCGCTCCAGCACGGCCGGCTCGTCCCGGCCGCGCAGCAGCAACAACACGAACGGGTCCGCGTCCAGCAGCCAGGCCGTCTGATAGCCCAGGGCGGCGCCGTGCCGACACGGCAACTCCCAGTCGGGGCAGTCGCATTCGTGATCCAGCTCGTCGATGCCCGGCAGCAGGGACACGTCTGCGTCCGCGGCGGCGGCCACCAATTCGCGCGGCAACTCCCGCTCCAGGAGCGCGGCAAGGTGCCCCGCCTCGGCGGCCACCTGGTCGAGCAGGCGCTCCCAGCGCGCGTCGTCCAGTGGCTCGATCCGCACCTCGGTGCGGTACGACGTGCCGTCGGCGTCGGACACGCGTGCGGTGATTCGGCCCGGTGCGATCGTGATCGGCCCGACCCGGCCTGAGGCGGCGTACGCGCGGCCGTCGCGCAGCGGCCGGCCGTCCAGCGCGGCGTGTTCGAGGGCTTCCGTCCAGGCGCGGCCCCACCAGGTCCGGCCCGCGAGGCCCTGGGCGCGGCGCGGGGCGAAGGCGGGAAAGGCGCGGGCCGACGCGGCGGCGGTCATCGGGCACTCCTCAACCGGACCAGGTCGGCGAGTTCGGTGTCGGAGAGTTCGGTCAGCGCGGTCTCGCCGTGGGCGAGCACGGAGTCGGCGAGCGCGCGCTTGTCCCGCAACATCTCGGCGATCCGGTCCTCGATGGTGCCCTCGGCGATGAACCGGTGCACCTGCACGGGTCGGGTCTGCCCGATCCGGTACGCCCGGTCGGTGGCCTGCTCCTCCACGGCGGGGTTCCACCAGCGGTCGTAGTGCACCACGTGGTCGGCGCGGGTGAGGTTGAGGCCGGTGCCCGCGGCCTTGAGCGAGAGCAGGAAGACCGGGACCGCACCCTCCTGGAACCGGGTGACCAGCGCGTCGCGGCGGGCCACCGAGGTGCCGCCGTGCAGGAGTTGGTTGCCGATGCCGCGGGCGGTCAGGTGGGTGCGCAGCAGTCGGGCCATGGCCACGTACTGGGTGAACACCAGCACCGAACCGTCCTCGGCCAGGATGGTGTCCAGCAACTCGTCGAGCAGTTCGAGTTTGCCGGAGCGGCCCGCGAGGCGGGGCTCGGGCTCCTTCAGATATTGGGCCGGGTGGTTGCAGATCTGCTTGAGGCCGGTGAGCAGTTTGACGATGCGCCCGCGCCGGGCCATGTCGGAGCCGGCCGCGTCGAGTTCGGCCATCGCCTCGCGCACCGCCGCCTCGTAGAGTCCGACCTGCTCGCGGGTCAGCGCCACCGGCTGGTCGGTCTCGGTCTTGGCCGGCAACTCGGGCGCGATGCCCGGGTCGGACTTGCGGCGGCGGAGCAGGAACGGCGCGACCAGCCTGGCCAGTCGCTCGGCGGTGGGCCCGTCGCGGTCCGCCTCCACCGGCTTGGTCCAGCGTCGGCTGAACGTGCTCGCGGTGCCGAGCAGGCCCGGGGTGGTCCAGTCCAGGATCGCCCACAGTTCGCTCAGCCGGTTCTCCACCGGTGTGCCGGTGAGCGCGATCCTGGCCCGCGCCGGGATGCGGCGCAGCGCCTTGGCGGTGGCGGAGGTGTGGTTCTTGACGTGTTGCGCCTCGTCGGCGACCACCAGGCCCCACGGCACGGCGGCCAGGCGGGCCGCGTCCAGGCGCATCGTGCCGTAGGTGGTGAGGACGAATCCGGTGGTGAGGTCGTCGAGGCTGCGGGCGCCGCCGTGGAAGCGGCGCACCGGGGTGCCCGGCGCGAAACGGGTGATCTCCCGCTCCCAGTTGCCGAGCAGCGACGCGGGACAGACCACCAGGGTCGGCGCGGCGCCGGCCGGGTCCTCGGTGTCGGCCGCGCGGTGCAGGTGCAGCGCGATCAGGGTGATCGTCTTGCCCAGGCCCATGTCGTCGGCGAGGCAACCGCCCAGGCCCAGCGAGGTCATCCGGTCCAGCCAGCGCAGTCCGCGCAGCTGGTAGTCGCGCAGTGTCGCGGCGAGCGCGGCGGGCGCGCCGATCGGCTCGCCGCCGCCGTCCGGGTCGGCGATTCGCGCGCGCAACTCGTCCAGCCATGCCGAGGTACCCACCTCGATGCGCTTGCCGGCCACCTCGATGCCGCCGGTCAGCGCACCGGTCAGGGCCTCGATCGGGGTGAGCGGCTTGATCGAACGATTGCGGGCCCTGGCCATCACGGTGGGATCGACCAGCACCCAGCGGTCGCGCAGGCGCACCACCGGGCGGTGCGACTCGGCCAGCGCGTCCAGTTCGGCGGTGGTCAACGTGTCGCCGCCGAGCGCGAGTTGCCAGTCGAAGCCGAGCGGGGTGTCGCCGCCGAGGAAGGCGCGCAGGTCCCGGGGTGCGTGGTCGTGGGCGCCGATCACGGCCTGGGCGGTGAGGTCGCGGACGAGGTCGCGGGGCCAGTGCACCTCGACGCCGGCGGCGGCGAGTCGGGCGGTCGCGGCGCCGAGCAGGGTGCCCAGGTCGTCGTCGGCGACCACCACGCGGTCCGGGACGCTCGCGGTCAGCAGCGGTTCCAGGGCGGGCCAGATCCGGGCCGCCCGGCGCAGCGCCACCAGCACGTCGGGCCGGGCCCGTTCGCCGAAGCGCGCGTCGGTGCCGGTCCACAGCGTGTCGGCGTCGACCACGGCGGTCGGGTCGGCGAGCGAGTGCGCCTGGACGATCGCCACGAAGGGCGCACGCTCGACGTCGTTGCTCTCCAGCCGCAGCGAGATCCGGACACCCCGGTCGTGCCCGGCGGCCACCCGGTCCGACCACGGGCGCAGCGCGGGCAACTTCCGCGCGGCGGGAGCGGCGAACGCGCCGTCGCCCGCGTGCGGCCCGGCGGCGGTGCGCGGCATGGTGTCGGCGACCGCGTCCAGGAAGGCCCGGACCAGCGGGGTCGCCGCCGGGAGCAGGGTGCCGCCGTCGGTCGGGATCGCCCGCGCCTCGCCGGGCATCGCGTCGGCCAGCGCCCGCACCCGCTCGACGTCGGCGGCGTCCAGCGGGCCGGCCCGCCACGCGTCGTGGTCGGCGGCGGAGAGTCCGGGCAACATGCGCCCGCGCGCCACCAGTTGCAGGGCCAGCACGGTGGCCGCGCCCCAGAACGCGGCGGCCGGATGCGCGTCGGGGGCGCGCCGGGCCCGGGAGAGCACCCGGACCGCGTCGGTGACGGGCAACCGTACGGCGGGATGGGTGTGGGCCACGCCGTCGGCGTCGAGCACGGTGATCGTGTCCGGGCCGTCCTCGTGCGGCCAGAACGCGACGGTGCCGGCGCGTGGCGGATCGGCGGGCGCGAAGGTGGCCGCGTGGCGGGTCAGGTCGAGCGGGGGGTGCGAGGCGCGGGTGGCGATGTCCGTTACTCCTGGGGTGCCGGGGACGCGGCGGGCGAGCGCCGCGAGCGGATCAGGTTCTCGACGCCGTCCAGGACCAGGCGCAGGCCGAACTCGAAGCCCGCGTCGGGGGCCTGGTCGTAGACGCCGCCCTCCCAGACCCGGGTGAGGGTGGGGAAGCGGGTGGGCCGGATCAGTTGCTCCAGGTAGGGGGTGCTCTCCGCCCACCAGTCGTCGTAGCCGGCGAGCGCGTCCCGACCGACGTCGACGGTCACCTGGGCGACGCCTCGCACGTAGCCGTCGACGAGGCCGACGACGTACGCCATCTCCGCGTCGGACAGCCCGAGGTCGGCGACCGTGCGCAGCCCCGCCTCGGCCCGGGCGGTCAGTCGCGGGCCCATCAGCAGCAGGCCGGGTCCCCACAGGCGCACCACCCACGGATGCCGGCGGGCCAACTCCCGGTCGGCGCGAGCACGTTGTGTGAGCGCCGCGCGCCAGCCGATCCCGGTCGGATCGGGCGGGGCGCACTCGCCGAGCACGGTGTCGAACATGACGTGCAGCAGCTCCGCCTTGCCCGGCACGTAGGTGTAGAGCGACATGGTGCCGACGCCGAGGCGCTCGGCGACCGCGCGCATCGACAACGCGTCGAGCCCTTCGGCGTCGGCCAGCTCGATCGCGGCGCGAACGACACGATCCACGGTCAGCCCCTGCTTCGGCCCCCGGGTGGGCCCGTCGCCCGTACGCCACAACAGCGCGAGCGTGCGCGCGGGATCCGCGTGCCCACCCCGTTCCCGTGCCACTCGTAACGCCCTTCGTCAAAAACTCCGTATGGCGTACCGTACGCTATGCGGAGTAATTCCGTACGGCGTACCGAGTTCCCTTCTTCGGTTCGGCGGTCGGCGGTCGGTGCGGTCGACGGCTGCCCGACCCGGTCAGGCCGGACCGTCGCCCCGCTCGACGACGTCCCACGCGTGGGCGAACAGTTCGGGCAGGGTCGATCGCCAGGTGTGCCGCCCCCAGACCCGGTCGCCGATCACGTGCACGCCGAGCAGCCTGGCCTTCCACATCTCCATCGGCCACAGCCACTTGTGCGTCGCCTTGGCCCAGTCGCCCGGGAGGAAGATGCCGCGCCCGGCCCGTGCGCGCTTGTCCGCGACCACCACGCCGGCCGCCTCCAGCGCGCCGGCCGCCCGCTTGTGGCGTGCGGTGTTCCAGCCGTTCCAGCGGCGCACCCGGCGATCGCTCGGGCGTTCGAGGACGAGGATCTGCAGGTACAGGGCCGCCGCGTCGGTGTCCACCGACAGCGCCTTGGCGACCCGGGCCACCGTTTCGGGCGCGGCGACGGCCGGGTCGCACTCGTACCCGCCGACCGGCAGCGCGCCGCTCGTGATGCGCTCCGTCACCCGCCTGCTCCAGTCGCCCCGGATCAGGTCGACCACGTCGCGGGCGTACGCGCCGTCGGAGGCCACCTCGCGCAGCAGCGTCGAACGTTCGTCGTCGGCGTAGAACGCGGGCCGGAAGTACAGGCGGCTCCTCGGGTCCGGGTGGCGGTCGGTGGGCTCGGCGATCGAGGCGATGGTCAGGCCGTCGTCGAAGGTCGTCGTGGTGAGTGGGATCGGGCCGACGTAGGGGCGATCGCCGAACAACTCGCGCAGCCGGTCGGCGGAGTCGCACGTCCGCGCCGCGTAGCCGGCGGCGAGGAGCAGGCCCGGATGATCGAACCGGGCGCGCAACTCGGCCAGCAGGGCGGGCAGTTGGGCCCGGACCGGGTCCCCGGCGGGCAACTCGGCGTAGATCACGGGCAGAGCGCCGGCGAGCGACTTCAGGAACTCCTCGAACCAGCGCACCCCCTGCTCCTCGCTGGTGCAGTACACCCCGCCGAGGCCCTCGGCCAGCCAGGGATCGTGGTCCACGCCGCTCAGCGGGTGGGTGGCCGGGGCCAGGAACGCGGCGCAGATTCGGGCGGCCGGGGTGTGCAGCGTGACGTGGTCGAGTTCGGCCAGCACCGCCAGCGTCTCCTCCGGCACCGGGATCGTGCGCCCGAACCGCGCCACCCACGTGGCGCCGATGCGCTCGGCGAGTGCGTCGGCGCCGGTCGGCTCCCACAGGTCGGCCGGATCGTCCGGGAGCACGCCCGCGAACACCTCCAGGCGGTCGGTCTCGGTGAGGCGGCGCAACTCGTCGCAACCGGCTTCCAGTTCGGCCGGGCCGAGGCCCAACTCCCGGCGCTGGTCCGGCTCCATCCGGGGCAGGGTGTTGATGCCCCCGGCGTTGCCGGTGAGCAGCAACGCCGACGCCGCGCGGGAGACCCCGGTCGCCTCGGCCAGTCGGCCGCCCGCGTCGGCACGCCACGGCATCGGCCCGCGGGCGCGCACCGTCTCGACCAACCGGCGCAGCCGCCCCGCGTCGCCCCAGCCGCGCGGCGCGTCGACCCACTCGACCGGCCCGCCGAACTCGGGCGGCGCCGCGTCCCCGGTCCACACCTGGAGCACGTCGCAGCGGCCGTCCCGGGGCCACGAGGTCGCGATGGTGGCCCCCCGGTCGTCGCGCACCGCCGTCGCCTCGGCGCGTGCGTTGCCGACGCGGATCCGCGCGGTCGGGTCGGCGAACACCGTGTCCGCCCACAGGTCGAGCAGCGCGAGCAGCGCCTCGCGGTGCTCGGGTTTGGTCGACGGCGCCGCCGCGCGCAGCGCGACCGCCTCGATCCGGCCGATCAGCGCCGGCCAGGACCCGTCGCCGACACAGCCCGGCCCGTCGGATTCGGCGGGCGGGGACCAGGTGCCGTCGAGGTAGCCGCCGACCCGGGTGAAGCCCGCCAGGATCTCGCGGTACCACATGCCCGAGCCGGTGACGAGGCCGCCGAGCGCGGAGGAGAACCACTGGTCACGGGGGTCGACAGTCGTATTCGCCATCCGACATGCCTATCGTGTCGCCCCGACGTCGATCCCGGCGGCCCGCGACTCCCGTGCCGCGGTGGCGGGTCGGCCCACCCGCGCCCGCTCGGCGGACGCGAGCGCGGCGCGCAGGAACTCGCCCGTCGCCGAGTGCTTTGCCTCGACCAACTCGGCCGGGGTGCCCTCGAACACGACCGTGCCGCCGTGCTTGCCACCGCCCGGACCCAGGTCGAGCACATGGTCGGCGCGCCGGATCACGTCCAGGTTGTGCTCGACCACCACGACCGTGTTGCCCGCGTCCACGAGCCGGTCGAGCAGCCCGACCAGGGTGTCCACGTCGGACATGTGCAGGCCGGTGGTCGGCTCGTCGAGGATGTACACGCTGCCCGTCTTGTGCAGCTCGCTCGCCAGCTTGAGTCGCTGCGCCTCGCCCCCGGACAACGAGGACAGCGGTTGGCCCAGGGTCAGGTAGCCCAGTCCCACCTCGACCAGCGTGGTCACCCGGGCGCGCAGCTCCGGTTCGACGAACCAGTGCACCGCCTCGTCCGCGGTCAGCGCCAGCACGTCCACGATCGACTTGCCGCGCAGGGTGTACGCCGACACCTCGTTGCGGAACCGCCGTCCCTCGCACACCTCGCAGCGGGTGGTCACCGGGTCCATGAACGCCATGTCGGTACGGATCACGCCGCGCCCCTCGCACTCCGGGCACGCGCCGGTCGAGTTGAAGGTGAACCACCCCGGGTCCACGTCGTTGGCCTTGGCGAACAACCGGCGCAGCCGGTCGAGGACACCCACGTAGGTGATCGGCGTCGAACGCGAGGTGGTGCCCACGCCCGACTGGTCGACCACCACCGCCTCCGGATGCGCGGCGACCAGGACGTCCGAGATCAGTGTGCTCTTGCCGGAGCCCGCGACGCCGGTGACCACGGTGAGCACGCCGGTGGGGATGTCCGCGTCGACGTCGCGCAGGTTGTGCAGGTTCGCGCCGCGGATGGGCAGCACGCCGGTCGCGGTGCGCACGATCGGCTTGAGCGCGGCCGGCCGGCGCAGCGCCCGCCCGGTCGGCGAGTCGGCGGTGCACAGGTCGGCGAACGGGCCCTCGAACACCACGGTGCCGCCGTGTACGCCCGCGCCGGGGCCGACGTCGACGACGTGGTCCGCGATCGCGATCACATCCGGGTCGTGCTCGACCACGAGCACGGTGTTGCCCTTGTCCCGCAACCGGGTGAGCAGGTCGTTGAGCCGCACCACATCGCGCGGATGCAGGCCCACGCTCGGCTCGTCGAAGATGTACGTCATCCCGGTCAGACTCGACCCGAGGTGGCGCACCAACTTCAGGCGTTGCCCCTCGCCGCCGGACACCGTCGAGGTGGGCCGGTCCAGGTGCAGGTAGCCGAGCCCGATCGCGACGATCCGCTCCAACGCGACGGCGGCCGGCTCTGCCACCCGACGGGCGACCGGATCGCTCAGCCCGGTGAGCACCGGCACCAGGTCGGCGATCTCCATCGCCGCGTAGTCCGGCAACGAGCGCCCCTCGATCAGCGACGCCCGCGCCGCCGCGTTCAACCTGGCCCCCGCGCAGTCCGGACACGCGCCCTCGGTGACGAATCGGGCCAGCGTCTCGCGACTCTTCTCGGCCAGCGCCGAGGTGTCCCGCTTGAGATAGAGCCGATTGAACCGGTCGACCAGACCCTCGTAGTCGATGTGGTGCCGGCCGTTGCTGTTGACGATCTCCACCTTGGCGCCGGTGCCGTACAGGAACAACCGCCACTGCTCGTCGGTGAACTCGCGCACGGGGACGTCGGTGGGGTACAGACCGTGGTGCGAGTACAGCTGCCACTGCCAGCCGCCGACGGGGAACGCGGGGTGGCGAATCGCGCCCTCCCGGATCGACCGCGACGGATCGATCAGCGCGTCCAGGTCCAGTCGTACGGTCCGGCCGAGCCCCTCGCAGGTCGGACACATGCCGCCGGGCGCGTTGAACGAATAGTGGTTGGCCGGCCCCGCCGAGGGGGTGCCGTGCCGGGAGAACAACACCCGGAGCAGCGGATGGATGTCGGTCATGGTGCCCACCGTCGAGCGGGAGTTGCCGCCGATCGGGCGCTGGTCGACGACGATCGCCGTGGACAGGTGCTCGATCGAATCGGCCCGGGGCCGCTCGTGTTTGGGCAGCCGGTTGCGGACGAACGCCGGGAACGTCTCCGCGAGTTGCCGCTGCGACTCGATGGCGATGGTGTCGAACACGATCGACGACTTGCCCGATCCGGAGACCCCGGTGAACACCACGATCCGGTTCTTGGGGATGCGGAGCGAGACATTCCTGAGGTTGTGTTCCCGGGCGCCGGTGATCACGATGTCGTCGTAGTTCATGCCGCCACGGTATGGAGGGGTCCCTGACAGGTGGTGTCAAGGATTCGCGGGCGATCCCGGATCCACCCGGGAGAGCGTCGCCGGTTTGTTGCAGGTGATGTGCAAATACCCAAGGGCGGCAACTAGGCTCGGCGCATGAGCGCTTCTCCCATCGTCCTCGGCATCGAATCGTCCTGCGACGAGACCGGGGTCGGCCTGGTCCGCGACGGCCGGCTGCTCGGCCACGCCGTGTCCACGAGCATCGCCGAACACGTGCGCTTCGGCGGTGTGGTGCCGGAGATCGCGGCCCGCGCGCACGTGCACGCGGTGACCCCGACGGTCCGGGCCGCGCTGGAGTCGGCGGGGCTGCGCCGCGGCGACATCGGCGCGGTGGCGGTGACCACCGGGCCGGGCCTGGCCACCGCGCTCCAGGTCGGCGTGGCCGCCGCCAAGGGCTTCGCGCTCGCCCTGGACGTGCCCCTTTACGGGGTGCACCACCTGGCCGGACACGTCGCCGCCGACACCCTCGAACACGGGCCGCTGCCCGACCCGAGCGTGGTGCTGATCGTCTCCGGCGGACACACCTCGCTGCTCCTGGTGCGCGACCTCGCCCGCGACCCGATCGTGCACCTCGGTGACACCCTCGACGACGCGGCGGGGGAGTGCTTCGACAAGGTGGCCCGGGTGTTCGGCCTGCCCTACCCGGGCGGCCCGGCCATCGACCGGGCGGCGCGCGACGGCGACCCCGCCTCGGTGGCCTTTCCCCGCGGACTGACCGGCCCGCGCGACGACCCGTACGCGTTCTCCTTCTCCGGCCTGAAGTCCGCCGCCGCCCGCTGGGCCGAGCGCGTGCGTGCACAGGGCGCCGAACTCCCGGTCGCGGACGGCGCCGCCGCGCTCCAGGAGGCGGTGGCCGACGTGCTGACCCGCAAGGCGGTCGCCGCCTGCCGCGCCCACGACGTACGCACCCTGGTCGTCGTCGGCGGTGTCGCGGCCAACTCCCGGGTGCGCTCGCTCGCGGCGGAACGCTGCGCCGCCGCGGGCATCGAATTGCGGGTGCCGCCGCCGCGCCTGTGCACCGACAACGGCGCGATGATCGCGGCCGTCGGCGACCTGCTGATCCGCGCCGGCGTCACCCCGGCTCCCCTCGACGTCTCGATCGACCCGTCGGCGCCGCTGGAATACGCGTCGCTGCACCCGGCGGCGCCGGCGACGCGGCGGGCGGCCGGGTAGTCCCCGACCGCCCGGCGCTCGCCTCGTCAGGGGGTGTAGCGCAGGAGCCAGTCGCGGTCGGGGTCGCGGCCGAACTCGGGGTCGTTGGGTGGGTCGGCCGGCTTCTCCTCGACCAGGTCGGCCGCCGCCACCCGCTCGGGCAGGTGGCCCCAACGCGCTGCGCGGGCGGCCTGATCGGCCTCCGGGTCGGCCGCCGTGCGTGCCTCGGCCGGCGGTTGCGGGTGGTCGTGGCCCCGCTCGGCGTCGAGCCGTTGCCCGGTGTCGGGTCGTGCTTCGCCGTCCGGCTGTGGTTCGAGGTCGGACCGTCGTTCGTTGCCCATGACTACCCCTGCCCTCTTCAGGCCGTGCCCGCTTGACGGCTCAACCGTACCTCCGGCGGCGCGGGGATAATGGGGTGGTGTACGTCGAACGTCGTTCCCACCTGGCTCCGCTGATCGTCTGGACCCGAACCGTCGAGGCGGACGGATCCGCGCGGGTGCTCCCGGACGGCTGCATCGACCTGATCTGGTCCGGGGACGAGTTGGTCGTGGCCGGTCCCGACACGCTGGCCCACGTGGTGGAGGACCGGGTCGGGGCGCGCTACGCGGCGGTGCGCTGCGCCCCCGGGGTCGGGCCCGCGCTGCTCGGGACGCCCGCCGACGCGCTGCGTGATCGGCGGATCCCGCTGGCCGACGTGTGGGGCGAGCGCGATGTGCGGATCCTGAGCGAACGCCTCGCCGCCGCCCCCGACCCGGCGGCGTTCCTGGAGGAACTGGCCGCCGCGCGGCTGCGCGACCGCGACCCCGAGGCGGCCCGCTTCGCCGGCACCGTGGTCGGCGAGTTGCGGGCCGGCGCCGACGTCGCGACGGTCGCCGCCGGCGTGCGACTGAGCGAGCGTCAACTGCACCGCCGCTCGCTGGCCGCCTTCGGCTACGGGCCCAAGACGCTGGCCCGGGTGTTGCGCCTGGAACGGGCGCTCGACCTGGCCCGCACCGGGATGCCGCCGGCCCGGGTCGCGGCGGGCACCGGATATGCCGACCAGGCCCACTTCGCCCGCGACGTCAAGGCGCTGGCGGGCGTGCCGCTGCGCACGCTGCTGGGCTGAGCGCGCGGTCCCCTGCCGGCTACGCGGCCTGCGACCGCGGGGCGAGCAGGTCCACGCCGTTGCCGTCCGGGTCGTGCAGGACGGCGTACCGCTGTCCCCAGAACGCGTCCCACGGCGCCCGGTATCCGGTGAACCCGGCCGCGACCAGGTCGGCGTACTTCTTGTCGACCTCCGCCGGGTCGGCGAACGCGAAGGCCAGCGAGGCCCGGTGGCCACCCGTGGGCGGGGTCCAGTCCGGGGCGAACGAGCGGACCGTCGCGATCGTGTCGAGGACCAGCAACGGGCCGTCCGGCAGCGGCACTTCGACATGCGGCTCGGCATCGGCGTCGGCCGGGACGGCCAGGCCCAGGGCCCGGTAGAACGCGAGCGAGGCGGCCATGTCGGCGACCACGAGCCCGATGAAGTGGAAGCGGGGCGTAGGAGAAGTCATGCCCGCACGCTAGCCGGCCGCGGCGCTCGTGGTCTTGAACGAATCGGACGTGTCGCCGGGGCGGCCCCGGGCCCCGATCAGCGCCCGGCACGCCGGCCCCACACCAGCGCGAGCAGCGTGGTCGCCGCGGCCAGGGCCGCGCCGAACCACAACACGCTCGACGTGGCCACCGCGTCCACCGCGACCCCGCCGAGCAGCGAACCCAGCGAGATGGCCAGCTGGAACCCGGTGACGAAGACCGCCGAGCCCGCCTCGGGCGCGTCCGGCGCCACCCGCGACATCCACCCCTGCAACGCGACCGGCACCGCGCCGTACGCCAACCCCCACACGAGCATCGCTGCCGCGGTCCCCGGCGTCCACGTTCCCGACACCGCGAGCACCACGACCGCCGCGGTGAGCAGCCCGGCGGCGAGGGCGAGCGTGCGGTGCGGCGGGCGGGTGGCGTACGCCCCGGCCAGCACGTTCCCGACCACCCCGGCCACGCCGTAGCCCAGCAGCAGCGCGCCGATCGGCCCCGGACCCAGGCCGCCCAGCTCCTCCAGGACCGGTCGTACGTAGGTGTACGCGCCGAAGTGCCCGGTGACCACCAGGACCAGCGCCGACGCACCGGCCACCACCCCACCGCGCCGCAGCAGCGCCGGGATCTCGCGCAGCCGCACCGCCCGTTCGGCGGGCAGCGGCGGGAGCAGGACGAGCAGGGCGACCAGCACCACCGCGCTGAGCCCGGCCATCGCGGCGAAGGCGGCCCGCCAGCCCGCCCACTCGCCGATCATCGTGCCCACCGGCACACCGACCACCGAGGCCACGGACACGCCGCCGAAGATCACCGCCGAGGCCCGACCGACCGAACCGGCGGGCACCAGTCGTATCGGCAGGCTCGCGCCGATCGCCCAGAAGCCGCCGATGCTGACGCCCACCAGGACGCGGGCCACCAGGAGCGTGGCGAAGTTCTGCGCGAGGGCGGCGATCGTGTTGGCGGCGAGCAGCACGATCATCATCGCGGCGAGCACGACCCGCCGATCCACCCGCCCGGCGGCGACCAACACCGTCGGGGCGGCGAACCCGGCGACCACGGCGGCCAGGGCCATGGCCAGGCCCGTGGTGCCGTCGGAGACGCGCAGGCCGTGCGAGATCGGGGTGAGCAGGCCGACCGGCATCATCTCGGTGCTGACCACCGCGAAGGTGCCGACGGCGATCGCCGCCACCGCGAGCCAGGAACGCGCGGACGCGGTCCCGGGCGCCGGGTCGGCGGGAGTGGGTCGGGCAGGGGCGGGAGGGTACGCGTCGGTGTCGACGACCGGGTTGGACATGCCCTCCACCCTGGGCACGGCCCCGATCCCGAACAACGGCGAAGATCGCATGCGAGCATAGGGGCCGCTTATGCTCGCAGGTCGGAACATGGGAGACGGCCCACCCGGGCCCGGCGCCCGGTGCCGGGACCGAGCGGGGGAGGGGAACGGGATGAGTGTGGAGTTCCGGGAGCTGGAGTGCTTCGTCGTGCTGAGCGAGGAGCTGCACTTCACCCGTACCGCCGCCAGGCTCTACACCTCGCAGGCCCGGGTCAGCCAGTTGCTGCGGCAACTGGAGGACCGAATCGGCGCACGACTGTTCGAGCGCAGCAGTCGCCGGGTCCGGCTCACCCGGCAGGGCGAGTCGTTCCTGGCCGAGGTACGACCCGCCTACGTCACTCTCACCGGCGCGGTCGAGCGGGCCAAGGCCCGCGCCCGGGGCATCGAGGGCGTGCTGCGGATCGGCTTCGTCGGCACCCCGTACGGCGCTCTCCTCGACCTGGTCGGCGACTTCCGCGCCCGGCACCCGCAGGCCCGCGCCGACCTGGTCGAGACGCCGCTGTCGGACCCGTTCGGCCCGGTGCTGCGCGGCGAGATCGACGCCGCCTTCGTGACCCTGCCCGTGGGCGATCCCACGCTGTGCACCGGCCCGGTGATCGCCGCCGACCCGCTGGTGCTCGGCGTCTCGACGCGGCACCCGTTCGCGCGGCGTGCGCGGGTGGACGCGGAGGAGTTGGCCGACTGCGTGTTCGTGGAGATCGCCGGACCCGCGCCCGCGCCCTGGCGTGAGCTGCAGTCGCCGACGGTGACCCCGGGCGGGCGGCCGATCCCGCGTGGACCGGGCGCCGGCACCCTCCAGGAGGTGCTGTCGCTGATCGCGGGCGACCACGGCGTGCTGCTGTTCTGCGCCCAGTTCGCCGCGTACAACGGCCGCCCCGACGTGGCCTTCCTGCCGGTGACCGGGCTGACCGAGTCGGCGGTGACGCTCACCTGGCGGCGCGGGGACGAGACCACCCTGCTGCGCGCGTTCGTGGCGGCCTCGGGGCGGCAGATCGTACCGGCGTAGCCGCGCACGGTGAGCCCGGGCCCGGGTCGGGCGCCGTCGGGCCCTACCGTGGAGGGCGTCCGTCGATCCCGTACCGAAGGCCCCGGTCATGCCGCTGCTCACGATCAAGTCCGAAGGTGAGGTCGAGGTCGAGGTTCGGCGTTCCCGCTTCGTGTGCGCCCTCGCGCGGGTGTCCGACGACGCGCAGGCGCAGGCGTTCCTGGCCCGCCGCCGGGCGCTGCACGCGTCCGCGCGGCACAACTGCTCGGCCTGGATCGCGGGCGGGCAGGAGAAGGCGTACGACGACGGCGAACCGTCGGGCACGGCCGGTGCGCCGATGCTCCAGGTGCTGCGGCGCCGCGAGCTGACCGAGACGGTGGCGGTGGTGACCCGGTACTTCGGCGGCATCATGCTGGGCGCCGGCGGCCTGATCCGCGCCTACGGCTCGGCGGTGACCGAGGCGGTGGACGCGGTCGGCGTGGTCGAGCTGCGCCCGATGCTGGTGCTGACCGTGGATGTCGACCACGCGCACGCCGGGCGGCTGGAAAACGACCTGCGCGGGCTCGGCCACGAGGTGCGCGACATCCGCTACGGCGCCGAGGTGGCGATCGACGTGTGTGTCCCGGAGCCGGACCGGGACCGCTTCGTGGGGCGGTTGACCGACCTGACGGGCGGCCGGGCGAGCGCCCGCGAGACCGGGCGTACGTTCGTCGAGGTGGACGCCTCCCCAAACACTTCCTGACGCACTTCTCGCGCCCGTACGCCCCATGCCGGTTGAAACCCGCCTCAGGTCGGAACACCAATGGGTGTACGGGTACTCGCGCGGGGGCTGCGGGAAATGAGGAAGTGATGACGGCTGGATACGACGAGAAGTCGGCCATCGACCAGGCCGAGGTCGTCCGGGCGGTGCGCGAGCGGGTGATCCGGGCCCGTTCCGTGCTGACGGAGGCGAGTGACGCGCACGACACGAACGCCTTGCCGCCGGCGCTCGACGAGCTGGAGGACGCGCTGCACGAGGCGCGGGAGTACGGCGTGAGCGTTCCCCCGGCGGGCGAGACCTGAGCGGTCACCGACCGGCTTCGAGGGCGGTTGATTCAGAGGCGCCTGTTTCAGGGTGGTTGTTCCGAGGGTGCCTGTTTTGAGGGTGCCTGCTTCAGGGGTTTTCGTGCAGGCCCGCGTCGGCGGGGCCGAGGACGAAGCGCGTGAAACGCACCCGCAGGCCCGCGCGCTCCGGTGAGCAGCAGAACGGCCCGGCGGTGGCCGACGCGTCCGGGGACAGCGGGGCGAGTCGGATGGTCCGCCAGGGCTCGTCGGCCGGCCGTGCCCGGATGGTGAGCGCGTCGCCGGCCCGGCTGACCCGGACGGTGATCGGGCCGCCCGCCCACTCGGGTACCGGGGCGATCGACCAGTCGGAGACACCGTGTGTGACCACGGCTCCGACGTGCAGCGCGCCGTCGGTGACCTCGACGCCCGCCTTGACCCAGGTTTGCTCGTCCACCCGGACGAACACCCCGGCCTGGTCGTAGAGCGTGTCGAACTCCGCCTCGAAGGTGACCTCCACCGCCGTGCCCGGCGGCAGGTCGGCGAGCAGCGCACTCCCGGTGTCGCGGGTGAAGCCGTAGGAGGTCTGTCGCCAGAAGTCGGCGCCCGGCACCGGGGTGACCACCAGTGCGTCGCCGTCGCGCTCGGCGCCGGCCGGCGGGTTGAGCCAGTGTGCGTCGTCCCAGTCCACCGCCACGGAATGCATTCGCCGAGCCTATCCGGGCCCTGGGGCGAAACCGTCCGGGTGCTCGTCCGCCGGCTCCGGTGCGGCCGGATGGAAGATCGTGGCGAGGCCGGCGAGTGCCGTGTCGAGGTCGGTGAGCGGGCTTCCCGGGGGTCGGTGGGTGATGGGCAGCGGGTGGTACGGCGTGCCGGGTCGACGACCGATCGCGCGGCGCACGGCGCCGATGTTGGCCGCCACGGCGGTCCTGGCCTCGGCGGTCGGGGTGTGCCCGGGGGCGGGTTCGGCGAGGCGGTGGGCCGGTCCCACGCAGGCGCGTACCGCGTCGATCGCCTGGACGGGGTGCGGGCCCGGGCGGTGTCGGCGGACCAGTCGGTGGTGGGCGCGCAGGGCCGGTTCGAGCGGGTGCAGCGCGGCGACCGCGGCGTCGAAGCGGTGCACCGGGTGGTCGGTGGACGACGGTGCGCCGATGGGGCCGGCGAGGAGCGGGGTGAGTGCGGCCAGGGCGTCGGCGACCCGGCGGCGCAGGATGTCGACGGTGCGGATCGGCAGGATCAGCCAGGCGGTGGCCACGCCGAGCGCGGCCCCGAGCAGGATCGCGGCGAGGCGATCCACCAGCAGGTCGCCGGCGGGTTGGCCGAAGTAGCCATAGAGCAGGGACAGTACGGCGGTCACGCAGGCGGCCCAGTAGGCGTAGTCGATCGTGCGCAGCCAGGAGCCGAGGGCGAGCAGGGCGAACATGACCGGTATCGCGCCGGCGTCGTGGGCGGCGAACGCGCCGCCGAGCACGCCGGCGAAGGCGGTGCCGGCCGCGGCGCCGACGGTGCGCAACACACCCCGGTGCAGCGCGTCGCCGCGGCCGCGGGTGCCGGCGCAGACGAGGTAGGCGGTGAGCACCGCCCAGGACCAGTGCGTGGGCCAGAGATGGCGGCCGAGGGCGAAGGCCGCGCCGAGGGCGAGACCGGTCTGCACGGCCATCCGCGTACTCGCGGGGAGGCGGCGCCGGGTGCCGGTGGAGGTGCCGGGTCGACGTGGCTCGGGGCCGGGGCCGGGGATGGCCAGGTGCACCGCGCCGACCCAGACGGCGGTGACCAGGGTGCTCAGGCCGACCCACAACGTGTGCGTGTGATCGGCGGGACGGGTGCCGACGGCGGGCAGGACCAGGCTCGCCACCAGGGGCAGCGCCGCGACATTCGCGGCGGCGGCGATCCGGGAGGCGAAGCGGCGCAGTTCGACGGTGGTTGCCATGGCGAGTGCGAACAGGGTGCCGCCGACGGCGGGATGACGCGGGATCAGGGAGCCGATCTCGGCGGCGAGCATGGCGACCGGGGGCAGGACGACGCAGGCGAGCGCGCGGTCGAGCGGGTCGGCGTCGCGCTGCGTGCGGGCCAGGGTCAGCGCGATCACCACGGCCGCGACGACGATGTCGGCGTGTAGGTGGGCGGTGCGTTGCAGGAGGAGGGCCGAGCCGTAGGCGGCGAGCACCGAAACCATCGCGACGGTGGTCGCGCGAGGCGATTCCATGGCGGAAATCGTAAGCGCAAGCTTAGTAAATGGTAAGTGATAGCTTGGCAATATGACCGGAGCGGGAGCGAGCATGGAGCCGTCGACGGCCACCGGGCAGGGCGGCGGACGGGCCGACGGGCCGGTCGCGTCGGGCGATGTGGCCGCGATTCGGCGCGGGATCACCGCGGTCGCCGGGCGCATGCGGGCGAGTCGGTCGGCCGACGCGTTGAGCAGCAACAAGGTGGTGGTGCTGGGCCGGCTGCTGCGGCACGGGCCGTGTACTCCGGGCGAACTGGCCGCCGCCGAGCATCAGCAACCCCAGTCGCTCACCCGGGTCTTCGCGGAGCTGGCCCGGGACGGTCTGCTCACCCGGGCCAGGGACGCCCGGGACGGGCGGCAGTCGGTGCTCACGCTGACCCCCGCCGGCCGCGCGGCGCTGGTGCGCGACGCGGCGGAGCGGGACGCGTGGCTGGCCGGGGCGATGGGATCGCTCACCGAAACCGAGCGGCAGGTGTTGCGCCTCGCCGCCGACCTGATGCGGCGGATGGCCGGCGACGGGGCGAATGACACGGAAGTACCACCCGAGAGTGATAAGTGACCGCGTACTATAGGGTTACGGTGACACGTCAGTCCGGGCGGCTCGCCGTCAGGGCCTCGTCGAGCAGTTCGCGCGTCTCGGCGATCGCGGTGGACAGGGTGGACGCGGTGAGTCGGCCGGCGATCTCGTCGACGTCGCGCAGGCCCGTACGGTCGAGCAGGGTCTTCTCGTTGGTCACCCACTCGCCGCGACCGGCCGCCACCGCGTGTGCCGCCTCGCAGGCCGCCCGGCCGATCGCCCCCGCGACGTCGGTGACATGCCCGTGCGCGGCGTGCGCCTGGTCCGCGTAGGTCAGGGTCAGGCGCGCGTCGTCGCTCCACCGGGCGTGTGCGGCGCGGCGCAGCGCCGACGGGTAGGACGGGCGCGGCAGGTCGCCGAACAGCACCCGGTTGACCGCGAGTTCGGCGACCACGAGGTAGGTGGGCACGCCGGCGAGGTGGAACATCAACCGCTCGACCTCGAAGCGGCCCGCCCGTGCCTCGGCCAACCTCCGCTCCACGTCCGCGAGTTCGCGATAGTGGAGGTCGATCGGCCGGTCCTCCACGGTGAGCCGGGCGCCGCCGTTGAAGACCCCGCCGCCCCAGGCGCCGAACTCCGACACCTCGCCCGGCCAGCCCAGTCCCCGGATCGCGTCGGGGGTGAAGCCGTCGCGGTAGTAGACCGCGAAGTCCCAGTCGCTGTCGGGTCGGTGGGTGCCCTGGGCACGAGACCCGCCGAGTACCACGGCGGCCACTCCGGGCAGCGCGGCGAGACGTTGGGTGACGTGGGTGGTGAAGGATGCGTCACTGGTCATGTTCGGCAGCGTAACCCGGCGCCGGCAAAACGGTTGGCCGGGGCGCGTGGGTCGGGATTCGTCGGTCGGGGCTCATCGGTCGGGGCTCATCGGTCAGGGCTTGAGGTAGCCGCGCCGCACCGCCTCGTCGATCAGTTCCAGGGTGTAGGCCCACAACGACGGGGAGCCGTCCTCGATCGTGCTGCCCTGTTTGGCCAGCACCTCGGTGCGGGTGAGGTCGTACTCGCGCCAGGTGCCGCCCTCGGTGTGGAAGTTGAGCAGGCACGGCTGGAATCGGTCGATCGCCTTCGCGAAGCGCGCGTCGGGCGTCTCGCGGGCCTCGAACTCCTCCCACAGCGCCCGGAGTTCATCGCCCTGCGGCGCCGGAAGCAGGCCGAATATACGGTCCGCGCCGCGCTGCTCGCGCTCGACTTGGTCGGCCTCGGCGACGCTGTCGTAGTAGAAGGTGTCGCCCGCGTCGATCTCGACCAGGTCGTGGATCAACAACATCCGGGTCACCCGGGCCACGTCGACATCGGTCGCGGCGTGCCCGGCCAGCGTGCCGGCCAGCATGGCCAGGTGCCAGGAGTGCTCGGCGGTGTTCTCGCGCCGGGAGGCGTCCGCGATCAGGTTGCGCCGCACCACGCCCTTGAGCCGGTCGATCTCCAGGATGAAGCCGACCTGTGCGGCGAGGTGCGGGTCGGTGGGCGGGAACAGGGGAACACCGGACAAGACGACTCCTGACTGGATCGAACGATCACGCGGTATCCAGATCGCACCACCGTTCCGCGAGCGCGGTCACCAGCAGGTGGGTGTTGGTACGCGGCACGGTCGGGATCACGGACGCGTCCACGATATGCAATGCGCGCAACCCGAATACCGCCCCGGTCGGGTCGACCACGCCGGCGGCCGGGTCTTCGGCCATCCGGCAGGTGCCGACGCCGTGGTAGAACGCGTAGTGGGTGCGCCGGATCAGTTCGTCGGACTCGGCGTCGCCGAGCGCGGCCGCGCGGTCTGCCTCGGTGTTGTCGAGGAGGATCCCGCTCTCGCGCGCGATGCGCGCTGCGAGGCGGCGGCCCTCGCGCAGTCGGGCCAGGTTGTCGGGGTGGGCCGGGAACGGCCAGTCGATCCGGGCGGGTGCGGCGGGGTCGGCGGCGGTGGGGGTCACCGTGCCGGCGCCGGCGGGGAGTTGCAGGCTCACGCTGATGTCCAGCTCGCACGTGCCGTCCGGGTCGCGCCGGGCGACGGGGGTCAGCTGGAGGTCGTGGCGGCGGCGGGCGGTCGCCTTGGCGATCAGCTGGAGGGTGGGCGCGTCGGCCGGGACCGCGTCGGGGTCGACCCGGGCGGCGAAGGAGACCACCGGGTGGTCGGTCAGATGCCGGCCCACGTGCGGGTTCGCGGCGGCGAGCCCGGAGCGGGCGAGCAGGAGCGGGGACTGAACCACGCCGGCCGCCAGGACCACCCGACCGGCGGGCACGATGGCGCCGTCGGCGAGTTCGACACCGACCGCACGGCCGTGTTCGACCAGCACGCGTGCCACGTGCGTGTCGGCGCGTACGGTGACCCGGTCGGCCGCGCCGGCCAGGTAGGCGGCGGCGTTGGAGACCCGGGTGCGGTCCCGGCGGTTCATCGGAATCGGGCCGACGCCGGTGCCGGTGGGCGCGTTGTGGTCGGCGCAGTTTGGCATGCCGACGGCCGCGCAACCGGCGGCGAACGCGGCCTGGAGCGGGGCCCAGTCGGCGCGCGGGTGCCGGATGATCGGGATCGGCCCGTCGGTGCCGTGGTAGGGCCGGTCGCCGAAGTCGAGATCGTGCTCGATCCGGTTCAGGCACGGCAACATGTCGGCCCAGGACCAGCCCTCGGGCCAGGTGTCGAAGTCCTCGGGTTCGGGGCGCATGGCCACCGCGCCGTTGGTGGCGGACGAGCCGCCGACCACCCGGCCGCGCGCGTACCGCAGGTCCCGATCGCCGGAGACGACCGTGTCGCCCCAGTCGTAGGGCGCCCGGATCGGGCGCGACAGCCGCCGCAACTCCTCGGGCAGTGCGGCGGGTCCGGCCTCCAGCAGGAGCACGTCGTGGCGCTGCGACAACCGCGCGGCGACCACGCACCCGGCCGACCCGGCTCCGACCACGACGACCTCGAAACCCCGCATGTTGCCCACTTCCGTGCGAACCGACGATCCGTCATGGCTATCATGGCCATGATGGGCACACAAGAGGCACGCACGACCGCAGGGTTTGCGTGGCATCACAAGGACCGGCGGGAGGTGACGTGCGGAAGCGTCATCGCCGAGTACATGGTGAGTGCGGGCGTAATCGGCCGCGCCGCGCCACGCCTCCCGAACGCATGTGGTGGGTTATCCGTGCCGCTTCGGCGGGTCGGGGGGCGTGACGCCCTCCGGGACGATGTAGTCGCGGATCAGGCGTTCGGCGTCGCGGACCAGCGGGCGGAAGACCTTGTAGCGGGACAGGGTGATCAGGCGTTCCACCATCGGGGTGGTGCGGGCCACGAAGGCGCGGGACTTGGTGCGCTCGGGTGAGCGGTCGTATACCCAGAAGAGCACGATGCCCATCAGGTGCAGCCACAACAACTCCGGGAGAAGTTCGCCGAGTTCGTCGTCGATGCGGAGCGAGGAGCCGCGCAGCACGTCGGCGAACAGCTCGGTGACCTGTTCGCGGATCGGGTACGACTCCGCCGAGAACGGGCTGAGCGGGCTCTCCGGGTCGGCGGCGTTGCGGAAGAACTGGACCGCGAACGCGTGATACGGCTCGGCCACCTCCAGCCACACCGACAACACCACCTGGAGTCGGTCGCCGAAGTCGCGGACACCGCGCAGCTCCTGCCGGCAGCGGGTGATGTGCTCGTGGGTGAGGCGGTCGTAGAAGCCGTGGATCAGGTGCTCTTTGGAGCCGAAGTAGTAGTAGGCGTTGCCGACCGAGACGCCGGACTCCTGGGCGATGGCCCGCATGGTCGTCTTGTCGTAGCCGCGTTCGCGGAAGAGCCGCAGCGCGGTCTCCAGGATCAGGGACCGCGTCTGCTCGCTCTTGCCGGGGCGCCCGCCCGGGTCCGTCCTGTCGCCGCCGTCGGTCGGGTTCGCTGCGTCGGTGCCTGCCACGTGCTCCACGAGAGGCAAGGTTAGTGGGCGAGGTCGCAGGCGTCGTCACACTCGACGACCGTCCAGGGTTCCCGGTAGGGGTCCCCGTCCGGGTCGGGCGGCAGCGGTCCCCGGTGTGTGGCCGAGCGGATCCGGGCCGCGCCCAGGACGGCGGCCCGGGCCATCGGCATCCCGATCGGCGTGCCGAGTCGGAAGGACAGGCCGCGGTACGCGCGCAGTGCCCACAACACGGTGACCCACGCGGCGGCGCCGGACCACACCTCGCCCGAGCCGCCCACCACGGTGAGTTCGCGCAGGGTGGCCTCGTGGTCCAGGTCGGGATAGCGGTTGCGGGCGCGCGGCGAGCCGGCCGGCACCAGATCGACCGCGATCAGGGTCGGCTGCCGGGCGATCCAGCCGGACAGCGCGGTGCACAGCGGGCAGTCGGAGTCGAAGAGGACGGTGATCCGGCGGACCGGGGGAGGTGGGGCGGGGGTACCGCGCCGGGCCGTCCCCTCCGATCGGCCCGGCGCGGTGTTCCCCTGGGAGATGGTCATCGGGATCAGACCCCGGGAGCCGGGTGGGTGGAGCCCTGGGGCGCGATCGGCGGACCGTAGGCGCGGCCGGACAACTTCCGGGCCCGCTGGGGCGCGTGCGTGCCCGGATCGGTCGCCTCGTCCAGGCCGCGCCGCCGGATCCGACTCAGCACGTAGACGTTGAGCAGGTGCAGACCGCCCAGGACCAGCGACACGGTGCCGAGCTTGACGGACAGCGCCTCGACCGAGCCGCGGGCGTCGTCGACGGTGTCGCCGACCTTGAGGTAGAGCGCGACGAAGCCGAGGTTGACGAGGTAGAAGCCGACCACCAGGAGGTGGTTGACGGCGGCCGCGAGTTCTTCGCGGCCGCGCAGGACGTCCTGCAGGAAGATCTGTCCGTTGCGGCTCAGTGTGCGTGCCACCCATACGGTGAGCGCGATGCTGATGCCCAGGTAGATGGCATAGGTCAGGACGGTCATGTCCATGGACCGGCTCCTTTTTGAACGTGTTCAAACCAGCCGACGCCGGTGACTCTAGACCTGTTTTTGAACACGTTCAAGTTCTTGGTCGGGCGGGTGCGCGAAATGGGTCGGAACGCGCGAAACCCGTCGATCACCCCGCAAGGGCGAGGTGGTCGACGGGCGTTGGGGAGCGGGTGGGGGTGGGAGGGGTCGGTCAGGCGGCGGCCGGCGCGGACCAGTCGATGTGGTGGCGCTGCGCCTCGCCGAACATCCGTTCCGGGGTCAGTACGGTGCGGGTCATGATCGGCATCAGCAGGGCCATGACGGCCTTGGTGAGCGGCCCCGCGGCCTTGCTGTTGTTGGTCTTGGCGGCAGCGGCGGCGATCTTCTCGACCCGGGGTCGGCGCATCGCCTCGTATGCGGCGAACGCGGCGATCGGGTCGGGCAAGTCGCGCAGGCAGCGGGCCAGTTGTACACCGCTTTCCATCGCGAGTGAGGCGCCCTGGCCGGAACTGGCCGAGGGGGCGTGCGCGGAGTCGCCGACCAGGACCAGTCGTTCGCGGTGCCAGTGCGGCAGCGGGGGCATCAGTTCGAGCGGACCGGCGACCAGGAGGTCGTCGGCGGAGGCCGCGCGCAGCACCGCCTCGGCGGGGACGTCGCCCGCGTGCGCCTCGCGCAGCAGGCCGAGCCACCGTTCGGCGGGGACCGCGCGGGCCTCCGCGGTGGTCATCGGCGGGTGCGGCAGATTGCTGAACAGGGCCACGCCGCCGTCGGATTGGGTCCAGTAGCCGAAGAAGGCGCGCTTGCCGAAGGCGAAGTGCATGGTGCCGGGGGCGGGCCGGGCGTCGCGGTCGCCCGGCAGGTGGGCGCCGACGCCGAAGCCGAGCAGGCCGACGTATTTCGGGGCGGGCGCGGCGGGGTCGATCAGGGTGCGGACCGTGGAGCGGATGCCGTCCGCGCCGATCAGGATGTCGGCGCTCGCGGTGCTCCCGTCGGCGAACTCGGCGGTGACGCCGTCGGGTTCCTCCCGCACCCCGACGAGCCGGCGGCCGTGTTCGATGCGGATGTCGTGGTCGAGGGCGTGCTCGCGCAACACCCGGTGCAGGTCGGCGCGCAGCACGGTGCGGCTCGGGGGCAGGCCGGGCAGACCGGTGGCGGCGCCGAGGCGTCGGCCGCGACCGTTCTCGAAGACCATGTCGGAGGTCGGCTCGCCGATCGCGCACACCGCCTCCTCGGCGCCGATCACCCGCAGCGCGTCGAGCCCGTTGGGCGCGATGCTCAGCGCGCCGCCCGACGCGTCGCCGGGCGCGATGTCGGCGTACGCCTCGTACACGGTGGCCTCGATGCCGGCCCTGCGCAGCGCGCACGCCGTCACCGGTCCGGCGATGCCGCCGCCGATGATCATCGCGGTCCTGACGCGGTTCATGTCTGTACTCCGAGGTGAGGGTGGGGCGGGGCAGGCGGGGCCCGACCCGGGTGGATGTCGGGAATTACCCGGTCAGGGAGTGTGCGCGGGGTCGGCCACGGTGGGCGTGGTGCCCTCGCGGCGGGCGCGTCGTACGTCCTCGACGAACTCGCGGCTGAACATCGCGGACAACACCGCGACGCCGCTGCGGTGGATCCGGACCTCGCCGTGGTCGATCGCACCGACCAGGCGGATTACCCGGCCCTCGGCGGCAGTCGGCGCGGCGGAGTCCTTGACCCGGCCGCGACCGGTCCAGCGCAACCCGCTCTGCTCGATCACCGCGTCGTCGGGGACCAGGAGCTTGAGCATCGCGTGGTCCAGGTCGACCCGGATCTCGATGTCGCCCTCCTCGATCCGCGGCGAGCGCAGGTCGAGCACGGCGGCGGCCCGCCGTTCGCGGACCTCGAAGGTCGTCGCGGTGGTCCAGTGGCCCAGGTGCTTGGTGGTGGCGTGGTCGGCGTGGATGCGGACCGGGTCGGCGGTGTTCATCGGGAGGCTCCTCGGGATCGCTGTGGGGCTTCGGGACGGTGTATGGCTTCGATGAATCGATAGTCGCATGGCGACTAGTGTTTAAGCAACTAGTACCCTCGGGGCTAGTTGCCGGAAATCCAGTAGGGTTGGCCGCATGACGACGACTTTCCGCAGGTCACCGCTTGCGCTGGCGCTGCTGGGCCTGCTCTACCGCGACCCGATGCACCCGTATGCGATCCAGCAGCGGATCAAGCAGTGGGGCAAGGACAAGGTCGTCAACGTGGGCCAGCGCGCGTCGCTGTACAAGACGATCAATCGGCTGCGCGAGGCCGGGTTGATCGCGGTGCGCGAGACCGAGCGCGATCAGCAGTACCCGGAGCGGACCGTCTACGAGATCACCGAGGCGGGCCGCGTCGCGTGCCACGCCTGGATGGCGGAGATGGTGGGTACGCCGCGCAACGAGTTCCCCGAATTCCCGGCCGCGCTGTCCTTCCTGGCGCTGGTCACCCCGGAGACGGCGCGCGAGTTGTTGACCCGGCGTCGGGAGGCGCTGGTCGCCCGGCTCGCCGATCTGGATGCGGAGGCGGCGCAGACCACGCGGATGAACCTGCCGCGTGTGGTGGTGTTGGAAGACGAATACCTGCGCGCGATGACCGACGCGGAACTGCGCTGGGTGGACGCGGTATCGGCCGATCTGGCGGCGGGCCGGCTGGCCTGGGACCAGGCGTCGTTGGCCGCCTTCGTCGACGCGACGGCGGAGTAGCCGCCGCACGCACCGTCGGCACCTCCCCGGGGTGCTTGTGCGGCGGCCGTATCATCCACCTGATCGACAACTCGGTGACCGCGCTCGGCCCGGGCGCGCCGGGTGGCGACGACCCCGGGAGCGACCTTGTCCGACGCACTGGAATACCACGTTCTGCACATCGCGGTGGAGACGGAGAGCGAGGGGCGCGCCATCCTCGACGAACTGGCCCGAGACCCCGGCCGGTTCGGCGAACTCGCGCGCAAACGCTCGAAGGACCCGCTGTCCGCGGCCAAGGGCGGCGACCTGGGCTGGGGGCAGGAGGACGACTACGCCGACGCGTTCGCCGAGGCCCTGGTGGCGCTGCGCCCCGGGCAGGTGAGCGACCTGGTTCCGGCCCAGTACGGCTTCCACATCATCAAGCTGGTGAACACCCGACCGGCCCGCTACGTCGACGAGGACTGAGTCGGCGCCCGTTCGGGTGACGGATCCCGCGCGGACGCATCCGGACGGCGACGGTGTGCGTCCATGGGGCAGGAGCGTCGTCGTGCGGCGGGAACCCCCGTTGCGCCGGCGTGCGATCGAAAGGGGTACCCGGGATGACTCGTACTCGGCACACGCCGGACACCCGCCGGCCCGGCGCGGCGAAGGTGTTCGGCGCGGCGGTCGTCGCCCTGGCCGCCGTCGGACTCTGCGCGCCGTCCGCCTCGGCGGTGCGCAACGGTACCGATGCGCCGGCCGGAGCGGCGCCGTACACCGTCGCGCTGTACACCGCCGACGGCGAACTGCTGTGCGGCGGAACGCTGGTGGCCCCGCGCAAGGTGCTCACCGCGGCGCACTGCGCCACGGCGGTGGACGACCCGACCGGCATCACCGTGGTCGCCGGCAAGGTGGAGTTGACCGCGCCCGGCGGTCGGACCCGGAAGGTGACCGGCGCGCGCGTGCACTCGAAGTACACCCAGGGCACGCTCACGTACGACGCGGCGGTACTGACGCTCGACCGGTCCCTCGAGGACCCGACACTGCCGATCGCCGGCGCCAAGGACGGCGCGCTCTACACCCTCGGCAAGTCCGCGACCGTCTACGGCTGGGGCAAGCGCGACGGCGGCGTGCCCACCACGCGGCAGCAGCGGACCACGCTGGTGTTGTCGCCGGTGGCGTCCTGCGAGCCGTACACCTTCCCCGGGGACACCACGGCCACCAAGGTGTGCGGCCTGCCGCCGGCCGCCAACCCGGGAACCAGTATCTGCCGGGGCGACTCGGGCGGGCCGCTGGTGGCCGGCGGCAAGCTGATCGGCATCGTGTCGTCGGGCAACAAGTATTGCGACGGCGCCCAGCCCCGCTCGGTCTTCACCCGCGCGAGCGCGGTCACCAAGGACCTGGGTCTCTAGCGCTTTTCCCTTCGTGAGCCCGTCGCCGCACGGCGACGGGCTCACGGCACCCCGCTATACACACGAGGTATACCTGGTGCGTATAGTGCTCGGCATGTCAATCGGCCACACCCTGCTCGGGCTCCTGGAGTCCGGACCCTGCCACGGCTACGACCTCAAGCGCAGCTTCGACGAGCGCTTCGGACGCGACCGTACCCTCGCCTACGGCCAGGTCTACTCGACCATGTCGCGGTTGTTGAAGAACGGCCTCGTCGAGATAGACGGGCTCGAATCCGGCGGTGGTCCCGAGCGCAAGCGTTACGCGATCACCGACGCCGGTGTCACCGACGTCGAACAGTGGCTCGGCCGGCCGGAGACGCCGGAGCCCTATCTCCAGTCGACGCTCTACACCAAGGTCGTCCTCGCGCTGCTGACCGGCCGCGACGCCGCGGACATCCTCGACACCCAGCGTGCCGAACACCTGACCATGATGCGCGAGCTGACCCGGCGCAAGATCGACGGCGACCTCAGTGACCGACTGATCTGCGACCACGCGCTGTTCCACCTCGAGGCGGACCTGCGCTGGCTCGAACTCACCGCCGCCCGGCTCGGCGAACTCACCCTGGAGATCCGCAAGTGACCGACTCCCTGCTCAGCGGCCACGACCTGCACAAGACCTACGGATCGACGCCCGCCCTCGCCGGCGCGGAGTTCACCATCCGCTCGGGCGAGGTGGTGGCCATCATGGGCCCGTCCGGATCGGGCAAGTCGACCCTGCTGCACTGCCTGGCCGGCATCGTGCGCCCCGACTCCGGCACCATCCGCTACGACGGCCGCGACCTGACCGCGATGTCGGACGGCGGGCGGAGCGCGCTGCGCCGCAGCGACTTCGGCTTCGTCTTCCAGTTCGGCCAACTCGTACCCGAACTGACCTGCCTGGAGAACGTCGCGCTGCCGCTGCGGCTGAACGCGGTCAAGCGCAAGGAGGCCGAGGCTCGGGCGCGGGAGTGGATGGAGCGCCTGGAGGTGGCCGACCTCGCGCGCAAGCGGCCCGGCGAGATCTCCGGCGGCCAGGGCCAGCGCATGGCGGTGGCCCGTGCGCTGGTGATCCGTCCCCGGGTGGTCTTCGCGGACGAGCCGACCGGCGCGCTGGACTCGCTCAACGGCGAACGGGTGATGCAACTGCTGATCGGGGCGGCCCGATCCACCGACGCCGCGATCGTCCTGGTCACCCACGAGTCGCGGATCGCCGCCTACTCAGACCGGGAGATCGTCGTGCGCGACGGCCGGTCCCGAGACATGGCGCGCGCCGCGTGAACGTCTTCCGTGATCTCAGGATGGGCGCCGGATTCGCGGTCACCGGCGGCCGGGAAGGCTGGATCCGCACACTGTTGACCGCTGTCGGCGTGGGTCTCGGGGTGGCGCTGCTGCTGTTGACCACCTCGATTCCGAGCGCGCTGGCGGCGCGGGACGAGCGGGGCCGCGATCGCAACGAACAGCGTGGGCAGGCGGCGCAGGCCGGCGACCGTACGCTGCTGATCGCCAACGCCGACACCAGTTACAAGGGCGACGAGATCCGCGGCCGGCTCGTGCGGGCGGAGGGCCCGAAGGCGCCGATCCCGCCGGGGCTGGTCAAGGTGCCGGGGCCGGGGGAGATGGTCGTATCGCCGGCGCTGGCCGACCTGCTCGATTCGAGCCGGGGGCGGCTGCTCCGGGAACGGTTCCCGTACCGCACGGTCGGCACGATCGGCGACAAGGGCCTGATCGGCCCGGACGAACTGGCCTTCTACGCCGGGAACGACACCGTGACCGCGGGCGACCGATGGAGTTCGGTGCAGCGGATCACCGCGTTCGGCAGTCCGTTTCCCGCCGAACCGATGGATCCCCGGCTGGTGTTGCTGGTCGTGGTCATGTTCGTGGTGCTGCTGATGCCGGTCGCGGTGCTGATCGCCACGGCCGTGCGGTTCGGCGGCGAGCGGCGGGACCGGCGGCTCGCGGCGCTGCGGCTGGTCGGCGCCGACGCGCGAAGGACCCGGTGGATCGCGGCGGGGGAGGCGCTCGCGGGATCACTGTTCGGCCTGCTGTTCGGGCTCGGCTTCTTTTTGATCGGGCGGCAACTGACCGGCGTGGCCTCCGCGTTCGACCTGAGCATCTTCCCGGCCGACCTGGATCCGAGCGTGCCGCTCGCGGTGCTCGTGGCGCTGGCGGTGCCGTGCTCGGCGGTCGCGGTGACGCTGTTCGCGCTGCGTGCCGTGGTGATCGAACCGCTGGGCGTGGTCCGGGCCGGCACGCCTCCTCGGCGCCGGGTGTGGTGGCGCCTGCTGCTGCCGCTCGCGGGATTGGCCGCGCTGTACCCGCTGATCCGCCGGGGGTCGGAGAGCGGGCAGTTCAACCGGGGACAGGTCGTGCTCGGCGTGGTGCTGCTCCTGCTCGGGGTCACCGCCATGTTGCCCTGGCTCGTGGAGGCGGTGGTCTCCCGGCTCGGCGCCGGTCGGGTGCCGTGGCAACTGGCGGTCCGGCGGCTCCAGGTGGGCAGTACCTCGGCGGCCCGGGCGGTCAACGGCATCGCGGTCGCGGTGGCGGGGGCGATCGCGCTCCAGATGCTCTTCCTGGGGATCGAGAACGACTACACCAAGGAGACCGGCGCGGATACGACGCGGGCCCAACTCTCGGTGAACTCCGACGCGCCGATGGGCACCGAGGGGATCGAGCGGATCGCCGGGCGGATCCGGGAGGCGGCGGGGGTGCGCGGCGCGCTTTGGCGATCCTCCACCCGCCTGGCCGAGCCGGGCGACGAGCCCGGTCCGGGCGCGTCGTTGACGATCGGGACGTGTGACGCGTTGCGCGAATCGGCCCGGATCGAGGGATGTGCGGACGGAGACACGTTCGTCATCGATCCGCGCACGTCGAATTCCGTCGGGGGCATGCGGCCGGTGCCCGGGAAGAACGTGGTCATCGAGACGGGCCACGGCCCGAGTGCGACGCCCGTGCTCACGCCGTGGGTGATCCCCGCGGCCGCGCGCACGGTCCCGGGTCGGGCGGACGGGAGCGGGATCGCCCCCGACGGGGTGTTGGCGACGCCCGGCGCGGTGCCGGCCGCCGTGAGCCGGCAGCTGACGTACTCGATGACCTTGGCACTCGACCCGGCGGTGCGGGACGCGAGCGACCTGGCGCGCAACGCCGTGGCCCGGGTGGATCCGTTGGCGCAGGTGTACACGCTGAGCGAGACCCACGAGTCCCGGCGGTTCGCGAACGTGCGCACCGCGCTGTTCATCGGTTCGACGGTGGTGCTGCTGATGATCGGTGCGAGTCTGCTGGTGACCATGCTGGAACAGCTGCGCGAGCGGCGGAAGTTGTTGTCGGTCCTGGTCGCGTTCGGCACCAGGCGCAGCACGTTGAGCTGGTCGATCCTGTACCAGGCGGCGATCCCGGTGGTGCTCGGCCTGTTCCTCGCGGCGGGCACCGGGGTGGCGTTGGGCGCGGCGCTGCTCGGCATGGTGCAACGTCCGTTCGGGGTGGACTGGACCGGGCTGGTCTCGATGACCGGGATCGGCGCGGGTGTGGTGCTGTTGGTCACGGCGCTGAGTCTGCCGCCGCTGTGGCGGATGATGCGGCCGGACGGGCTGCGGACGGAGTAGACGCACGGAGCCGCGCACGGTTCGGCCGAGCGCGTGGCGGCGTCGGGCCCGAAGTCTTCGGGCC
>NZ_JBHTVA010000015.1:0-14579 GCF_042793325.1 Embleya sp. NPDC056575
GTCCGGCGACGCGGACCCCACGACGGGGAGCCGACGAGCGCACAAAGAAGGCCGGCCCGAGAGCTCACGCTCTCGGGCCGGTGCCGTCGTGCCCCGGGTGGGGGTGGGGACACGAACGGCCGGGGATCAGATCCCCGAACGGCTACAGACCCTGGGGGGGATTGGGCTGCGCCTGGCCCACTCGGAAAGGGGGGAGTCCCGTTGGTTCCGAATGGACCGTCGTTCTGAAGGCTAGTGAAAACCATGGCCGAAGAACACCTGTCGACCCGACCGGATTGGGCCCGGGACGAGGGTTTAAGGCCCTCTTAAGAGTGAATCGTCGCCGAGGTTCCGGGGGGCACACGACCAGTGACTCACAGTGAGAAGATCGGCGCCGTCGACAACCGGCCGAAGGCGTCGGGTCACTCAGCCGACACCGGTCCGACGCCGGCCGCGCCGACTCTTGCCGGCTCGACGACTGCGCCGGGCGACCGCGTCCGTACGGCCCGCACCCAGCCGCACGCTCACCTCCGCGCCGCCGAGCACCGAGCGGCCCAGGCCGACCTCTCCCCCGGTGGCCTCCGCGAGCCGGCGCACGATGTCCAGGCCCAGGCCGGTCGAGCCGTCGCCGCCCTGGCCGTGCCCGCGCCGCAGCGCGGTCTCCGGGTCGGCAATGCCGGGGCCGCCGTCGGCGACCAGCAGGATCACCGATTCCCGGCCCGCGTGCAGCGTGACCGAGAACGGCACCCCCTCCTCGGTGTGCCGGAACACGTTGCCCAACATCGCGTCCAGACCGGCCGCCAGGTCACCCCGGGACACCGGGACCCGTACCGGCACCTCCGCGCCCACCAACTGCCACGGGCGGTCCTCGTCCTCGGCCAGCGCGGACCAGAAGTCCATCCGGGCCCGCACCACCTCCGCCGCGTCGCAGCCCACCCGTTCGATGCTCGCGCTGGACCGCCGCGCGCCGCGGATCAACTCGTCCACCTCACGCTCCAGTTGCGCCACCGCGTGCCGGGTCTGCTCGGCCACCGGATCCTCGCCGAGGGCCGCCGCGTTCAGCCGCAGCGCGGTCAGCGGGGTGCGCAGGCGATGCGACAGGTCGGCGGCCATCTCCCGCTCGTTGGCCAGCAGTTGCTCGACCCGATCGGCCATCGTGTTGAACGACGTGGCGGCCTCCTGGAGTTCGGAGGGGCCCTGTGGGGCGATCCGCGCCTCCAGGTCGCCCGTACCCAGCGAACGCGCGGCGGCGGCCAACGACCGGGCCGAGCGCACCACCTGCGCGCCGAGCCGGTCGGCGACCAGGACCGAACCGCCGACCAGGACCACCGCCACCCCGGTCAGCACCAGCCACGCGGTGCCCACGCCATGGTCGAGATCGCCGTCCGGGACGTACACCTCGATCACCGTGATCCGCCCCTGGTCCAGCACCACCGGCTGCAACAGCGCCCAGCCGCCGCCCGCCCGCACCCGGAACGAGCGGGCCGACTCGCGCGCACCCGCCACGTTGTGCTCGCTCGCCCGAGGTCGCCCGAGCACCGACCCGTCGGGCAGGTGGATCGCGATCCGCCCGCCCGAACCGGCCGGCACACTCGCGATCGCCGGCTCCAGTGCGGCCCGATCGGTGGTGATCACCAGCGCCGGCTGCAACGCGGCGGCCTGCCGCTCGGCATCGGTGAAGGTCCGGTCCGCGGCGATCTCCCGGATCACCAGCACCAGCGGGATCAGGAACGCCAGCGCCACCATCGTGGTCACCGCCAACGAGACCCGGACCAGCGTGCCGCGCAGCCCCCTCGGCGCCCGGGCCGGTCTCGGGCCGCGCTCCGACCTCGGGCCCCGGACGGACCCGCCGGCCCGCTCCGCCGCACCCGCCGCCCGACCACCGGACCGGCCCTCTCCGCGCCGCCCCGTCGCCCCGCGCCCGCCCGAGCGCAGTCTCACGCCGGGGGCTCCAGCTTCACCCCGACACCCCGCACGGTATGCAGATACCTCGGCTCCCGCGCCTTCTCGCCGAGCTTGCGGCGCAACCACGACAGGTGCACGTCGATGGTCTGGTCGTCCCCGTACGCCTGACCCCACACCTCGGCCAGGATCTCCCGCCGCGGCACCACCCGGCCGGCCCGCGCGGCCAGGAACGCCAGCAGGTCGAACTCGCGCCGGGTCAGTTCCAGTTCGCGGCCGTCCAGGTGCGCCTCGCGGCGCCGGGTGTCGATCCGCAGGCCGCCGGTGGTGAACACCTCGGGTGTGCTGCCGCCGCGCGCGCGGCGCAGCACGGCCGACAATCGGGCACCCAGATGCTCCCCGGAGAACGGCTTCGTCACATAGTCGTCGGCGCCGGCGTTGAGCAGCCGGACCACCTCCGCCTCGTCGTCCCGGGCGGTCGCGATGATCACCGGGACGTCGGATATGCCGCGCAGCATCTTCAATGCCTCGGATCCGTCCAGATCCGGCAGGCCGAGATCCAGGATGACCACGTCGAACGAGTACTGGGCCACCTCGCGCAGCGCCTCCAGGGCGGTGCCCACGCTGCGCACCGCGTGGGAGGACGAGGTGAGGTAGCGGATCAGCGCCGAACGTACGAATTGGTCGTCCTCGACAACGAGCACCTGTGCCATGGTTCGGAACCGTACCCTCACGGTCCACTCCGTCCAGCCCGGGAGTGGCCCGCGACCTCGCCCCCACCCCGCCGGGGAGGGGTGGGTCCGGGGCGGGAGGATAGGGCTCGTGCGGAGAATCATCACGTCGATCTCGGTGTGGCTCGCGGTGACCGCGGTCGCCGTCGCGCTCTCCTGGTGGGGGGTGCGCAGCGTGCTGCGCGAGACCGTGTTCGAGCCGCCCAGGCCGCCGAGCCCGGTGGCCGGGAACGTACCGCCGCCCTCGGTGTCCACATCGCCGCCCACGCCCTCGGCGCCGCCGACCTCCGAGGCGCCGGACCTGATCTCGGCGGTCAACCGCACCCCGCCGCCGACCTCGTCGTCCCCGCCCCCGACCACGACCCCGCCGACCACGAAGGCCCCGCAGGCGCCACCGCCCGCGCAGTTGCGGGAGCAGCCGGCCGCGGCGGTGCAGAGCTTCGAGGTGCGCGGCGGGCGGGCGTCGTTCCGCTACCAGGCGACCGTCGCGACGCTGATCGCCGCGACGCCGAACTCGGGGTGGGCGGTCAAGGTGTGGCCGGGTGACCGGTGGATCCGGGTCGACTTCGTCCGACACGGACAGACCTCGTCGGTCTTCGTGGTGTGGAACGGGCACGACCCGATCGCCTCGACCTACGAGGACTGACGACCGGCGCGGACCGGACGACCCACGCGGGCGAGCCGACCTACGCGCCCCGATCCCCGCCGCGCGCCCGCGCCCCGCGAGCCGCCCGGCTCACAGGTCCTCCAGTACCTCGGCGGCGGTGGCGCGCAGACCGCGCGCGACCCGGGTGGCGGTGTTGTACGCCTCGTCGCCGCGCCCCTCGGAGAACGCGTTGGCCGCCTGGATCAGCCCCTGGGCGCCCTTGAGCGCGTCGACCGCCGCGGCGAGCAACGCCTCCCCGCGCGCGTCCTGGCCCGGTTCGCCCGCCATCCCGGCGAGTTGCCGGGTGAGCACGGTCAGCCGCATGTCGACGCCCCGGACGCCGGCCAACGGCGCCGGCCGCGGGTCGCGCACGCTCGGCACGCCCTGACGCGACATCGACGCGCCCTCCGGGCCACCGCACAGCGGACACGTCTCGCCGAGCGCGAGCAGACCGCGCTCGGGGTGCCGCGGGCACGGCGCCGAACGCGGTCGTGCGTCGGCCGCGTCCCGGGCCCGGCCGCGCCGTCGCCGGTTCTCGCAGAACAGGCACTTGTCCCGCGCGTCCTCGTCGACCGGGCCGTGCGGATGCTCGTTGCACAACGTGGTCGGCGCCGGCGCGGTCAACTGACCGAGCAGACGCCGCGTGTTCGCCAACTGCTCGGCGATCGCGTCGTACGCCTCCGGCGGGCTGGTGTTGCCGAGGAGGTCGACCATCTCCATCAGGTTCTTGGTCGAGCGGACGAGTGCGTTCGTATCAGGTGCCACGCCTATGGACTGTAAATGATCGGCGGCCCGTCACCGCACGATCAGCACTTCGAGCGTCCGCGGCCCGTGCACCCCCTCGACCCGATTCAGCTCGATGTCGCTGGTCGCGGACGGCCCGGAGATCCAGGTCAGCGGTCGACCGGGGTCGAGTCGTTCGAGCGCCCGCGGCACCGAGGCGACCACGTCGGCGGCGCGAATCACACACAGGTGCCAGTCCGGCACCAGGGTCAACGCCCGACGGCCCTGGCCGGGCCCGGCGTCGAGCACGATCGTGCCGGTTTCGGCGATGCCGACGGCGGCGGCGGTGAGTACGCCGTCGGCGGTGTCGAGGGCGGACGTGGTCAGGATGCCGGCGGGTTCGACGACCTCAGGCCTGTTATTAATACGATTGTCGTACGACTGTCCGTACACCCAGCCGTCCGCCAGGCACACCCCCTCGGCGAGCCCGGCCGTCCACGCCGCCGGCAGCCCCGCCGGGGTCACCAGGGTGCGGGCCCCACGCCGCTCGACCGCCGCCGCGACCGCGTCCGGGAGGGTGTCCTCGGCGACCTCGTGCACCACGGCGCGATAGTCGCGCAGGTGCTCGACGAACAGGTCGAGCACACCTTCGGCGACATGTGCCCGTGCGTAGTCGCGCACGACCGGGGAGTCGTCGTCGCTCGGCACGTCGGCGAGCGCCCGGCGGACCCGGGCCAGGATCGCTGCACGCGAACTCATCGGTCGTCCTCCTCGATCCGGTTCTTCTCCGCCGGCGGTTGCGCCGGAGCGGACGGGGGCCGCCGCGGCGGCGCGCCGCGTTCGCGCACCCACCAGTCGCGGAAGGACTGCGCCGGCACCTCCGGCAAAGCCCGGCTGTCGGACCAGGCCGCACCCGGCCCGGGCGCGCGGCGCGGCAACAGCCGACGCGAGCGGGCCGCGACCCGCTGTACGGTGCGCAGCCGCTTCGGGTCGTCGAGCACCCACTCGGCCGCCCGCATCGCCGCCCGCTCGGCCCGGTGACCGCCGCCCTCGACCACCTGTTCGCGCAGGTGCACCAGCACCTCGGGGATGTCGATGGCGACCGGGCACACCTCGTAGCAGGCACCGCACAACGACGACGCGTAGGGCAACGACGCGGTCTGCGGGTCCACCTTCCCGGTCGCCACGCCCCGCAGTTGCGGCACCAGGATCGCGCCGATCGGCCCCGGGTACACCGACCCGTACGCGTGCCCCCCGGTGCGCTCGTACACCGGACACACGTTCAGGCAGGCCGAGCACCGGATGCAGCGCAACGCCTGCCGCCCGGTGGTGTCGGCCAGCACGTCGGTACGGCCGTTGTCGAGCAGCACCAGGTGGAAGTCCCGCGGGCCGTCGCCGGGGGTGACGCCCGTCCACATCGAGGTGTAGGGGTTCATCCGCTCCCCGGTCGAACTCCTGGGCAGGAGTTGCAGGAACACCTCCAGGTCGGCCCAGGTCGGCACCACCTTCTCGATGCCGACCACGGAGATCAGCGTCTCGGGCAGGGTCAGACACATCCGCCCGTTGCCCTCCGACTCGACCACGACCAGCGTGCCGGTCTCGGCGACCAGGAAGTTCGCGCCGGACACCGCGACCTTCGCGGACAGGAAGCGCTCCCGCAGGTGTCGCCGGGCGGCCTCGGCCAGCGCGGCCGGCTCGTCGGTCAGTCCGGGTGGCGCCGGCACCCCCCACTCGGCCATCTCCCGGACGAAGATCTCCCGGATCTCGGCCCGGTTGCGGTGGATGGCCGGCACCAGGATGTGCGACGGCAGGTCGTCGCCCAACTGCACGATCAACTCGGCCAGATCGGTCTCGTAGGCCCGGATCCCCTCGGCGGCCAACGCCTCGTTCAGCCCGATCTCCTGGGTGACCATCGACTTGACCTTGACCACCTCGGTCTCCCCGGTGGCCCGAACCAGATCGGCGACGATGCGATTCGCCTCCGCGGCGTCCGCCGCCCAGTGCACGGTGCCCCCGGCGGCGGTGACGGCCGCCTCGGCGGCGACCAGGTACTCGTCGAGCCGACGCAACGTACGATCCTTGATCGCCGCCCCGGCGGCCCGAAGCTCGCCCCAGTCGGAAAGCTCACCGACCACATGAGCACGCTTGTCCCGAATGGTATGAGTGGCCTTGCGCAAATTGTGCCGAAGCTGTGGATTCGAAACAGCCGATCGAGCAGCCTCGGGAAACGGCGGCATGCCCAGAAACGTGGGAGGTGAGGTCATCACGAAAGCTTTCCGATCAACGGGTCGAGGATATTCGGCTCACAGGCCGTACAGGCCACACCGCTGCCCCTGAAACCGCAGCCGGTACGGCCGAAGCGACGGGTGGAGCGGGCGGGTAAACCAACCCCTAACCCGCCGTCGAGGCGAGAATCTCCGCCAGGTGCACAACGCGCATACCGGTGCGCTGACGATCCATCAGCCCGCCGATGTGCATCAGGCACGAGTTGTCCGCCGCACACAGCACCTCCGCCCCCGTCCCCGCCGCGTGCCGCACCTTGTCGGCGCCCATCGCGGTGGACACGTCCGGGTTCTTCACCGCGAAGGTGCCGCCGAAGCCGCAACACTCCTCCTCGCCCGGCAGGTCGACCAGTTCCAGGCCCCGCACCTCGCGAAGCAGCGCAGTCGGCCGGTCGCCCAGGCCCAGGAGGCGGCGGGAGTGGCAGGTGGGGTGGTAGACGACCCGGTGCGGGAAGTAGGCACCGACGTCGGTGACGCCCAGCACGTCCACGATGAACTCGGTGAGGTCGTACACCTTCGGGACCACCGCCGCGACCCGGGCCGGCAACCCCGGATCGGCCGCGCGGGCGGCGGCACGCGGGTGGTTGTCCCGGATCATCGCGCCGCAGGACCCGGACGGGGTGACCACCGCGTCGTAGCCGGCGAAGGTGTCCGCGAACCCGGCCACCATGGGCTCGATCCGCTTTCCGTAGCCGGTGTTCCAGTGCATCTGGCCGCAGCACGTCTGCGCGGTGGGGAAGTCCACGGTGCAGCCGAGCCGTTCCAGGAGGCGGACGACGGCCTGCCCCGTGCGGGGGTAGAGCGTGTCGTTGACGCAGGTGATGAACAGCCCGACGCGCATGCGTGCGGCCTCCTCGTGACTGTCGAATCATGTGGTCTGACCACACTGTGGTGTGCTCACGCTAAGGGCATGGCATGCTTGGCCACAAGACACCCCCCGATTCGCGATTCGCGACGCCCGCATCCGAGGAGCCCACGTGACAGACGGCCCCGACTGGCGTCCGGTCAAGCGTGTACGCGCGTTCGAGGAGGTCGTGGCGCAGATCGAGGAGCAGATCGCGAGCGGCCGACTGCGGGCCGGCGACAAGCTCCCGGGCGAGCGCGCGCTGGCCGCCGCGCTCGGGGTCAGCCGCCCCTCGGTGCGCGAGGCGATGCGGGTCCTGGAGGCCATGGGCGTGCTGGTGGCCAACCCGGGCAGTGGCCCGGAGGCGGGGGCGATCCTGGCCGGCTCGGCGGGCCCGGCGCTGACCGGCGTCCTCGGGCTCCACCTGGGGCTGGCCAACTTCGCCGTGGACGACGTGGTGGAGACCCGGTTGCTGATCGAGTCGTGGGCGGTCGAGGGCGCGGCGCGCCACGCGGGCGAGGCCGACCTCGACCGGCTGCGCGCGATCGTGGCCGCGATGGACGACCCGGACCTGTCCCCGGAGCGGTTCAACGAACTGGACACCGAGTTCCACACCACGATCGCGGAGTTGTCGGGGAACGCGCTGGTGACCACGTTCATGCGCGCGCTGCGCGACACCGTACGCCGCCACCAGCGCCGCGCGGTGGCCGAACTGGGGCCGGACACGGGCGCGTTGCGCGCGGATCACCGGGCCATCCTGGCCGCGATCGTGGCCCGCGACCCGCGCGCCGCGGCCGACGCGGTGGCCGCGCATCTGCGCCGCGCCTACCCCCAGGTGTCCCGGGTCCGCGAAGACGCGCCCTCCCCGGAGAACTGACGCACCGTCAATGGTCCGGACGAAATAGCTGACGCACCGTCATCGACCGCGTGTGGTAAGGCGATCGGTCGACGGTCGGCGCCGGCGGTGGGTTGTCGGCGGCCCGCTCGCGCGGACTTCGGGCAAAGCGCGCGGCGCTCTGGTGACACGGCGCTCCGGCCCGGCATACTGCGCGGCAACGTACAGCGCAGGAGGTCGCGAGGATGCTCGGGCACGACCGGATCGACGCGGAAACCTACCACCGGGACATCGTCCCCGGATTGCTCATCGGCACGCACGGCAAACGGGCCGAGGCGGGTCTCGCCGGGCTCGACCCACTCGGTCTGCGGATCGGCACCGGCGCGTGGACCTATCGCGCGGACGACTCCCGACTACGTGTCGTGGAGGGGATCGATCCGGACGCCGGCTGCGTGGTGCGGCTGTCCCCCGACGCCTGGACCGACCTGGTCACCCTGCTGCGCACCGCCGCGGCGCTGGCCATCGCGGGCGAGGTGCACACCGAACACGGCACGGTGCTCGACCTGTTCCGCTGGGAACCGGTGTTGCGGGCGCTCTACCAGGGCATCGAGATCTACCTGCCGCGGGGCCCGGAGCTGTACGACCGGCACGGCGCGCCGGTGGACCCGGCGGCCGAACTCACCCTCGACCGCTCCGATCGGGAACTCGCCGAACACTTCGAGGCGACCGGGGTGATGCGGGTGCGCGGGGTGTTCTCCGCCGCAGAGGTCGCCGTGCTGAACGCGGAGGTGGACCGGCTCGCCGCGGAGGCCCGGCCGGACGACGACCGGTCCTGGTGGGCGGAGACCGAGTCGGGTGAGGCGGTGCTGTGCCGGATCGTGTACGCGAGCGAACGGTCAGCGCCAATCGGTGAGTTGGCCCGCGATCCGCGCCTGGTCCGGCTGGCCGGCCTGCTGCACGACGACCTGGCCGCGTCGATGGACCGGATGGAGGGGGTCTCCGTCCTGCTCAAGCCGGCGGGTCGGCTCAAGGGCCTCGCCAACATTCCCTGGCACACCGACTGCGGCCTCGGCGGCCACCACATCATGTGTCCCTCGGTGGCGATCGGCATCCAACTGACCGGCTCCTCCGCCGAGACCGGCTACCTGGAGGCGATCCCCGGCTCGCACGGGCGCACCTGCCCGCAACCGACCCAGGAGGAACTGGCGAGCCTGCCCTATGTCGCGGTGCCGACCGAGCCGGGCGATGTGACGGTGCACGTGGCCGACGTACTGCACGCGTCGCCGCCGCCCGCCGGGGTGGGCGGGCGGCGCACGATGTACGTCACCTTCCGGCCGCCGTCGCTGTTCGAGCAGGTCGGGCCGGGCGAGGCGGTCAACGACCTGATCCGCAGTCGTACCGCGAGTGAGCTGGAGGCCGGCCTGGGCCGGTGAGTCCGCCGCTCGGGGCGGGTGGGCGCGGGGACCGCGCCGTGCGGGACGGGTGCGGGGATCGCACGTGGTGGGACGGGCGCGGGGACTGCGCCTGGCGGGACGGGCGCGGGGGGACGCGTGTACTCGTCGGCCGGCTTCGGCACTCCGCGTGCCGCAGTGGGCGTTCGGCAATCGGCGCTCGCCGCTCAGCGGTTCCGGACGACACCCGCCGGTTCCACGCTGAGGATCCGGTCCAAATGGGTGATTCGCAACACCCGCGCCGGCTGCGGCCCGACACCGCACACCACGATGTCCCCGTCCCGGTCACGCAGTCGGCGGTAGCCGTAGACCAGGCTGCCCAGGCCGGACGAGTCGATGAACGGCACCCCCGACAGGTCGATCCGCAGGCTGCGCGCGCCCTCGTCGACGAGGCGGTCCACCGCCTGGCGGAAGGCCGGTGCCGCGGTCATGTCCATGTCGCCGTGTACGGACACGATGCCACCGAGGTCGCCCTCCAGGGCCGAGTGCACCACGCACGGTCTGTCCGGGAACGATGTGTGATCCACGTCGTCCGGCGGGGGATCGTCAAGGCTCATGGGACCACTCCACACGGTCGAGTGTCGGTTCGGTCGCGCGGCACGCGACCGCTCGCTACGATGCGCGCGGCCCGGGACGAACCCCCACATCCATCCCGGAACGCAGGACCGCATCGGCACCCTACTCGCCGCATCGGTCGCTCGTGGACCGTCTTCCCCTATAGGTGTGATTCCGTCGGAAGCCGCCCGCGGCCGACCCCGGCGGTCGTACCGTGAAGGTTGCGCGAGCGCCGGCGCGAGTCGGCTCGAAACGCACGGACGCAAGGGATTCCGTAAGCCATGACCGGACCACGCCCCTCGAGCGACGAGCGGGGCAGCAACACGCAGGAGTCGGCCGCCGCTCGGCGAAGCGACGGCTTCGAGCCGCCGCGCGCCCCCGACGAGGCGGCGCCGCCCGGCTGGTCACCGGCCGAGGTGCTCGACGAGAGCGACACCGGCGTGATCGTGTTCACCGCCGAGGGCACCGTGTGCCACGTCAACCCCGCGGCCGCGCGCCTGTTGCCCGATTGCGCGGTGGGCACCGCCTTCCCGACCCTGCCCGCGACCGGGACCACCTGGCGCGGCGAGGTCGACGATCGGCGCGTGCAGGGGCGCCGAGCGCTCCTGAGCGATGGACACTACGCCTGGTACGTCCGCGACACCACCGCCGAACGACGGCGCGAGGACGCGTTGTTGGCCGAGCGGCGGCGCAAGGTCTTCCTCGCCGAGGCGGGCCGGATGTTGTCCGCGACCACCCACCCGCGCCGGCTGACCGACCTGGTCACCACGCTGCCCGCGCCCGAACTGGCCGACTGGGTGGCGCTGTCCGTGCCGAGCATGGAGGACGGCCGGATGCGCACCACGTACGCGCCCGCCACCGGCACCCCGATCGCCCGGGTGACCACCGGCCTGGGCACGGCGTGGACGGCCCCGGCGGGCGTCGGCCGGGTGTTGCGTACCCGCCGGCAGGAACTGCATCCGCTGATGGATCGCGAACTGCTCGCCCGCCTGGTGCCGGACGAGGCGGTCGCGGACCTGCTCGCCGTCGACGCGCGGTGCGCGCTCGTGGTCCCGGTGCCCACCGACGACGACGCGCCGTCCGTACTGACGTTCGTGCGCTCGGCGACCTCGGAGCCGTTCGCCGAGGAGGAGATCGCGCTCGCCGTGGACTACGCCGAACGGGTGGGCGTGGCACTGCGCACCTCGCGGCTGTACGTCGAACAGGATCGGCGCACCCTGCTGCTCGCCCGGGCGCTCGTCCCGGGCCCGCTGCCCGAGGTGCCCGGCGCGCGGATCGCCGCCCGCTATCGGCCGGTGTCGCTGACCAACGGTCTGGGCGGCGACTTCTACGCCGTGCATCCCACCCCGGTCGACGGCACGTGGGCGTTCTCCGTCGGCGACGTGTGCGGACGCGGCACGCCCGTGGGCATGTTCAGCTCGCGCTCGCTGCTGATACTGCGCACGGCGGCGAGCGCGGGTTGCGCTCCCGCGCATCGGATGGCGCTGCTCGACGCGGAACTCACCCTCGGCGACCCCTCGTTGGTGCTGACCGCGATCACCGGGGACTGCTCGGTGCATCCGGACGGCTCCGCGCGGGTGCGGCTGACCTGCGCCGGTCATCCGCCGCCGCTGTGGATGGACCCGGCGGGCCGGGTGACCGCGATGGCGTTCACCGATCCGCTGGTGGCGGGCATCCCGGGCACCGTGTTCGGCGAGCGGGAACTGCCGTTGCCGGCCGGGTCGACGCTGCTCCTGTACAGCGACGGGGTCACCGAGGCGCGGGACGCGGACGGCGCGGCGTACGGGGTGGAGGCGTTGCGGCACGACCTCGCCTCGTGTGCGGGCATGCCGGTGGAGGCGCTGGTCGAGCGCCTGGAACAGCGGCTGTTGACGCACCTCGGCAACGCCCCGGTGATCGACGACGTGGTGCTGTTGGCCATTCGCATCCCCTATCGGGACGACCACGAGGCGCTGCCGATCCTGGCCGAGCTGGGTCGTCCCGGTTCCGACGAGCATCCGGACGGCGCATGACGCACGTGGTCTCCGACGAACTCGACCTGTTCCTCGCACACTTGGGCCGAGCCGACGAGGTCGAGGCACTGAACCTGGTCCGCAACCTGCTGGACAAGGGGGTGTCGGGCGAGGAGGTGTTGACGGACCTGGTGATCCCGGCGCTGCGCGTGGTGGGCGAGCGGTGGGCGACGGGCGAGTGGACGGTGGCGCGCGAGCACGCCGCCTCGCACGTCGCGGGGCGGGTGGTGCACCTGGTCGCCGACGCGACGCCGCGTCCGCGCTCGCGGACCCGGATCGTGGTGTGCTGCGCGCAGGGCGACTGGCACGGGCTCGCGTCCCGGATCCTGGCCGCGCTGCTGCGGCTGCACGGCGTCGACACCACGGTGTTGCCACCGGGTACGGGCGCGGGCGAACTGGCCCGGGTGGTGCCCGACTCGGGCGCCGGGTCGGTGGTGCTGAGCTGTACGGTCTCCACCGCGCTGCCGGGCGCGCGGGCGATGGTGGAGGTGGCCCGCCGGGTCGGGGTGCCGGTGCTGGTCGGCGGCCCCGGCTTCGGCCCGAACGGCCGCTGGGCGGGCGTCGTCGGCGCGAACGGCTGGGCGCCGGACGCCGAACGCGCCGCCGAGATGCTGACCGGCCCCGACTGGCCGACCGTCACCAGCCCGGCGCCGCGCCTGCGCCACCTGTCCGACCCGGCCCACGACGGCGTCGGCCTGCTGCGTACCCCGCTGGTCGCCGCGGGCATGTCGGCCCTGGCCCCGATCGAGGGCGAACGCTCGGACACCACCATGCGCGACGGCCTGGCCGGCGCGGTCGACACGCTCGCCGTCTCGCTGTTCGTGGACGACGACGCGCTGTTCGTCGATTTCACCCGGTGGTTCGCCGACGTACTGGGCCACCGGCGCGTGCCCAGCGGGGCACTGGCCGCCGCCTACCGGGCCTTCGCCACGCGCCTGACCCACGTCCCGGGCGCGAGCGCCACGCTGACGGCGGCGGGGGCGGTGTTGTAGGGCGCGGTGGTGGCGGGCGCGGTGGTGGCGGGCGGGTTTGTCGGGCGGGGCCGGAGCCGGTCAGCCCGCGGCGCTCAGGTCCTCGTCCGTGGGGGCGTCCTCGGACAGGGCTTCGGTGAGGTCCGGGTGCACGTCGAAGAGGCGGCGCAGGCCCAGGGCGGTGAAGACCCGGTTGACGTGGTGATCGTTGTTGCCGGGCATCACCAGCCGCAACGAGCCGCCGGTGGAGCGGAGTAGTCGGCGGGCCGCGACGAGGGTGCCGATGCCGGTGGAATCGAGGAATTCGACCCGGGTGAGTTCGAGGACGATCCGATGATCGCCGTCGGCGACCGCGCGTCTGACGTGTTCGCGGAGTTCGGGGACGACGGCGTAGTCGACCTCCCCGAGGACGTGCAGCACGGTCCAGCCCTGGAGATCGTCCTTGATCACCTGAAGAGTCACGCGCCGGCAGTCCCCTCGCCCATGGTGTCCCGAGCCGCGCGAGACAGGGCGGCCGGAGCGATCGGCGGACCCGTCCCCCAGCGGATGGCACCGACGGATCCGGGCGGGACCTGGACACGTGGCTCGGGAGCCGGGTGGTCGGCCCGGCCTGTGACCTACCGTAGTGGGCCGCGGGAACCGGGGCAGTGACGATCCGGTCACGTACGGGTCTCGGTTGCAGCGTACACGGATCGTTCCGGGCGCCTCCCGAAGACGGGGCGCTCGCCCGATCGACCGCCCCGATGACGCAACGTCACCCGCCGTCACCTCGGTTCGCAACGCGGCGGGGGCGGTGCGACGTTCAGCGTGTCGGCCACGGCACATCCGCGACCACGGTGCACGACCCCGGCGCGATCTCGGTGAAGCCGGCGTCGCGAACCACGGGCCGCCCGCCGCCGGCCAGCGCGGGCCACGCGGCGGGCTCGGCGACCCGAACCGCGAGGTCGAAGTCCCGCGCGGCCCACTCCTTCCGCGCGCCCGGGCCGAGCCCCATCCAGGCGATGTGCGCGCCGTGCCCGACCTGCGCCATGGCCTTGCCGGCGGTCATCTCCAGAGACGGGTTCAACCACAACACCGGCTGCCCGGGATCGGCGGCGGGCGGCGCGACCGGCTCGTCGAGGTCGGTGCCGGAGACCTGCAACTTGGCCAGATCCTTGGGCCATCCGTCCAGCGGGATGGGCGGGTACACCCGGACCTCGGCGGTGCGGTGGACCACGGTGATCCCGGGCAGGGCCCCGGCACGACGCCACTCACCGCCGCGCGCCCGGCGCACCACCTTGCGGATCCGATGCCCCTGCCAGGCCTCGACGACGTCGTGCCACTCCCCTTCGGGGTCGGCGGAGCGCACGTCGGCAAGCAGAACGAGGACGGCCCGCGCGGCGGCCTCGAGGGCGTCGGTACGGGCGGGGGGCTCGTCCTTCTCGATGTGGGCGACGAGGGGGAGAACGTATTCGATGGAACTCACGACTCCGATCATGCCGTGCTCGCGGCCACATGGCCTCGCCGGGCGGGGTGGGGTGGGTGGGGCGGCCGGGCAGGCGTTTGGGGGGGGGCGGCCCCCCCCCCCCCCCCGCGGGGCCCGGGGGGGGCACCAACCAACCCACCCCCCCCCCCCCCCCCCCCCCCCCCCCCCCCCCCCCCCCCCCCG